>CAYGEE010000008.1:0-30178 GCA_964348765.1 uncultured Planctomycetales bacterium | reverse complement strand
TACTAATCCCCCATAATGCTCATTGCTCCCGCTCTTATACCCGATTTGTAAAGTTGCACTATTATTTAACTTAACTACCGCCCCAGCTTCTATTGTCATTACCGCGCTCTGTCCAACATTCAATCCACGCACTGTTAAGGTATCAAATACATATGGTATGCTTAACTTTTTTAATGTCCCATTGCGTGTAAAATTTCCTTGCCCGTTTATCCCATTACCGTTTCCATTACTGACATAGGTATTGTTATTTAAATTCTGTGGATACGCGTTTGTCAACTTTACCGCGTAGCTTGTGTTGCTATCAAAGGTATTCCCGCTTATTGTTGGATCGACATCCTGAACATAGATCCCAACTGTATTGGATAGTAATGTGTTATTGCTTATCGTCCCAGCGTAGCCACCGAGTAAATACATTCCGGTTGCGTTATTATTTATCGTATTAGCCTCAATAACTGGTAGGGCATTTGCCCCAGTCACCTTGATCCCATAACCCGTACTATAACTATTCTGAATCTGACTATTACGTATAACTGGTGAAGACTGATCTATTGCCACAATCCCATTAGCGGCATACCCTCCTTTCTCCACAATACAATGTTCTAGGATACTACTGGCATCTATTGCCTGATCTGTGAAACTTATTCCATACCATTGCCCTGCTGTTTGATTACTTGTAAACGTGATCTTTTCCGTGCTTGTCCCTATTGCTACTAATCCCCCATAATGCTCATTGCTCCCGCTCTTATACCCGATTTGTAAAGTTATAGAGTTATTGAGCTTGATCGTTGTCCCAGCTTCGATCGTTAGCACTGCGCTCTGATTAGGGTTTAAACCTCGTACTTTTACAGAAGCAGTAACAATGTAGGGACTGTTTGCTATTGTCCATGTGGTGTCTGATGTGATGTCAGAATTGACTATCGTGTCCGCATACGCAGGTGAGTTGAGAGTGATAGTTGCGGTAAGTAGTAGGAGCGCGATGAAGCTTTTTTTTATAGTTGCTTTATCTAATAATATAGGGAAAGAGGTCTTTGCAGTTGAAAACATAGGCAAAGTATAACATTCTCACTTCCTGCGGGCAATTAAATTTTCATTTTGGTGGGGATGAGAAAGTAAGTTTTATTCATTTTTAATAATGATCTTATCCCGGATGCTTTCCTTGTATTCTTCCGGTAAGTCGTAAATATTTTCTTTGACCCCCAACAGACATGGCGCATCGAGGGAATTGTCGCAGCAGGCTTTGGTGATCGGGCGGTTTACTTTGACGGCGCGTTCGAATTTCTGGCAATCGGCGGCGTTTTGTGTGGCATAAAAGAATGTCCGCCGTTCTCCGAAAAGATCGAAGGCTTCAATGATCAGGCCAAAATAGCTTTCAAGGACTGCTTTTTTCTCTTCCTTTATTTTGTTTTTCTCTTCGGGGGTTTTGGCTTTTTTTGATCTGTCTTTGTAAGCTTGGTCAATGGCTTTTCGTAATCCGCTATCTTTTTTGGGATCGTGGAAACGGCAATCGGTCGGCGCGATCTCGATGATCTTTTGTGGTGAATCTGTGCAGTCTGCCGGTGCGATCTTTTGCAGTGACAAAAGAGTTGCTAGTATTAGAAGTAGCCGTGAGGATATTTTTCGGATTTTCATTGAGATTATTTTTGCCTTAGGCTAATTTCGCTCGATGAGTTAATATGTTCGCCCATGTTAGCATGCTTTCAGCCCAATCAGCATTTAACGCGATGTTGTTTTTTAATTTTACGAAATCACTTTTGAATTTTTCGAAGGTATGAAGAAACTCTTTTTTTTTGGGCGCGTTTTCAAGTTCTGTGACAAATTTTTCAGTTTCATCTAGAAATTGCCGGATGCGGTTCTCTTTTCCTTCCATGGCCCAGCGTGATGTTCGGCCCAGGTTTACGGCAATGTTTAAAGTTAGATCAGAAGCAGTCATTTTTTTATCTCCAGTATTTTTCTGGTTATTGCTTCAACTTGAGATCGAATATTTTGATCTAAAATTTCTCGGCTTGGATTATTTTGACTTGGTCTGATATTGATCATTGAATCAAAATCCATTCCGCTTGTTTCAAGGTCGAGACCGCCGCCCCAGAGATCTTCTTGACGACTGCCATTTTGCAGTAAAAGCTGTTCACCGTCAACATGTTTTGTTCCGCCGGCGGAAAGGATCCCGCGCTTAATATCGACGACGACTTTGATGTATCCATCGAGGTCTTTGGCGGCTTCTTTCAAAAGTTCTTCGGTTGCTTTTTCTTTGATAATTCTAAGCACGATCATCTTTCCTTAATGTTGTCTTATTTACTGAATTTCTTTCTGAGATAATCTTCTAATATATCTACAAATTCTTCTTTTATTTTATCACCTTTGAGCATTTTTAGTTCTTTCCCATCAACATAGACCGGTGCCATCGGCTTTTCGGATGCGCCGGGCAGGCTGATGCCGATATCGGCGTGGCGGCTTTCGCCGGGGCCGTTGACGACACATCCCATAACGGCGATCTTTAATTTTTCAACGCCTTGATATTTTGTTTTCCACATCGGCATGCTGCGAGTGATATGTTCGTTGATGTCACGGGCGAGATATTGAAAATAATTGCTCGATGTCCGTCCGCAGCCGGGACAACTTGTTACACTTGGCGCGAAATAACGTAATCCCATGGATTGAAGAAGATTTTTACAAACGTCTACTTCTCTGGCGCGCGAAATATTTGGCTGCGGTGTTAAGGAAACTCGGATCGTATCGCCGATTCCTTGTTGCAATAAAATAGCTAAGGCCGCTGAGCTCGACGATATCCCTTGGACATCTCCTCCAGCTTCGGTTAATCCCAGATGAAGAACATAATCACATTTTTGCGCGAGGCGTTGATAAACATTGACCATATCCTGCAAAATGGACATTTTTACGCTTAAGACGATCTTATCTTTTTTAAGCCCGCATTTTTGGGCGAGTTCAGCACTGGTTAACGCGCTTTGGATCATCGCGTCATACATGACTTCTTGCGCTTCTTTCGGTTTTTTTAATTTGGCGTTTTTATCCATTAAATCTGTTAGAAGTTCCTGGTCAAGCGATCCCCAATTGACACCAATGCGCACCACTTTGTTATGCTCCACGGCGATCTTAACGATGCTCGAGAAATTTTCATCATGACGATCGCCTTTCCCGACGTTGCCGGGATTGATTCGGTATTTACTTAATGCTTTGGCGCAGTCTTTATTTTTGGAAAGTAATGTGTGTCCGTTAAAATGAAAATCGCCGATGATGGGCGTTTTGTAGCCTTTATCGCGGATGATCTTGATCGACTCAGGAACCGCTTTAGCCGCTGCGTCATCGTTGACTGTCCAGCGCACGAGTTCAGATCCGGCTTCAATGAGTTCAACAGTTTGTTGGACAGTCTTTTCAATATTGGCGGTCGGCGTGTCCGTCATGGATTGGATGACAACGGGAAATGATCCGCCTAGAGAAATATGGTCAATTTTAACGATCGGGGTTTTACGGCGTTTGATTTCCATAGCAATAAAGACTTTTCAAGGTTGGGTTTTGTGTTATAATTTCATCAATTATAGGTAAGAAATAGTCGGAATTCAATTGATTTTAAAATCCGTTGCTGTGTCATCGCGAGGCGTATTTTTTTGTTTTAGACGAAGCCCTGCCTGCCGGCAGGCAGGGATCTTTTTAAAAGATTGCTTCGTTGATACAGCAAGCAATTTTTCGCAATGACACAGGTATTAAGGGACAGTATAAATCCAAAATATGGACATTTATCTCGCTAAAACCCAAGGATTCTGCGCCGGTGTCGCTTTTGCGGTGGACATTGTTGATGAGGCGTTAAAAAAATACGGCGCGCCGCTTTATGTTTATCATGATATCGTTCACAATACGTATGTCGTGAATGAATTTAAGGAAAAAGGCGTTGTTTTTATCGAAGATATCGATGCTGTTCCGATGGGCGCGCGGATCATTTTCAGCGCGCATGGAGTTCCGCCTTCCGTTATTAATAAAGCCCGTGGACGCAAACTGAAGTTCGTTGATGCAACGTGTCCTCTTGTGACTAAAGTTCATAACGAAGCCGTGAAATTTTCTGAACTAAAATATGAAACAATTTTAATCGGCCATCGCGGCCATCAGGAGCTCATCGGCACTTCCGGCTATGTTGATCCGGAATTACTGCATATTGTCGAGCATGATCATGATATTGATAAACTTAATATTGATCCTGCCAAAGAAGTTTCTTACATTACGCAAACAACTCTTTCCGTTGATGACACAACAGCGATGATCCAGAAATTAAAAAAGAAATTTCCGAAGTTGATCGGCCCGCCTCGATCGGATCTGTGTTACGC
This sequence comes from uncultured Planctomycetales bacterium, assembly GCA_964348765.1. Lineage (GTDB taxonomy): Bacteria > Omnitrophota > Gorgyraeia > Zapsychrales > Zapsychraceae > CAYGEE01. The sequence continues at coordinate 25,844 of CAYGEE010000008.1, read as the reverse complement.
GACGCAAAACCGGCAGGACGCGGTCAAGGAATTGGCGGCGCTCTGCGATGTCATTATCATTTGCGGCTCGCCGAATAGTTCCAACAGCAATCGTCTGCGTGAAACGGGCGAAAAGGCTGGAACGCCGAGTTATATTATTGATGATGCTAAAGAGCTTGATTGGCGAATTTTAGAAGGAAGATCGAAAGTTGGTATTAGTTCCGGTGCGAGCGTTCCTCGAAACATTGTCGATGAGCTCGTCGATTGTATTAAAGATCGTTTTTCTACTGCGAAAGTGCATAGTTTTGAGAATCCGGAGAAAAATATTGTTTTTGCTTTGCCGAAAGTTTAGGGTTTTCCTTTTTTTGTCATCCTCGCGCAAGCGGGGATCCGGATTCCCGCTTGCGCGGGAATGACATGATTTTTAATGATGTTTTATTATGGCCAAATTGATCATCGATAATATCGAATACGACATCCCCGACGGGACAAAGATGGATGCGCTCTGCGAAAAGCAAGGCATCCCCTTTAGCTGTAACTCTGGCGTCTGCGGGACGTGCCAGATCGACGTTATTGAAGGCGCGGAAAATTTAAGCGAGCTGAATCAGGAAGAGCTTGATCTCGGCATGGATAAAAATAATCGCTTGAGCTGTCAGTGTTCCATCACATGCGGTGTTGTGAAAATTACTTATTAACTTACCACTTAGTGTCATTGCGAGGAGCATTCCTGTTTTAATCATCGGCGACGAAGCAATCTTTTAAAAGATTGCTTCTCTTTCGTTGGTCGCTTTCAATGACACAAACTTGCCAAAATGTTTAAATTATCTTCAAAACCGTTGGAAAAATTAAATTTGTCGAAGACTTTTCATTTGGACTCGGCCGGGGCTTTTGTTTCTTTTGAAGGGCGAGTGCGTAACGATCATCAGGGGAAAAAAGTTATTGCGTTAACATACGAGGCCGCGCCAGAGTTGTGCCAAAAGGAAGCGCAAAAAATTTTAAATGAAGTCAAAAAGAAATTTGACGTTATTGACATGTATTGTTTTCATCGTGTTGGACGTTTAAAAGTTGGTGAAACAGCCATTAGGGTTGGCGTTCTTTCGTCCCATCGTGACGCCGGTTTTAAGGCTTGCCGTTACATTGTCGATGAAGTTAAAAAACGTGTTCCTATTTGGAAAAAAGAACATTTTTTTGATACCTCTTCGCACTGGGTGAATTGTCATGACTAAGAAGATCAATATTACAACCAAGCTTGGCGACAATGGCACGTCCCGCCTTTTTTCCGGAGAGATTGTTTCGAAGACTTCTCTTCGCCTGGATGCGTACGGCGATTTAGACGAGCTCGTCAGTGTTTTGGGATTGGCGCGTTATCATACCAAGAAAAAACGTATTAAGAATGAAATTTTTATTCTTCAAAAAGAACTGTTTATTGCTGGCTCTGAACTGGCAACGACAAAAGAAAAACTTCTTAAACTTCCTTCACGAATTGACAATGCCAAGCTTGATGAATTTGAAATTCGAGTTAAATCTTTGTTTGATGTTACGCCTATCCCGAAAACCTTTATCGTTCCCGGCAAAGTCCTCTCGTCTTCGTTCTTAGACGTCGCGCGCACCATTGCCCGGCGTTGTGAGCGAAAGATTGTTTATTTGATCGAAATAAAAGAAATTGAGAATAAAAATTTGATCGTTTACATGAACCGCATTTCCGATTATTTATATTTAATGGCGCGTTTTGAAGAAGGAACGCCAGAGCTTCTTAGGTGATAGTTCCTGTGTCATTGCGAGCGACCAACGGGAGCGAAGCAATCTAATTAGATTGCTTCGTCGCTTTCGCTCCTCGCAATGACACAAAGTTAAAATTGTTAAGGGAATACATTGAAAACAGAATCTTCCATAAAAATAATTCCTCACGCCTCTTTGTCCGATTACACGACCTTTCGTTTAGGCGGTGCGTGCAAAGCGCTTGTCTGCTGTCAAACGCCCGTCGAATTAGAGAATGTCATAAAGGATTGTGTTAAAGAAAATAAAAAATTCATTCTTATCGGCGGCGGATCAAATCTCGTTGTGTCTGACAGTGGCGTTGACTGCACGGTCATTCGTTATTTAAGTTCGACTCCTCTTATTGAACGTGACGGCAACGACTTGATCGTCTCGGCGAGTACGGTTTTAGATGATCTCGCGCAATTTGCCGCGGACAATAATTTGGAAGGATTAAATTATACCTCTGGAATTCCCGGAACTGTCGGCGGAGCGATCGTCGGCAACGCCGGGGCCTTTGGAAAACAGGTCGGGGATGTTTTAAAGACTGTAAAATTAATATCTCTTAATGGGAACATTAAGGAAGTTTCCGCTGATAAACTGCAGTTTACTTATCGTAATAGTATTTTAAAAGAAACCAACGACATTGTTGTGTCCGCGCGTTTTCATTTAACGCCGGGCGATAAAAACGCTCTTTTAAAAGAGCGTGAAGAAATTTTAAAGATCCGTCATGAAAAACATCCTGATCTAAATGTTTATCCGTGCGCGGGAAGTTTTTTTCGTAATATTGAGCCCACCTCTCAAGCTGGTAAACGTCAAGCCACGGGCTGGTTTCTCGAAGAGGCCGGCGGTAAAAACTTATCGGTTGGTGGCGCGAAAATTTATGAAAAACACGCCAACATTATTGTTAAGGCAAACGGCTGCCGTTCGCAGGATGTTTATGATCTGCACGAGCAGATGAAGAAATTAATTAAGGACGCTTTTAAGATTGATTTAGTGCGCGAGGTGCGTTTTGTGGGGGATTTTCGCGGGAAAAATTCGAAAGAGATTATTTGGTAGATTCTTTTTTGCTGTACTCTTTAAAAGTCGTTTCAGGTGTCAGGTCCGCATTTACTTTCTTAAACTCTTTTAACTGCCACTCGAGAATGTCCTCGCCGGGTTGGATTTTTGCTGACGGTGCAAATTGTTTTAATAGAAGAGCAATATCCTCATCTTTACTTAACTTATCAAATTCTTTTAATTGCCATAGCCAAAGAGCTTCGTTGGTTTTAGGGTCTTGAACGGATTTGAAAGGATCTTTTAAAAATGTCTGTGGGATCAATGCTTCATGCTTTGGAAAATTACTCAGCTGCCACTGATAGACAATATCTTTTGCCTGAGCTGTCGTTCCCAGTAAAAGCAAGATACCTGTGGATAAGAGGATGTTTTTAAGTTTCATAGTCCCAATATTAACATATTTTTATCCGGGATGCCAAGAAATCATCGATTTTCAATGGTCGTTTCTAAAGAGATGCCTTTGGGATAGATTTATTTTTTCTTCTTAACGTGGTAGTCTTGAGATGTTTGGTCTGTCGTATTCACTTCTTTTATTTTGAAAGCTGTCTTGCTTTATTCGAGGATCGACTAAAATCTTGATAGCCATTTGAAAACATGAGGTCTCTGGATATAAAATCAAACGGTAATAGGATTTTTTGAGCTTGCGTGCTGGATGTCCATTGAGATTGAGACGCAATTTCAGGTTCAATATTACTTTTAACTTGTTGTAAAATTCTTTTTACTTCTCGTGCCATTTCAGATTTATCTGTTTTTTTCGCTACATCCAAAGTGTCGGACTCTTGGTTTCGACGCGCTTTTAAAATGCCTTGTGAAACACTTCGGTTTTTTTCAGTTAGTTCGCGTTGCGATGTTAGCATCTTGATGTTTGATCCTCCTGGTAATGGTCCACCTGTCTGACCGCCATTATAACCAAATGAAAGGTTCATAGAATCATGATCCCACGAGCTTCCTCCCCCTCTTTCTCCAGTAATGACGACGTCCGGTAAACTGCTGTGCCAGCCGGGCGGATCAGCTTGATGTCCCGATGGATCAATGAACGTGATGGGGTTATTATTGACATAGCTATATCGGTTGAAATGTTGGGTGTTGTAAAGATCAGGAATGATCGGGTCGGGACTAATGAATCGTCCGAACCGCGGATCATACATTCGGGATTCCATGTCGATGAGATTCGTGCTATCAAGATGTTCGTGGTCGGTAAAACCTCGGATGGATTGACTTGTGGGAGTTGCCGGCTGCCAATTGGAATTCCGGCGTTGGCCAAAAGCGTCATAACTAAGTTTCTCAGAAACAGTTCCGTTAGAATTTGTTATTGTATCCGTCGATGCTAAATGATCGCGGTGTAAATATTTTGTGTCTGAGACGGTGGTATTTGGATTGTATGTATAAATAGCCACAGGATAATTGTCGGAGTAAATATAGTATTTATATAAATTTGTGGCGGTGCTTTCATGTTCAAAATATTTATCCACATAATATCTTGTAAGAGTTGGTCCTGTTTCTGCCTGCTTTATTTTGTTGTAGTCAGGATCGTAAAATAATGTCATTGATCTGCCTGTCTTTGCAATGGTATGAATTTTATTAAAAGAATACCAGGTTAAGGTGCGTACACCGTCACTTAAAAGATTTCCGGCCGGATCATAGGTGAAAGAATAGCCGACAGCCGGAGGCCCGACAGTCGCAGTTAACGCATGCGGTCCTGCTGATGTTCCATAGAAAAGCAATCCGATGTCGGATTTATAAATCAAATTGCCGATATCATCATATTCAAAATCTGTGGAATAATTTCCGCTACCGGATGAAATGTCTGCCGCAAGCAGGCGATTAAGGCTATCATAACTAAAATTTTCCCGTACATTTTGGGCAACATCTTTTCGTTCTTTGACATTTCCCAAGAGGTCATATTGGTAAGTGAGATTTTGAATGCTTCCTGAAGTCCCTGTGCTGATCCCTTTTAATGTTCTTTGCAACGGATCGTAAGTAAAGGCGGTATTTTGACCGTCTCCCATCGTCTCAGCGCTCAGTTGACCCGAAGCATTGCGGCTAGTAACTTCCCAATATTTAAACGAGTCAGATGCCCGGATAACTTTTTGCAGATAACCGAGGGCGGTATAAACATTTTTAGTTTGAAGCCAGCTAAACGGATAGGTGAGTGTTTCTAAGCGGCTGTTCGTTGGCGTATAGGTCATTGATAATTGATAAATGTTGGTGTCGATAGTATGTTTTATTTTATTGATCCTAGATAGAGCATCATATTCAAAATCTTTACTGTAATTGTTAAGTCCTTCTTCCCTAGCGAGTTTCCCGACGCCATGGATGGCCGTATCATAATACCATCGCGAAGTTCCTTCCGGGCTCGTCGATGTTAGGATCCTGTTGAGGGCATCATACGTCATGCTTGCTGAACCGTCAGGGCCGGTGTAGTTGGTGAGGTTTCCAAGGACATCATATCCATAACTGGAGGATCCCGAATCAGGATCCGTTACCGAGGTCAATCTATTCCACGAATCATAGCCCATGACTAATTGATTATTATAAATATCGGCAGATTTGGTCGGAACATTAAAAGGATTGTAGAGATAAGTCTCAAGTCCAATAAGAGCATTTTGAGTGTCGAGATTTTGTACTTGAAGAATATTTCCCAGGGAGTCTGATAAAACTTTTGTTTTTTGATTTAATCCATTAGTGACTGTTTTGCTGTTGCCGACTTGATTTGTATAAAGCACATTGCTGGATAAATTTTCACGGCCATTGTAGTCGATCGACGTTGTGGCACCGCTTGGTTCTGTAACAGAAGCAAGCCGGTCAAGATTATCATAACCATAAAGAGTTAAATAACTCGGGTCTCCGGTAAAATAAGGAAGGCTTTGGCTTAATAAATTTTGACGAGCATCATAATTAGTGTCGGTATAGACCTTTCTGCCATCAAATCCGTTGGTTTCTGTCTTTCTGATCCTTCTTAATTCATCAAATTGTTGGATCAGATAAGGAGAATCGCTGGTTTCTTTTTTGACATAAAAAGAAAATAATGGAGTAACTCCGTTTTCACAATATTTCCATGTTGAAACGGTAGTATCGGGCGATGTCTCTTTTGTGACCCGTCCTAAATTATCATATTCCCACGTTGATACTAGGCTATTAGCATCGATAGAGGATAACGGTTTCCCGAATCCATGTTCAAAGGTTTCTGTAACGCGCTGGCCTTTTGGATTTTCGACATAAGTGGGGAATCGTCCATAAGTATCATACGGAGATTTTGTTGTTTGTGTTGTAATATTGGATCCTGATATTTTTTCTTCAGTGACATTGCCGTAGGTATCATATGTATAATCCGTAGTCAAAGGCAAAGGTCCCAGGCCTGTCACGGCTTTTTGAGTTAATAGACCTGTGGTAAGATTGGGAGTGAAATCAATAAAGCGTTGTAGAGAACTCTGGTTAGGTGCTGCATTGACAATGGTCATGTCAGCCGGAAGTCCAAGAAGCCAGTCGGGGCTAGGAACGTCAATATAATTGATCGTTGTTGTTTCCGTCCTATTATCCAGCAGCCACTGTTTTGTTATTTGATTAAGATGATAATAATTTCCAACATAACTATAGGTGGTTAGAAGATCATTAACTATATTAAAGTTTAATTCTTGAGATATTTCATGTGTACTGGCTAATGTTGCGGTGTAACGGCCTCCTAAATTCCAAGAGGTCCAAGAATTGGTCTGGCTATAAACAGGACCGCCGTTTACGGTGCGCAAAAAAGAATTCAGGGTTCCGGTTAACGGGAATTTTTGATTATAGGAACTAAGTTCCTCGAGCCATTTTTGAGGATCATTTGTATGCATTGTTTCAAAACCTAGGAAGCCATAACTATCATGATACTTTGCCCCGCCGTAATTTAAGTTGATCTGATAAGCCGGGTTTTCGCCATTCGAAGTATTGTAAGAAGAAACGACATAAGGATAGGATTGAATGCTGCGTGTCGCGCTATCAATAACAGTATCGGTATGGCCGTCATAAACACTGGAATCGGTAATAGGTTTATAAGTAATGTTGGTTGTTTTTCCGTAACCATCAACGGCCTTAGTCATCAAGTCCGGGAAAACTCCGGTTGTTGGATAGACGGAAATATAGGCGTTCATATTTGATGCTGTTAATGATTGAATGAGAGCCGCCTGTGAAGGTGTAATATTGGCTGATTGAAAAGTGAAAAAAGGAAATGCCGCCGGGTCTCCACAGAGAGGCAGATTAACAGCATTATCATCGACCGAGGTTATATCATCTTTCCCGTCGCCGTTGACATCCTGGATGATATAGCTTGCCGTTTGGTCACCATAGTAATAGGGCTGATTTCCATACTTTGTATAGATCGGCCCCACAGTTGTTTCTCTTCCTTGTGAAATATAAATATCCGCACGAGGGATTGACTGATCAATGACAAGAAAGTCTGCTCTGCCGTCGCCATTAAAATCACCTGGATAAATGCGACCCTGACACGTATCCCATGCGCCAACATTTATAGAAGTCGTCGTGGCTTTTTCAAATGTTGATCCCTCCCCGTTAGATAAGTAAACTTGAAGCATAGCCGAGCCGCCAACATTACCCAACATAGCAAGATCTTCATTGCCGTCGCCGTTGACATCCATCGGTAAAATGTAATAATTTTGAAGTCCGGAAATGCCGCTGGTAAAAGAAACCGTATATCCCGACGATGGTGTTATTCTTTTAAATTTGGCTGTACCCGTAGCTGTCTGCGGAGTTGCCGTAAAAACATCAATACGTGTGGTACTGCCTGGCTGAACAAAGACATAATCAGTTAAACCATCACTATTGACGTCCATTAATAATTCTTTAACAGAAGTAGATGCCGGAAAAGACCCAAAACTGTTAGAGTTCCCGTCAAAAGCTAGATTTAAAGGATAACTCGTAAAGCCGCTTCCATTTGATATAAACGGGTATTGGATCCGGGAATAACTGCCACTCGTTGAAACGATAGACCCAATGAGATCTGCCTTACCGTCTCCATTTAGGTTTGTCGCTTGAAAGGCAATCGAAGAAAAAGGTCCGTTAATCAGAAATGACGTAAACTTAAGAGCAAAGCTTAGATCCGTTTGAGCTTCATACACTGCCGCCGAAGTATTGGTTCCGTCATAATAAATATTGATAATATCGGTTCGCCCGTCTCCTGTCACATCGGCAAAGAGAAAAATATCATCGGCGTGCCAAAGCGAAAGAACCGTCCCGTTTTTAACGATATCATAAACTTTTGTCGTAGTATTATAGGTTAAACTGTCGGCTAAAATATTAAGACCGAAAGCAGATCCTTTTCGAATAACAATCATATCGCCTCGTCCATCATTGTTAATATCACCTACTAATTTTGATGTCGAAGTAGTGGCATAAGTATCGGCTCCGACGGGAATACCTCCGATACCATTTAAGAATAAAAGAGCTTTTAAGGGACCCATTGTTGCGAAAGCATATTTAGCGGTAGATACATATCGATTAGCCCATCCAAATAAAGACTTCGTTCCGGCCACAGCCGTCATTTCAGTCGGTTTATTTTCTTCAGCAATTGACTGTGCAGTCATTATTCCCGCATGGGTCAACATAACGGTGGTCGTTCCTACGACTGTCGTATATCCAGTCCGTTGCGCGAAGGCGGGACTTTCTTCGCTTTGCCATTGAAACGATGTTGCCGGGAGGCATGTGCTATCAGCGGCACATAATTCTAAAGTTGATAATCGTGATCGGTTTGTAACCGGGCTTAGACTTCCATATGTAGGAAGATATCTTTGCACAACAGTGCCAATTCCTGTCACAGGGTCAATGTCTTTCATTGTTTTTATTGCGCTAATTCTTTTCGTGGGTAACATTCGTCCACCTGAATAGTATTGATAGATGGAATCATTGTCTGGCCGCGTAGTATATTCAAACGTGATTTTATTATATGGCGGCTTTAAACAGCTCAGATCTCCGCAAGTCATTGAGGTATAAGAAATTGAATCCAGCCAGTATTCTCCTGTTGAACTTGACGTTGTGTTGCTTTCACTATAATCAAAGCTCATGTATTTTCCCGTATGATCAGAGATCTGATTTACGGCCCAAAGCCGGACCCCTTTTAAAGTTGCTGTAGAAGAAGTAAAAACCACACGTTCGATGCGCCCTTCGCTGCTGGAGACGTTTCCGCCGTATTCTAAAATATTACCGTCTTCTCTCCAGACTTTAAAATATTGGGGTGCGCCATAACCGTCGCTGCCGTAAGAAATGATCTTGGTGAAGTCATCTGGATCAAGCCGGTATTCTGTTCCATTTGCGCCATAGGTTCCGCTGATCGCGATGAGTTTTCGTCCATCTAGGCAAAGACGGTCGGCGCTATCGTAATTAATACCAACGACATAACCATCTTGGGCGAGATTGGCGGCACAGCGTGAAATGGCTGATAACCCTTCGACATGCCAACCCATGCCAAGTTCGCCGTTTCTAGCATGACTGCTGTATACTAATGATAAGGAAGGCTGCATTCCTGCCGATCCCGGAGGGATATCAATCGGGATGCGATAAGTTCCTGCGCCGCCTTGTGTGACTTCAAATTCAGCCGGAATAGACCCTGACTTGCAACATATGCCGCACTCCGAAGGGCAGGTTGAACACGTTTCCCCGCTATCGCAGAAACCATTCCCGCAATAAGCTGAACCACCGCCGCACTGACCATCTTCCGAGCCTTCCTGCTGCTCCCTCTCTAGCCGGGCATCTGAAGGACTGGTTGTAAAAATGAGAATAGAAAAAACAAAAATGATAACCGCGTATTGAGAGATTCGAAGGGGATCTTTTTTCATGCAAGTTCCAAGTTACACAATGTGTTAGTGGGAAAGAACTGCAATATGCGATTTCCAAGTTGAAGGAAGAGAAAAAAGCTTATTACAATCTAGTCAGTAGACTACTCGAATACAAATGTGAAGTCAATGGTTATAAATCGGCCGCGAAAGGGTTCAGTTTTAACCGCCAATTTGGAACATTTCGATCTTTTGCGGGGTTTTTGTTGTGAGGAGTTTTTCTTTGCGAGTTTCAGAATAGCGGTCTTGCCTTCTCTCCCAAGTTGAATGGATGAGTTTTAGAAGTTCAGTATCGGAAGCTCCCAGCCGTAGAGGAGTTTTTATATCTGTTCCCTCATTGGAGAATAAGCATGTATAAAGTTTTCCGTCCGTTGAAAGCCGCAAGCGTGTGCAGCTGTGGCAAAAAGGTTGGCTGACGGAGGAAACAAAGCCGATCTCTCCGCTGTTATCTTTAAAGCGGTAGCGAGTGGCGACTTCGCCGAAGTAGCTTTTTTCAATTGTCTCAATGGGGGAAAATTTATTGATCATGGCGACGATCTTTTCTGTCGGAAGGACATATTCTTCCTGCCAGTGATTACAATTGCCGACATCCATATATTCAATAAAACGTATGGAATGTTTTGTGTTCTTAAAATATTTCACGATATCAAGGATCGTCTGATCGTTGACACCTTTTTGCACAACGACATTAATTTTCATTGAATCAAAACCCGCTTTTTCTGCCGATTTTATTCCATCCAGAACTTTTTTTAACGATCCTTTTTCGCCGCTCATCACTTTAAAGATCCGGGAATCCATTGTGTCTAAACTCACCGTCAAACGTTTAAGCCCAGCTTTTTTTAAATCCTTAGCGTGTTCTATTAAGTGTGATCCATTTGTCGTTAAGCATAGATCTTCGATCTCAGGAATGTGAGATAATTTTTTAATAAGGTCAGGTAAATTCGGCCGCAACAACGGCTCTCCGCCGGTTAAGCGTATTTTCACCGCTCCTAATTGGACAAATAATTTAACGAGCCTTTCGATGTCAGTAAACGTTAGCCAATCTTTTTTTTCTAAAAATTTATAATCTAAGTTAGAAGGCATGCAATACGGACAACGAAAATTGCAGCGGTCGATGACGGAGATGCGGACATCGTGGAGTGGGCGGTGGAGTTTGTCTTGGATTGAATTCTTCATAGCAAGTTGTAAGTTGTAAGTTGTAAGTGGTAAGTGGATATTTTTGCTTACCACTTATTACTTACAACTTATAACTTTTTTATTCAGTCGATACACTCTTCTCTTTGGCCATAGCCGCCTTCATCGAATGCCATGAAAGGCTTGCGCATTTTACTCTTGCCGGAAAATGCCAGATCCCTGAAAAGATCGCAAGATTTCCCAGGGAATGATTAACTTTATCCGGATTTAATTTTCCATTTACAAGTTGATGAAATTCTTCAAAGATGATCTTTGCTTGATCGATAGTTTTTCCTTTGATCGATGTTGTCATCATGGATGCGGAAGCTTTTGAGATCGCGCAGCCATCTCCGACGAAAGAAATATCCTCGATAATATTATCTTTGCTGATCTTCAAATAAACTGTCAAGTGATCGCCGCAGAGAGGATTATATCCTTCTGCCTTGTGTGTGGCTTCAGGTAGTTCTTTAAAGTTTCGCGGTTTTTTATTGTGTTCTAAAATGACTTGCTGATAAAGTTCTGATTTGGGATCCAGTGTCATTTGAAAATGTCCTTTACCTTTTTTAAGGCTTTTACTAAAGAATCGATCTCGTTTTTTGTATTGTAAAATGACAATGATGCCCTCGAAGTTGCCGGAATTTTGAAATGTTTCATGACCGGCTGCGTGCAATGATGCCCGGTTCGAATGGCGATCCCTTCTCTGTCGACGAGCGTTCCGATGTCGTGAGGATGAATGTGCGGCAAAATAAAAGACAAGATCGATGATTTATTTTTTGCTGTGCCGATCAATCTTAAACCATTGATTTTTGTAAGGGCTTTTGTCCCATACGCAAGCAGATCTTGTTTGTAATCATGGATATTCTTTAGTCCGATCGATTGAACATAATCGATCGCCGCACCAAGGCCGATCACATCAGCAACATTAGGTGTCCCCGCTTCAAATTTATAGGGAAGGACATTGTAAGTTGTTTTTTCAAAAGTAACAGATGCGATCATGTCCCCGCCGCCTAAAAATGGCGGCATTTTATTAAGAAGATCAGTTTTTCCGTACAGAACCCCGACGCCCGTCGGGCCAAAAAGTTTATGGCCGGAGAAGGCAAAAAAGTCGCAGTTTAATGCTTGAACGTCAATTTCGATGTCGCTCACGGCCTGCGCGCCGTCGATAAGGACAACAGCGTTATATTTATGAGCTAGGTCGATCATGTGTTTTGCCGGATTAACTGTCCCGAGCGAATTAGAAATATAGACAATGGAAACAAGTTTTGTTTTGTGGCTTAAAAGTTTTTCAAATTCACTAAAGATCAGTTCGCCTTGCTCATTGAACGGGATGACCTTTAAAACGCACCCTTTTTCTTCGCAAAGCATCTGCCAAGGAACGATGTTCGAGTGATGTTCCATCTCGGAGATGATGATCTCATCGTCTTTATTGAGAAAGGCGGATCCGTATGTTTTGGCGACGAGATTAATGCTTTCCGTGGTCCCTCGGGTAAAGATGATCTCTTCTGTTTTGGCGGCATTTAAGAATGTTTTGACTTTCCCGCGTGCGGCTTCAAATTTGGCCGTTGCCTGTTCGCTTAAAAAATGAACACCGCGATGGACATTGGATGTTTCTTTGCGGTAATGTTTTTTGATCGTATCAATAACGCTGTTTGGTTTGAAAGTTGTCGCCGCGTTATCGAGATAGATCAAAGGTTTCCCGTGGACCTTGATAGTAAGGTTTGGGAAATCTTTTTTGATCTTTTCAAGCGAGAAAGGCATATTGCTCCTAGAGATTAAAGTGACGCAAAGGTCGGTGCGAGCAGAGTGATCAGCTTGTCGTGGACCACTTCATTTTTGATCGTGCTTAAAATATCCTCAATGAAGCCTTTGGAAAGCATCCGGACGGCATCTCGCCGACAGACACAGCGCGATTGAAAATAAAAGATCTCATCTTCGTTCATCTGTCCGATCGTCGCGCCATGGGTACATTTGACATCGTCGGCAAAAATTTCCAATTGCGGTTTTGTGTCAATACGGGCGTCTTTGCCTAACAGCATTGTTTTATTAAGCTGATACGAATTTGTTTTTTGCGCGATCGGGTGAACATAGATCTTTCCGTTAAAGATCCCGCGCGAGGCGTCATTTAAAATGCCTTTGTAAAGCTGATTGCTGGTGCAATTCGGCGACAAATGCTCGACGTTCGTGTGATTGTCGATCACTTGATCTTTTCGCCCAAAATAAAACCCGTTTAACGCGGAAGCTGTTCCTTCTCCGTTTAAATAAACATCCATATTGTTGCGGGTGATTTTGCCGCTACTCATGACGGAGAATCCATCGAAATTAGAATTTGTTTGCTGATAAATACGCGTGTTGCCGATATGAAAGCTTTCCGCACTTTCGCGCTGGGCTTTGCAGTAATGAATGATCGCGTTCTCACTGAGGTCAATCTCCGTTAAAGCATTCGCCAGATATCTCATTGTATCACTTTCACTGATATGGCTTTCGAGGACCGTTATTTCAGACGACTTGCCGCAGAGGATCATCGTGTATGGCGATGTCAGAAAAGTTTTTGACGCATCAGCGCTTAAGTGGATGATATGGATGATCCCTTCGAAAATAACTTTATCATCGACCTTGATGAAAACACCGTTTTCTAAAAGTGTTTTGTTAAGTGATAAGAAATACGTGTCTTTTTCATAGTTTTGTTTTTTTAAAAACGCAGTGATATCCGCCGCGTTCGTTGTTAAGGCTTCTTTAATTTCTAAGACGGTGAGCCCTTTGTGTTTTATGTTCTGTGAGAGCTCTTTTGCAAAGATCCCGTTAACAAAAACGATCCGGATAGCATCGTTTTTTGTAAATTCTTTTAAAAACGCACTTTCTTTTACGTTTTTTGCTTCTGGCTGCGCGAATTTTTCTTTAAGGATCTGGGAAATATCCGTGTATTTAAAATCTTCATCTTTCGTCGATGGGGCCTGAAGCGATTGCAGTTTTTTAAGCGCTTTTTCGCGGAAGATATTGAGATCTTTTGTTGCTTTATCTGTATTTATTTTCTCGAAATATTCTTCGAAATTATTTATAAATGGAACATGTTCTGTCGTTGAAAGCATCGTGGTATTCCTTTGTCTGGTTCGTGATGGTTTTTTCTTTCCTGCCATTTTAGTTGATCAACCAGTCGTAGCCTTTCTCTTCAACCGTTAATGCCAATTCTTTGCCTTCGGACTTGACGATCTTTCCGTTCATAAGGACATGGACGTGGTCAGGGACGATATAATTCAAAAGCCTTTGATAGTGCGTGATCAGAAGGATCGCGTTGTTTTTGTTTCTTAGTTTGTTGACGCCATCTGAAACGATGCGAAGCGAATCGATATCAAGGCCTGAATCTGTTTCATCCAAAACGGCAAATCGCGGGTTTAAAACCGCCATCTGAAGGATCTCGTTACGTTTTTTTTCGCCGCCCGAAAAATCCACATTGACCGCGCGGTTGGTGAATTTTTCGTCCATATCGAGGAGTTTCATTTTTACTTTAAGGTATTGATCGAATTCCATCGGGTCCATTTCGGAAACACCTTGATGTTTACAGATCTCATTAAAAGCTGCTCTTAAGAAAATAGATGTATTAACACCGGGGATCTCGACGGGATATTGGAACGCGAGAAATACGCCTTCTCTGGCGCGTTCTTCGGGTTCGAGCTCCAGGAGGTTGATCTTTTTGAAGTTGACTTCATAAAGGATCTCTCCTTCGGTCACTTCATATTCAGGGTTGCCGGCGATGATCTTTGATAGTGTGCTTTTTCCTGAACCGTTCGGCCCCATGATCGCGTGGACCTCGCCGGGATTGATCGTTAAATTGATCCCTTTAAGGATTTCCGTATCATTTATTTTTGCGTGTAGGTTTTTAATTTCTATCATTTTCTATTCCTTTATCTTTAAGCTTTATTGTGAAGCGTCGTACGTGAAGCGTGAAGCGTCTGCAAGCGCTTCACGCTTCACGTTTCACGTACGACGCAAATTATCCAACACTACCTTCCAGCTTCATTTCCAATAATTTCACAGCTTCGACGGAGAATTCCAGCGGGAGTTCTTTGAAAACATCCTTGCAGAATCCGTTGATGATAAGTGAAATTGCGGCCTCCATATCAAGCCCGCGGGATTTTAAATAAAACATCTGCTCGGCGTTAATGCGCGAGGTTGTGGCTTCATGCTCCATGGTCGCTGTGTTATTTTTAATTTCAATATAGGGAAACGTGTTAGCGCTGCATTTGTTTCCGATAAGCATCGAGTCGCACTGCGAATAATTACGCGCGCCGTCGGCCGACGGAAGGATTTTCACTAATCCGCGATACGTATTGTTTGATTCATCTGTCGAGATACCTTTGGAGACAATTGTACTCTTGGTATTTTTGCCGATATGGATCATCTTTGTTCCCGTATCAGCCTTCATGCGATTGTTGGTTAAGGCTACCGAATAAAATTCTCCGACGGAATTATCACCTTGTAAAATAACGCTAGGATATTTCCAGGTGATCGCGGATCCGGCTTCCACTTGCGTCCAGGAGATCTTTGAATTATTGCCGACACATTTGCCGCGTTTGGTGACGAAATTATAAATCCCGCCTTTGCCTTGTTTGTCGCCTGCGTACCAATTCTGGACGGTCGAATATTTAATTTCGGCTTTACCTAAAGCGACTAATTCAACGACAGCCGCGTGCAATTGATTTTCATCGCGCGTTGGCGCCGTGCAGCCTTCTAAATAACTGACATAGCTTCCCTCTTCGGCGACAATGAGCGTGCGTTCAAATTGTCCCGAACCGGAGGAGTTAATACGAAAATACGTCGATAATTCCAAAGGACAATGGACACCTTTGGGAATATAACAAAATGACCCGTCGCTAAACACCGCGGAATTTAGTGTTGCGAAGAAATTATCTGAATACGGTACAACGGAACCCAAATATTTTTTGACTAGATCGGGATGATTATTGACGGCTTCTGTCATGGAACAGAAAATAACACCCACTTTTTCAAGTTCTTTTTGATGCGTTGTCCCAACGGAAACACTGTCAAAAACCGCATCAACAGCAACTCCAGTCAAGCGTTTCTGCTCTGAGAGAGGAATTCCCAACTTTTCAAAGGTTTTGACTAGCTCTGGATCAACCTCGTTGATACTTTTGGGTCCTTCTTTAAATTTTTTTGGGGCCGTATAATAACTTAAGCCCTGATAATCAATTGGCCCGTATTCAAAATTCGGCCATTTGGGCTCCTTCATCGTTACCCAGTGCCGATACGCTTTTAAACGCCATTGGCGCATCCAATCCGGCTCGTTTTTCTTATCTGAAATAAGATGGATGACTTTTTCGTTTAAACCCGCGGGGATACGATCGGTTTCAATGTCGGTATAAAAACCGTATTTATAATCACGGCTGGAAAGCGTATTTTCTTCGATCGTTTTTTCGTTTAATAATTTTTCATCTGTTTTTGGCATAGGTTCCTTATGAGTTCTTTAATGCGAGAGTGATGTTCTCTGCAAATTTTTTCTCGCGGATGTTTTTTTCTTGATTATGTTTAGATGAAATGAGATCCGAGACAACGACATTTGAAAAAAGTTTATTAATGTATTCATTTAAATTAAGCATCGGCGCGATAATATGACACGTGTGACTGATCTCACAATGTGAATAGTCGCTGTGAAAGCAGTTTGCGATCTCGATCGGACCAACGATCATTGTCGAGAGTTCCCGCATCGTGATCTTTGAGAGATCTTTTATGATCTGATATCCGCCTTTGGCTCCTTGTTCTGCCTGCAAAAGCTGATGCTGGGTCATGATCTGAAGAACACGGGAAAGCGGGTCAAAGGGGGTTTTGTAAATATCACAGATCTCTTTAGCAGAGGTCAGTTGCCCAGGGTTCTTTGAGCTCATGTGTTTAAGCGCGATGAGCGCGTATTCGATTTTACGGTTTATTTTAAACATGTTGTTTCTCTTGTTTTCGTGAAGCGTGAAGCGTCGTTCGTGAAGCAAACTACTGTTTGCGCTTCACGCTTCACGTTTCACGCTTCACGGCTTTTCAATTCAACAGGCAGCTCATTAATTTTCGCCGCCAGAATAAAATCATTCTCGGATAATCCCCTGATCGCATGAGTACTTAATTCGATCTTAAGATTTCGATACCCAACCAAGTGAATGTTAGGGTGATGATTCTCTTTTTCAGCGATCTCAGCGATCGATCTGATAAAATTCACTGCCGAGATGAAATTCTTTGTTATAAATTCTTTTGAAATCACTTTACCATCGGAATTTAGCTTCCAAGAACTGATGCTTTTTAGAAATTTTTTAGCCTGTGTTCTCTTTAAAGGTGTTGTTTCCCCTTCACACGGCTTACACTTCTTATTGAGCAATGCATTCTTTTTCATGAGAATACCTTACATTGATTCTGCTAATTCTACTGATATCTCTGGGTTGAACTGATCTTTTAAAATATTTTCAATCGCCTGCATCGTTCCCATGGATGAGCTAGGACAGCTGCCGCAAGCGCCTTGATAAAAAACTTTTACCTTATTATTGGAATAATCAACAATTTGAATGTCTCCGCCATCCATTTGCAAGGCTGGCCGGACTGTTTCGTCTAGGATCGCATTAATACGGGCGATCTCTGGATTTTCAAGGGATGCAATGGTTACTTTCGTCTTTTTCGGTTCAATAACTTTAAAGTTTGGATCATGGGCGGCGGCTTTATCTAAAATGTCTTTACGGAGCTTATCTTCGAGTTCTTCCCAATCAACTGAACCGTCTTGTGTGACTGTGATGTAATTATCGAAAAAATAAACCTCTTTAATGGCTTTGTGAATGTTGAAAATGGATTGAGCAAGCGGGTTATGAGCGCAGTCTTCACTTTTTTTGTAGGTGACGTTGCCTTCTGTTTTTACAGGTACATTTAAGACGAATTTAAGCGCATTTGGATTTGGTGTACTTTGGATAATAATTCGGATGTCCATATACGAAAACTCCTTAATATTTGAGCTTAACTTGATTAAAGTATACTATAAAACCCGTCAAAATGGAATATATGCTTTATTTTCTAACGTATTTGATTTTACAAGAAAACTCTAGGATTGCAACACATTTTAAACGCTTAAAGGCTTTGGTGAATGAATTTATTCACAACAAAATCGGCAAAAGGGAATGCGCAGGTGAATGCGGGGGAAACAGCATTGAGGACGTGGATGCTTTTGTCGTTTCCTTCAACCAGAAAGTCATTAACAAGCATATTCTTTTTTTTATCTAAAAGCTGAGCGCGAATGCCGGGATCGGTGTATTCGGTGAATCCGTCAATATCAATATTCTCAACAAGGCCTTGAGCTAACCCGATAAAGTAATTTTTGTTGTATTTCTTTATTTCTTCAAAAGCGAGATCTCGGAAGCCGAAAGCATTTGTTAGGAATAATTTTGCTTCATCAGAAATAATGCTGCAGAATTCATTCATTTTAAAATTTGACGACATGTCGTAGTTCTCTCTCCAAATAGCCGGAATAGCTGTGGGCCCGATCTTGATGTCATTATGCACTGTTTTAGTAAAATGGACTCCCAGGAATGGATTTTTCAAATTAGGGACAGGGTAGATATTTGTTTTGACATCTGTTTTGTTCTTTGTGTATTTTAAATACAGCCCTTTAAATGGGATGATGGTGTAGTTGATGCCGAATCCGAAATCATGGGCGATCTTATCTGCATATAAGCCAGCGCAATTAATGATCTTGTTTGCTAGAAATTCGCCTTTATTCGTCGTGATCATGTTATCTCGATGTCCTAAATATTGGGTTTGAAATTGGATGTTCACGCCAGCTTGTCGCAAGTCGTGTGACAGCTGTGAACAGACAAGCCTTGGGTCGATCGTCGCTGTGTCCGGGGAGAATAATGCTTTTTTGAATGTTTTGACGTTAGGGTCGATCTCCTTGGCTTGGTCGGAGTTTATGATCGAAATATTACTGCCGTTAGCCTTCCCTCGTTTTTCTAATTCATAGAGCTGGGAAAGTTCAAATTCATTTTGAGCGACAACGAGCTTTCCGCAATTATTAACCGGAAGGCCTTTTAAGTAGCAATAATCTTTTAACGCTTTATTCCCAAGAACGGTTAATTTCGCTTTGAGGCTGTCGGCATGATAGTAAAATCCAGCGTGCAGAACGCCACTATTTCGTCCAGAAGCATGAAATCCTTCTCTGGTCTCTTTTTCAAGGATCGTAATCTCAGCTTTGGGCTCGATTTGACGAATGGAACGAGCGATGGCAAGACCAATGATGCCGGCGCCGATAATGAGATAATTATTTTTCATATGTAGTGTTCAATCCATTTGGGGCTGTCATTGTTAAACGATTGCCCGCGTTGTCGTAGGTGTCGGTGAATTGGGAATTCAGCGCCGGGTTGTCGGCGTAGGCTTTCTGCGCGGAAAGAGGATTAAATTTCCAATTCATTAACCAGAACTCTTCTATAGGCTACTGCTCATCAAGTCCCTTACCGAAAGGGACTTGACCCCTTTTCTTTTAATTAGTTTGGTGACGAGCTGAAGGCTGATTCCATTTTTTTAAAGATAATTTGTTCTTCAGCCGATATTTTTGACGTAATGCCTAAAAAGCCGCCAGCGGCTTCTGCCACTTTCTTTGCTCGCATAAGCAATTCAAGTCTTAACGCATCAATTTCATTACGACTCATTATCTCGCAAAGTCCAGCTATATAATGTATCCAGGCTTCCAAAAGCTCAGAAGGGGGGCGTTGTTTAAGCCAACCATCAAGAAGAGCATAGTCTACCGAACCTTTACTGATTCCACTGTTTGCTGCTCCAGCTAGAATAGCTTTCTTTTCCTTCTCATCTAATTTTCCATCGGCCCAAGCAACTTCCACTAAAGGAAGAATAGCAAGAGACGCCAAGATACTCGGCGATATTTCAAGCTCTATAAACTTATCTAAAACTTTAGGGTTACGGATTCCTGAAATCTCCGCCAAGTCCTCCCTAGTTCTTTCCATTTGCTCAAGTTGCTTTCGTTGTTCGATTAATTCAGCATCGCGCTTCTTAAAGAATTGTTCTTCAAGAGAACGTCCAAGCTTTTTCAATCCATCATTCATGACTTGCCTCCCTTTTCTAATTCTTTCCGTGTTGACTGGTTCATGATTCCCTTTGGTTTGAAATAGAAAAGAATTGGAATAGTTGGGAACATCGCCAACCCTTTCTCGTACAATCAGTTAAGCAATAATTTATTTATTTACTTATGTCGCTGTCCCTTACAGTACCTTTTTCTTCGCTCGCATCATTATCCTTGTGCGTGTCCAGCCCGTCGAATTATCACTTAAACCATTTAATCATAATAACTTGCCGAGGTGACCCCAGCGATTTCAGCGATTTAGTTTTTCATATGTCGGGAAATTAGGGTCTGTCCCTAATTTTCATGTTCCTTAAAATCCTTATGTCATTCTAAACTGTAAATTATTTTTTTCAAGTGATTCGATGAAAAAGTCTGGTTAATTTAGAAGGAGTGTTTGACTTTCTGATATTAAAATAATAAAATCATGCATCATTAAAAAAGGAGATCTTATGACTGACCCCACGATCGCTCAAAAAGCACCGTATGTTAAAGAAATGGCTCCCGGAAAATATGCCTGGTGTGCCTGTGGAAATTCCAAAAATCAACCCTTTTGTGACGGATCACACAAGGGTTCTGGTTTTGCCCCCGTTATCGTTGAAGTGACTGAAAAGAAAACTATTGCTTGGTGCGGATGTAAACATAGTAAAAATAAAACGTTTTGTGATGGATCACACAAAAGTCTATAAATAATATGAAGAAATTCCCTTACGCGCGAAATAGTCCGTTCATCCTTCGTATGAAACCAGGTAAATATTCTTGGTGTTCATGCGGAAATTCTTCAAAACAGCCATTTTGTGACGGTACACATGGTGAAACGGGGATGTACCCGATCGTGACATTTATTGAAGAAGAAAAAGATGTCGCATGGTGCGGCTGTAAATGCAGCGAAAAAAGACCGTTCTGCGACGGTTCGCATAAAAAATATCAGGAGTAATAATTCTTCTTAAGTTTAAGTGGCATCTCTGTGGAAGTTCTTCGACTTCGCCCGGGATGATATGCGAAAGAGATTATGGGTACTAGTACAAACTCATAAAATAAAGCTACATTACACTAGCTGTGTCATCGCGAGGAGGGCTGTGTAAAATAATTTTCCCGACGAAGCGATCTTTTAGATTGCTTCGTTAATAGCGCAAGAGCTTCTCGCAATGACACATGATTTAATGCATTTGTATTCGTTCTTAATCAACCTTCTTCTTAAACATCTCCCCAAACATTCCGGAAACATCCATGATCGAGGTGCTTTGCTGACCAACAGGGTATCCATAGATCCTGAATTTGTCGGAGATCTTTTCTGCGAATTTCAACGCGACAACATTTTGTCCGCCGCCTAAAGCGTCAGACAATAATTTTTGGCCTTCGGCATTAGCTTTGTTAATAGCTAAGTTTCCGGCGGCTTCCTGCTCTAATTTATACCGCTGCGCATCCGCTTCGATCTTGGCGGATTCTGCACGGCCTTCGGCTTCTTGAACGGCGCGCAGCTTTCCACCGCGTGCTTCGGCTTCGATCTGTTTGGCTTTTTCTTCTTGGGCTAAAGCTAGATTCTTATTGATCTCGACTTGCTGAGCAGCTAATTTCTTTTGCTCGATCGCTTTCTCAAAATCAGGGCTGAAAGAGAAATGTCTGATCAGGGCATCATGAATAATGATCGCGGGATATTTTGAGACGACATCGGATAATTTTTTCTTGATCGCTGTCTGCATTGTGTCGCGGACTTTTCCCTGATAGATCTCTTCCGCTGAAAAGCTTCCAATGGCAAGCCGTGCTTCCGAGCGGATCTGCGGCAAGAGGATCTGGTCTTCAAAGTTGCTGCCAACCTGTTGATGCAAGAGTGGGACAGTTTTTGGGTCAAGAGCGTAAATGATCGTAAGATCCACTTCAACATTTTGACCGTCATTTGTTTTCAATTCCATAGAATATTTCTTTGCTTCTTCGCTGGCCAAAGTGTTTGATGGATACGCCCGGGCAGAAACCTTGTAAATCATTATATCCGTGATCCAGCGATTATAAAAGTGATACCCTACGCCAAGGGGTGTTTCATTGACTTTTCCGGCAATTTTATTGATCTCAACGGCCACTTCTGTCGGGTGAACATTGACCCAGCCAAAGGATACAATAACAATGATCGCTATGAATACCGCGACGATAATGGATGTGATCTTCATTTGTAATTCCTTCCATGTTTTTGCACTGTTTGAGGATATTGAGATCTTATCTAAGAAAAGACGGATCTGTTTGTAGAGTTCACCGCTTGTGATGTATCTGGATAGAAATACGACCCACATGGCGGCGAGAATTAATACAAGAAACAAAAAGCTATTCATGGTTCTCCTTTACTTTTCTAACAGGAATAAACCTGTATTCGCAAAAAGATTTGGCCGGAAGCTGATAATTCCTTTTCGCGAGAGTCCAACTTCTTTTAAAATAGAGATCTGATTGTCTCGGCAAAAATAACGAAAATCTTTTAAACTTAAAAATCGTAAGTTCGGGGTGTCATACCATTGGAACGGAAGTTCTTTTGTTACCGGAACTCGTCCTTCTAATGCGATCTGGATCCGCGCAAGCCAATGACAGAAGTTCGGGATCCCGACGATAACTTTTTTGCCGACCCGTAAAGCTTCTAAGATCACTTTTTGCGGATGCAGAACTTGCTGTAAACTTTCATTCAAGATCACATAATCAAATCGTTTGTCAGAATAATCATTAAGCCCCGTGTCGATATCGCCATGGGAAACAGAAAGCCCTCGGGACATGCATTTATAGATCTCTTCTTCGTCGATCTCAATGCCGGTGCCGGTACAGGATTTGCCTTTGATCAAGTAAGACAGTAACGTTCCATCTCCGCAGCCGAGGTCGAGAACGCGGGTTTTTGGTTCGATAAGATCAAGGATCACTTTGTGATCAACGCGGTCAACTTTTTTTATGTCTATTGTCATGAATTTATTTTCGTTATCCGTTCTAAAAATGAAGCGATCAATTTTGATTGGCCTTCGACTTCGACGAGAAAAGCGTCATGTCCGTAATTGGACGTGATCTCAATGGATGAAACATCCAGGTCGTTGGCTTTTAGTGCTTTGACCATTTCCTTTGATTGATACGATGGGTAAAGCCAATCGGATGTAAATGAAATAACCAGAAAGTGCGCTCTTGCTTTAGCAAAAACTTCCGTAAGTTCTCCCCCTTCGGCTAGGTCGAAATAATCTAAAGCTTTTGATAAATATAAATAGGAATTCGCATCAAAACGCTGGACGAAACTATCTCCGCGATATTTTAAATAATTTTCGACCTCAAAATCATGTGAAAAATCATAGCCTAACCTTTCTTTGCTGATGAGTTTCCGTCCAAACTTTTCATCCATTGATTTTTCGCTCATGTAGGTGATATGCCCGATCATTCGCGATAATGCTAATCCTTTTGCCGGGATGCTTCTTCCATAATAATCTCCGGCTTGCCAATCCGGGTCGGACATGATCGCTTGACGGGCGACTTCATGGAGTGCTATCTGCTGAGCGGTATGCCGGGTGTTTGTGGCGATCGCAATGATCGACCGGACATATTGAGGATATTTGACAGCCCAAATGAGCGCTTGCAATCCACCCATGGATCCGCCGGCGGCTGATAATAATTTTTTTATTCCTAAATGATCGACCAGGATCTTCTGCACATCGACCATGTCTTCGATCGTGACAACAGGGAAACTTAATCCGTAAGGTTTATTCGTTTTAGGATTGATCGATGCCGGTCCGGTTGTTCCTTTACAGCTTCCTAAACAGTTCGAGCTGATCACAAAATATTTATTGGTATCAAACGCTTTATTGGGGCCGACCATATCATCCCACCAGCCAGGCTTTGTTTCGCCTTTATGATATCCGGCGGCATGGGCATCTCCGGTTAAAGCATGAAAGATCAGGATCGCGTTCGATCGATCGGAACTTAATGTCCCATAAGTTTCGTAGGCGATC
The DNA here is from genome assembly GCA_964348765.1 of uncultured Planctomycetales bacterium. GTDB lineage: Bacteria > Omnitrophota > Gorgyraeia > Zapsychrales > Zapsychraceae > CAYGEE01. Next base: position 1,989 of record CAYGEE010000008.1, on the reverse strand, counting down.
GTTACAGGACCAAGTTTAAACCCGCTTTTTAAGACGAGTTCCTGTTCGAGCGTTAGATACTGTGTTTCAATGTCTTTGAGTATTGAATTGTTCATGAGATTTAACAGTATTATGCAATGTCAGCTTAGTGTCATTGACACAGTTTAGTGAATTTGATTTAATTCTTTTTCGAATACAAAAACATCGCCTCAAGACTTTTAAAAGCCTGATGACGGATATCTTCTGGAATCACAACTTTGTCGCGGTCCGTCGGGTTTTTTAAAACGCGTAAAATGTCTTCAAGCGTGTTGGATTTCATATATCGGCACATGCGGCAGCTGCCGACGAGTTTCTTATCGGGAAATTCAACTTGAAGTCTTGATGAAAGCCCGCATTCTGTGAGCATTAAGAATTCTTTCGCGTCTGTTTTTCGCATGTAATCAAGCATTTGGGATGTGCTTCCGACAAAATCTGATCGCTCGCAAACATTTGGTGTGCATTCCGGATGGCTGACGATCTTCGCGTCGGGATATTCCATTTTAACGCGGAAGATCTCTTCCTCGTCATATTCTTCATGGACGTAACAGGTCCCTTCCCAGTACTTGATATTTTTTTTAACTTTACGATCTTTCATTTCCTCGATCAAGTTTAATCCCATTAATTTATCGGGAAGAAAATAAATATTTTCATTCGGGATATTTTGGATGATGTCGTAGGCGTTCGCTGATGTGACACAGACATCACATTCTGCCTTTACGGCCGCACTGGTATTGACGTAGCAAACGAATGTATAGTTTGGGAATTCGTGTTTTAACGCTTTGACTTGTTCGCCATTAACGGAATCTGCAAGCGTACAGCCATCAAGAAGCCCGGGGATCAAAACTTCCTTTTGAGGATTAAGGATCTTTGCGGTCTCTCCCATGAATCGAACGGCGGCAAAGACGATAATATCCGCTTTCGTCTCCATGGCTTTCTTGCTTAAGAAATAAGAATCACCGGCAAAATCGCCAACTCCGTAGAGGATTTCCGGGCTGACATAGGAATGAACAAGAATGATCGCATTCTTTTTTTCTTTAAGATCATTGATCTCATTGATCAAAGGCGCGAGTTCCGCGCATTTTCGCAGAGAATAATGACAAACATTTCCCCCGACCTTAATATTTTTTAAGGTTTCATGTAATTTTTCAGCTGATATGTGTTCTGCTGTTAGCATGGGATTCTGAGGTGAATTTTAAAATTGTTAATAAGTGTCAATTATAACTTGAACGTTGTAAGAAATCCACAAAACTTTTGATCTGTAAGAATTTAAGAAGTTGCTGGTTTATCAATATTTGAAGGCGAGATAATTCCGGCGCTGATGATCATTTTAAGGGCTTCTTCTACTGTCCATCCAGGATTGATTGTTTGGGCCTTCTTCACGACAATCATAAATCCAGCGAATGGGATTGGGACATACGGCATAAAGATCCGTAAATAGACTTCATTTGTTCGTTCATCCCTCATTTGTCCTGCGACAAAAGCGATCAGCCAGGTGTTATTATTCCATTTAATCAAGACGGCTTCTTTAAAGATTTTCTTTGCTTCGTCGGTCGCTAGAAAATTTTGTGAAAGTTCCTTCCCTGCGCCGTAAACCATTTTAATGAACGGAATCTTTAAACTGATATCTTCAATGGCTTTAAGGAAAGCGCGTCCGACGATATTGCTCATCGTTAAGCCGATCAAGTATAAAAATATGATAACTAAAACAACTCCGACTCCAGGGATATGACGGATCGAAATGAAACGATCCAAAACACCCATGACTTTTTTATCGACCAGAAAATAAAGAAGGCTTAGAATGATCACGCATAAGAAAAGCGGGATACTTGCAAGTATCCCGCGGAAGAAATAAATGCGTAGATGTGTGATAAAGGATTTTATTTTCATGAATCTTTCTTCTTAAATGATCGTTTGAGCTGGATCACCGGCTTCATTTACGATCAATGTGCCTTAGCTCAGGCGATTTACTGG
>CAYGEE010000007.1:0-34594 GCA_964348765.1 uncultured Planctomycetales bacterium | reverse complement strand
GGCTAATACATCATTCGGTGGTGTAAACATGGCTGGCGTTGAAGTTTTAATGGGCGGCGTCGATGGCTTGGGTAGCAGTGACGATGAAGTTTTGGCGTTAGTTGATGAAAATGGAAACCCAACGGATGAATCCGCCGGCAAAGATGACGCCCACAACCAAGGGTTGTGGCATCAGACCGCGCATATTTACCTTTTTGATCGATTGGGACGGATTATCTTACAAAAACGAAGCTTGCAGAAACATTCATCGCCTGGCAAATTGCAAGTTGCCGTGAGCGGCCACGTGAATACGAGTGAAACACCGTTGCACGCCGCAATCCGCGAGGGTGTTGAAGAAACCGGCTTAACCTTTGACGCGCATCATTTAATCCAGGTTTCCGGGCACAATCAAATCAAGCGAAGTTATAAGACGGAAAATGGCGAGAACAATGAGTTTACGACGATTTTTGTGTATATCGTTGATGACGCGGATGTCGCTATTATGCAAAAAAATTTCAATTTAAATGAAGTCGATGAGCTTTGGCGCATGGATTTGGATACGTTTGAGCGTTTAGTTACGTCAAATCCCGAAATCTTTGCCCGCAGTATTTTAAGGTTGATGAATGAAGAACAAGATCTTTTTGTAAAGATGAAAGCTTTGATCAGCGCAAAAATGCCGGTTTTAAATCCTGGCGTTGAAGGTGCTGATCAGGCAAATAATCAGATTCAATGGTTCCCTGTTTTGTTATTAGTTTTGATGACGATTTCAACGGCGTATTATGTTATCCCGCTCATTCAGGGGAAGCCTTTGACGAAAAAGGCGGCGGGGGCTTTCGGTTTTACTTTATTAATATTTGTGTTTTTATCTAAATTTAATATTGCAGTTGTGACGAGATCTTCGAAACGAAAGATCATGGAGCGGTTAAAGCAGATGTTCGGCACTGTCGTTGTTAAGGATTTTCCTGTCAGTTCTGAAGCGATGTTGGCGATGTCGAGATTAGAGTTTCGATTGGAAGACGGCCGATATATTCTCTACTTTGATGAAGATGAATCATCGAATGAAATTGATTGTAGTGATAATTGGCGGGGTTATTTGAACGTGATCTTGGATAATATGCCGCATTTTCCGCCGCTGATCGTTTTTGACCCTTCCGCGGGGCCGTGGGGGCAAGTGAATGTTGATCGAATAGATCCTAGTAAGAACGCGGTGATCTTTCGTTGGGAATTATTAATTAAGCATCCTGAATTTATTCCTATTGTTGCCAGACATGAATATCTGCATCTGGCTCCTTATTATTTGGATGATGCCAAAGCTGATCAAGAAACGATAGAACAGATCTTAGGTCTTGGTTCTCAAGAGTTGGTAACGGTCTTTACTGTTTTAACTCATGCCCAAGAATATCGATTAACAATAAATGCTTCATTCTTGAATGATCTTTTGATCCAATACCGATATCACTATGCTTTTAAGATCCCAGAATTTATTGAGGCATATAAGTCTCTATCAGAGAGTGCTTCCGTTGATGAGACACAGCGTGATCAATTGACTGTTATTTTAAAGCAATTGGCATATTTAATGCCGAATAGCGGTGTCTTTGGGTTTCTGATCCGGGCTTTGCAGGATGCGGATCCTAAGATCAAGACAATAATCCTCCGGATATTAGCAGAGATCGATATAAGAACTTTACAGCCGGGTTTATTGATATCACTTGTGGATCATATTAATAAAGTTATTGAAAGCTATCTCTATCAATTACAGCCTAGGATCTACGAGATCGATAAGGAGCATTGTCAGTTATGCCGTGATGAGCCTGCCGGAATACATGATCACAGTATTTTCTTATTCGAAAAATTCAATGAAGATGATCAGGAGATCTTATTGGAGGCTATTTATGGATTTACACGTACGGTAGTAGATAGGGAGAAATTACTCGAGACCCTGACAAAGCTTTTAACACTTTTTACTTTGGAAGCATTCCGCAGTAATGCATTGCATTGGTTCATTAATTCTACATTGATGATGTTTTACCAAGCGGCGAACCGTTTAGAAGATCGGCAGTCTTTGCGGGCATTGAACCGGAAAATAGAGTTCTTCTTAAGCGCTTTATCCAAGAATGATAAAGATAAAAAATATTATGAAGATTTGTCGGTGTCAAAGCTCCGAATGGCTGTGCGAAATGCTTTGCAAAGATATGATCGAGATCATGGATCACATGAGATCCCCGCTTCTTTTGCGGCTTCAATTGATAAGTTCCTTGCAAGTATCAATGTTGTGGATCCTCATTCTGCTGTAAAGGGTGATCTGGCTTCTGTGAGCAGTACAAAGTATTCGGGCGCGTTAGGCGCTATTCAATTTATCATTAACCGAAGAGGTCCATGGGTAAGCATTCGGGGCAAGAAGATCTATGTTTGCCAGATTCAGTTTGATGGGTTTGGAAACATAGTTTTTATGATCCAAGATCGGGTGATCGGAGACATTTCCTATTCAGAAATTAAATTCGGTTTTAGGGGAAATCAACGTGATCCGATAGATATTTTAACCGCTTTTAGAGATCACAAAGGTTTTGCATTGGATCAAATATCTCAAGATATTATTTCTCAGGAGATCCAAAGGTTAAGACGGACTTTTGACAAAGATGAACCTGGTTCGCATGCGAGTTTTGAATTGATAGGATTGTTTTTATCTGTTTTGGTTGCGTATCTTAAACAGATAGATGTTCAAAAGAACGAATATCATCCTCAAGGCCGAGATCCTCGACGGTTCAGCCCGCGCTGGGGACGGATCGCGCATTATGAGGCAAGAGATGAACATTTAAAAGGCCAGCTTGAGGTCCGCTTTGGAACCGGTGTATCACTTTTGCCGCAGGCTCCGCAACATTCTTTAGCTTTGCGGTCTTATGAGGATATTGTTGGATTGATAGAACCATTTATCGTTAAGAAATTTTCTTTTTATGTTGTTATTGAAGAGAATGATTCTTATTCTGCCGATGGATCGCCAGACGAATCGTCATCTTTACGTATGGGTGTTGTTCATTCCATTTCTCATCGGAGAATGTTTACGATAGCTTTGCGGACTGAGGGGGATATGGCATTTGAAAGAACCGTTCGTCTTTGTCATGGCGGACGCTGGGTGATATTAGATGAAATATTAGGTGAGAAAGAGGCGAAAGCTTTCGAATTAAGCTGGGCTCAAGAAACACTTGAGAATTATGTCTTGCATCGAGGCTTTAATAAGATCGTCGTCAGGATCGTTCATCCGCAAGGATATGAGTTTTTTCGAGGGATCGGTTATAAGTTTTCGAGTGCAGGGGAATCTATGTTTGTAAAAGATCTTTTGGGTCGGGATCTATCAACTTCCTTGGATCCGCACCGCGAAAAGCGCGGTAGTAAATTACCCAAAAAAGGCGCGGCCAAAGAAGCGGCGATTCAAGAAGAGATTGCCGCTAATCAAGTGATTGACGCGGCTCAGCAAGGATATTTTTTCGAGGTTGTCAAAGAAGCTCAAAAATTAGCTAAAAAAGATTCAAACATTGTTAAATCATTAAAGAGAATGGTTGATTTTGAAATCCGCGCCGGCCCGATGGTAAACCTTCACGGCGTTTTACGTAAACGAATTCTGCATTTAGATTTACCATTGTTTGATCCTTCCAACCGAACTGAATTATTAGCTACTTTAATCCACGAAGCCGGTGTACCGTTGGGCCGTGATGACCGCGCCAATGAAGAATTTGCGCAAGAGTGTATTCATTCGTTGTCAGCATATGAAGAAATGGAAGGACCTATTGCAGTAAACAATAATGAAAATCACGGAAATCATGGTGATAAAGGCAAGAGAGTGGACAAGCCGGTTACTTATTCGGAGGTTAAAGAGCTTTTTTCTTTGGCCACAGTATCAGCCTTGCCTAAAAGAATAGAGCTTTTGTTAAAAGCTCATAAGATCGACCCCAAAAATCTTGTCATTTTAAATGATCTGGCCAGTAGTTATAGTCGATCAAAAAACTTTTCAGCGGCTCAACAATGGTGCAGAACGAGCCTTTCAGAGGCACAGCAGTTAAGACGAGGAGGGCCTTATCATCAATACGCTGTTCATAACGAAAGTGTTGCTTTAGGAATTCTTTCCGACATTTATTTGCAACAAGGCAAGCTGGAATTAGCCCTTGACGCTGTAAATAAGGAATTAAAGCTAGAGCCGAATGACCCGGTGTGTTACGGACAAATGGCAAATATCTTGTATGTCATGGGGAGATTTGAGGAGTCATTGGATGTTGCTCGCCGTGGAACCGAGTTGGCTCCCCAAGATCGAAAAGGTTATGGACATATGATTATGGCTCTGTTTGCGTTAGGAAAATTAGGACAGGCTGCTGAATTAAGTAGAAAAATAATAGGGTTAAATCCCTTTCAATCGCGGTCGTATCGATATAAAGCTCAATATTTGTTGGCAGTAGGCCAGCCGGAGGAAGCATTAGAGGCAAATAGCAAAGCAATGGAGTTAGATCCGCAGGAGAGCGGTATCCAAGTTCAAAGATCGCAGATCCTTTTTGCTCAATTGATCAAAACTCTTATTTTAGACGGGAAAGATGCGGCTTATGAATTAGGAATGAAAATTTCTGATCAGATAAGAAGTGATCCAGCAGGTGTTTATTTATCTGGTTTAGTACAATCTTTGCAAAGAGTTTTATCAGCCGAGTTCCGGGAATTTTCTTTGCCGCATAAGTTGCACGCGCAAGCATTCACCCACATTCTTCTGCATCACACAGTGATCCTTGAAGGGAGAATTGAATTATCTGATTATAAAACACGATTTCCATCTAAATTTGATCGATCACAAGTGAAAGAATGGGTGTCGAAGGCCATTAATTCGGCATTTTCGATGCGCATTCTTCCTGATGGAAGTATTTTGGAGTGGTGGCCGGAGAATTTTTTTGTGGCTTATTTTACAGATCAGGAGTCGAATGAACTCGTGCGAATGGAGTTGGTCGGTGATCCTCAAGGGAATATTTTAACAGCTTACCCTACTTTGGGCTTGGGGGGGACCCGCTGGAGAGGTTCGAGACAAAGCTCATCATTAATAGTTCCTTTTTTCGGTGTTGTGCCATCAATTTGGAATAAAGATTCACGGCAGATGGTGCATCTTACTACAGTTCATATGTTGTCAATGTTTGAAAGCTCTTTATTAATTGGATTAACGCCGAATGAGCGTGAGCAATTGATCTGGTTAACTGCGGTTGAAGGAAAGCTGTATCAAGAAACAGAAATTAATTTTTATTATCGTTATGTCATTCCTTTTGAAAGCTGGAAAGAACGGCTCTTTGTTCCAGAGATTGTCATGCGGGTTGAGAAAGAATCGTTTAGGGCGATGGAGATAATGGTGTTAGAGGAGCAAACAACAAATCATTATTCGCAGAATTTAGCCGGACTGGTTGTGGCATTGCTTTATATCCATCCTCAAGCGCACAAGAGATTAGAGGCTGTTAGAAAAGAATTGGGGTTAAGTTTCCGGTTATTTGGAAAAGCCTTGGGAATGAAAGGCGGACAAAATGTAGCATTTGAAAAAATGGAATGGTCGCGGTTACAACGCAAAACTATTGACAGAATCTTGAGAGCTTTAGGTTTAGTAAATGATCAAGGAATTCCCGAATATGGTTTGTGGATGGCGGAGGAGTTTAATGTAAAAACTGTGGCGCTTCGCGTTGCGGTAAAAGAAAGTTTTTCTGAAATATTACAATTAAGGATCATTCATCCGCAAGCCCATGTAAGGCTTCGTCAGGTTCGTCGATCTTTGGGTCTGAGCATGAAGGATCTATCTTTGGTTTTGGGAATTTCTGAAGCTAATGTGCAGAGGCTTGAAACGGAATCATGGTTGAGATTAAGACGATCGAAGCTTGATGATTTATTGCGTTCTTTGGGGATCGTGGATCATGATGGAAGAATTCAAGAGCACTTGTGGATGTCGGACGATTTTGAATTAGATCGGGTTGTCGGATTAGTCAGAAAGAGAATATCTTCGCATCCGCGGTGCGTTGTTTTGTTTCTTCACCCTGATATCAGCAAACGATTTAAGGCTTTTCGCCTGGCTTTAGGATTGACTCAAAGAGAGCTTGGATCGATCTTAAAGGTTTCTGATTCTTTAATTGGAATATATGAAACTAGCAGTTGGGTTAGTTTTCAGAAGAAAACTATTGAGAACATTTTTCGTGGATTAGGTTTCGTTGATCGAGAAGGACGCGTGGAATATGATTTGTGGATGTCAGAGAGTTTTGATGTTGAAGTTGTAGCTCAAAGAATAAGAAAATCAGCTAATTTCAAAACAATCGAAGAATCGAGGAAATTAAAGCAAGAAGGTCCTTTTCTCTGGCTGCGTGACGTGCGGTATGCTTTGGGGTTAAATAAAAGAGAATGGGCTAGTTTTATTGATTTTGATTATTCCTATTGGTGGAAAGTTGAGAATACATCGTGGGATAAATTGAAACGCCCGACGCAAAGAAAAATATTAATCGCGTTAAAATTAGTTGATCAGGCGGGAGATCCGGATTTTCAATCTATCCAAAGAGATCATTTTGATTTAAGAAAAACGATCAAACGAGTCCTTCAAAACAAAGCCTTCGTATCTTCTTTCAGGCGTTTTGAGGCAACAAGTGATAGTCAGGGTTCTTCTGCCGCGATGGGAATACCGGATGATGTGATTAGTCGAGTCTTATGGATCCAGGAAACACGGATCAGGGAAGTTATAGGGAGCCTAGAGGGCACTATCAGAGTGACGCAACTAGCTTTTGCTGCTGGATTAAGTGAAAGAGAATTGTCTCGATTCGATTTTAAAATATGGACAAGAAAGGAAAATATCCGTCGGCGAGAACAAAGCTCACGGCTTAAGCCTTTGTATATTTATTCCAATGAAGTTCTTGCATCTAAGATAAACGTCAATAAAGGGTTTGATCATTTAACAGCAAGATCTTCGGCGAAGAGTTATCTAGCTTCATTTTCTAAGACAAAGATCATTGAAGGTTTTTGGGATAAGGTTTTTAGTCTGCCGGAAGAAAAACGATTGGAAATTATCCGTTATTTCGTCGGCCAGTTGGTTACAGAGATCAAGGAAGATCGCCGCATGGATAATTTTACGGAGCTGGATCTGCTTCCGGAAGATTTTGCAGCAAAGTGTCGATTTCTAAAGGGCAAAAGTTTGGAAAGTTTGTTCAAGTTCTATAAGAGAAGAATTCATGGCTGGCCGATCGAGGCGTTATTTGAAATATGGAAAGATACTTTATCCACAATGCCTTCTTATGAGACGTTGGCTGACTTTTGGGTTGATTTTATAAGCCGGCGCCTAAGATTAGGACAAAGAGTGCTTTGGGTTTTAATACCATTTGAGATCTCGGTGGTTTACCTAAAGCGCGTAGCTTTAAGCCAAGGATTATCGGTGTCTGAGATGAACGAAGAAAATGCAACGAGTATCATTAGATCAATGGTTGATAAGTTTGGCGGTTGGTTGAGGTATAGGGAATTTTTAGGTTTAGAAAAGAAACCTTTGTCAATCTTTAGACCTACCTATAGGGATCCCAAGGCGTTCCAAGAGGCGATCCTTATTTCTTCAGAATTCGAAAGCTGGTCGAGAGTCGTTGAACTGGCTTTAAATGGTGAAGAGCTTTCTTATGATAAGTTATTCAAAAGGTTTTATCCGGATATTAAGTTTGTTGTGACTAGAAAACTTTCCATATACAAATGGCGCGGGGTTGTTGCTTCTGAAGCTGCGGAAGAATTGGCCGCAAACATATTTGTAAAAGCGATGAACTATTTTGCTTTGCGTAGATTAACGTTAGATCATGGTATCAATAGTTTTAAAAGTTTGATCTTTCAGCAGATTATAGATGTGGAAGTAACGGATTATCTTCGTCAGGAAGGAGTTTTGGGCCGGAACAATAGCCAGGATAATTCGCCTAGAATTCTCCATATCATGTCGCTTGACGAAGTATTTGATGATAAGGGGCCTAATTCGAGTAATTTGCTAACTTATTTGGCTGATCCAATCTCTGAGAATTTCTCTTATTTGGAGGAAAAAGAAAGCTCGACGTTAGAAGATGGGATCCGTCAGATCTTAGGCAGGATGAAAGATGTTTGGGATCATCAGATCGAACTGTTCTTATTGGTGCGTTTCCATGGTTATTCGAATCTAGCGGCAATGAAAAAGCTTGGCCTTAACATTTCTGAATCAAGAGTTTCTCAGATCATGACGGAATTATCAATCTGGCTTAATAAAAAAGAAAATCGTAAGGCATTAGAGAAACTAGGAATTTTTATGAGTGGCCAGCCTGTTAGTAAGACTGCGGCGCCGGTTATAATGAAAGCCGAGCCAGACTCGCTTCCTTTTCACACACGCCCCGGATATGTCTCACCGTTTAAAGCTTTAGGGTATGCCCGTCCATATACTTTAAAGAAAGATGAAAAGACGGAAAGAATAAATAAAGTTAGTATGGCGGGTCAGGGAAGAAGGATACTTGATCTTTTGGCGCGCAATCCCTTCATGCGGGGGCTGGCGGCTGTGCGAGGGTATAGTGTTGAAAGATTGATGGAAGATGTCGTTATCGGTACGGATATTGGCTTTCGAGATCTTTATGTGATAGAGAATGCGGTTGTTATTAAGGTTTTGATCATAAATCAAATTTTAACCGGCATCATCAAAGATCCTCAACCAGCTTTTTATATTCATTCCGTTGAAAGCAATTTATGGAATGTTGTCCACAGTCGTCAAGATTTGCCGTTACGATCAACGCATCATTTACCGCCGACAGATTGGATCTTGGATTTAGTTGATGCTGATAAAGATCGTCGTTTAAAAGAAAAAGCCGGCACTTCAAATCAATTGATAAATTTCGAATTTTTAGTTTTAATTCTTGTTGGAATGACAATGTTAGCAATGGGCTGGATGGTAAAAAGAAGAACATCACTATCCGCAGATCACTTCCACGTCCCATCGGCGGTTCATTCTCAGAAATTATCTATTTTGCAGAATGTATGGGTTTGGTTCTTTAAAACTGTTATTAAGCCGGCGATCGTGATCAACGGTTTTGAGCATTTACCGGCGAAGGGCGCAAGTTTTGTTATCGCCGGAAACCACGCAACGGGGCGGATGGATGGGCCGTTGGTGGCGACAAGTGTTTGTGCTATCGACGGGCGTGTGCCGGTTTTTATCGCGACACCGCATCCGCAAGGCGCCGGCGCACTTTTAAAGATATTTTTACGCTGGTTGGAATGGCAAAAAGTTATTTTGCTCATCAAATCACCAAAGAATACAAGAACACGGGCGGTGGAATGGCTTCAGGAACAAAACCATATCGTCGCTGTTTTCCCCGCCGGCAAAAGTGAACGCGGACAAGATCTTAAAGAAAGCATGCTCACCTGGCGCCGCGGGGTTATTAATATTGCCCAGGAAGCGGACGTAAAAATTATTCCATTCTATATGCAAGGCGATCCATTAACTTTGCAGACCGCGCTTCAATTAACTATCGCCACCGTAAAACGTAAAATTCATCTTCAAACATCCGTGTTGCCGTATCGATTGACTATTTCTTTTGGTGAAGCGATCAATGTCCAAGGGAAAGAAGTGGATGGTGCTTTTGATGAAGTGAAAGAAGTGGTGTTGAGTTTGGCGGCCAATCCTATTCATGCCCCACCGCAAGATGAGCCATCTATTATTTATCCCGACGGGACGGTCGAATATCGCGACGATGACGGCAAGGCCATTAGAGCGGTCATGAAAAAAGGTGACGATGTCATTGAGGTAAGAAGGATTTCTTATCGTGTTTCTGCATCAACTCAATATGAAATTTTACTTAATGGGATAAAGGTCGATGATGGCGATGCTTCCGGACGGGCAGGTTTAGATTTTAATACGCCGTCTAGGAAAAATCCGTTTGGTTTGGTTCTAAGGGACTTACATATAAAGCCGGCATTTCAGCACCAAGGGTTAGCGGCTGTTATTTTGGAATGGTTGAGGCAATATGCGCTAAGCCGCGGGTTTACTCATTATGAGAATCAAGGCACGGGCAATCCTTTAATGGTGTACCGTCATTGGCGGATTTTAGAGGAAGATTCTGTCGAGATCCACATGTATTACATGGAATCAAATAGACATGAGGTTGTGCGTACGCCGTTAGAAGCATTGAAAGTTTCACAACGCCTTTTAGTGCGATATCCGCATGGTGAGCCGCATGAAGGGGCTTTGAATAAAAATATTGGAGTTATTGATTTAGACAACGAAGGAAAAATTAAAAGTTATCGGCATCATTTGTATGCTTTCGAAATTCAACCCATTATTCAAGAGAGCGAAAATCTATATTTTGTTGCGGAAAGTAACGAAGGCCCGCTTGAGATTGAAGACCGAGGAATGGGACGTATCGTCGTCCGACGGCAGAATTCCGGAAAAGCTCTAAGAGTTGAATATGATAATTGGTCGGTGGTTATCCGAGGGAAATTGAGGCAGGACAGTTCATTTTTAAATGATCATCACATTCCACCGGTCGTCGGAGCGCATGCGATGGTGATATTTAGTATTTTTACAGTTATTTTTGTTGTTTTGTCCCATCATTGGATTTGGATCGCCTCTGGCGCCGCGTTAGCGATGACAGTTGTTTCTGCCCCTCGCGCGGCATTCGGGGAAGATAAGCCTAAGATCGCCGATGTCCGAAAGGATTTTGCGGATTACGTCGGGATCGGGGATTATATTCGAAAATTAAAGTTGCGCGGATTTGATTATGGATTAAAGTTCATTGAACGCTTAATGAAAAATCCATTTACGGATGCCGATTCGATCAAAGCGATCCACGCGCTGCAGAAAGTATTCTTAGATCATCCGCATGAGTTGGACATGTTGTTATTTGTCCTGAGAGAACTTAATTTAAGGGTCAAAGATTACAATGCCTTCGGGCTCGATGATGCCAAGTTTAACAGCCTTCCTTTATTTATAGGATCATTAGAAAATATCGATCACGCGCTAGAGCCTTTCAGCGATTGCGACATATTCTTTTCGGATATTCAACAAAGGATCAAAGAGGCGCTGGTTTATTTAAAAGCTCCTTTAGAAAAAATGTCAGCGAAAGAATTGGAATCGATCGCTCCGCAAGAGCGAGCCGCCGCGCAGGCAGAGTTCTATATTAACCAGGAATTAGCCAAGAGTAATCATGCTGTTCAGCTGCGGGAGAATATGGAATCTTTGGCTGGATATGTCGTAATGGCGAAGTTAGTTTTAGAAGATAACTTGGTCAAGCCGGAATTCGTAAATCAGGAACATCGCCTGGAGCTAAGAAACGGGATCAATCCTTTATATGAATATTTGGTCAGGAAATTCGAACCGGTTTCTCTGGTCGTCGACAAAGATAAGAACGTAGTCATTATCACTGGTTTCAACCGCGGCGGGAAAACCGCATCCATTCGGACATTAGGATTGTTGACGATCATGGCGCAGTCGGGGATGTATGTGCCGGCGGAATATTTTACATTGCCTCTTGAGCTGTTTGAAACTTTTGAACAAGTTACTATTATGCGTAAGTGGGAACATGAAAGGTTTACAGGCAGTGATGATGATTCCTCCACGATCGTTCTGGAATTATCCGCGATCGAAAAAAGTGCGAAGGAAGCCCGGCAGACAAGCTTTATTATTGTCGATGACGATATTTTAGGCGGTTCAAGCCAGACGATCTCAAACGCCTCGTTCTTTTTAGCGGCGATGGATGAATATAAAGCCTCCGGTGCGCTAACGATCGCTGTCACGCATCATTTGCAGGCGTTGATCGTTCTTAAAGATCACATCCAAAATAAATTTGATTTCTGGACTATGGAAACAAGAAAGAGCGGAAAGGCTTTAGAGTCCGCTTTCCACTTGGTTCGGGGAGAAGTTTCAGCGTCAACCAATGGGATGTTTGAAGCGGAGCGCCTGAAGTTCCCCGCGCTGGATCTTGCTTGGGAATATTTTACACGGTTGACGGGCCAAAAGCGGCCGTTTACATTTTCAAAGAAAAATAAACCGCAAGAAGTTGCCGTCAGAGACCGCGGATATTTTTATTCATCCCGGGAGAGGGATATCTTGGGGATGGATGAAGTCTCTTTTGCTGAAAATGATAATGAATATTTTGAATTTCAATCTTTGGTTAAGGATCCTTTAAAAGGATGTCTCTTGGGCACGCCCAATGAATGGGACCGAAGCAGGCAAACTCTTTATGGCGATCCGGAATTAATTGATCAAATTAAAGGAATCGAAAGTGATCTGGCCAATGCTGTGTATGATTATTTTAATTCGTTATGCCCTTGGTGGTCGGATGAAAGAGAACGAATTGAAAATTTTCATGATGAAATGATCCGCATTGCCAGAGAATCCGTCGGTAAGCTTTATGAAATTTATGTGGAGAATGACATCCCTGTCTTGGCGAAGTTCATTGAATATGCCGAGAGAATAGCGATTGAAAGGAACAATGGCTGGGAAAAAGAGCTTTCGGAATTTTTAGGGGCTATTAATATTTTGTTTAAAGATCAGTCCAAGTTAGAAGAGTTCGTCCGAACGCACGCAAAATTGTCTTTCGCAGAGAACGCTGAAGGCCGTGGGATTATTGATTTTACCAGCGGGTGGCATTATTCTTTGGCCCGGAAAGAAGATTTTGAGGTCAATGATTTTAGTATCTGCCCGCATGCGGATAAAGGCGGAGTTGCCGTTGTGACCGGGTTTCATACCGGCGGGAAAAGTTTGTTCGTAAAAACGGTTGGGCAGATCGTCAGTTTAGCAACAGCCCGATTGCCGGTCCCCGCTCAAACGGCCCGGGTGGGCGAATTTTCAGACATTCAGGCGGTCACGTCCGTCGGAGAAGAACGGGAAATGAGCCGCTGGCGCCGAAGCCGCAACCGTCGGGATGAAGATAAACGTAGCGGCCTGGAACAGGCTTTGGGACGTGTGCGTCAGGTAATAGAAGAAGCCGGGCCGAATACGTTGGTTATCTTTGATGAACTTTTTAGCGGAGCGACAGAGTCCATGGTCGCTTCAGCCTTGACGGCAGCGGCGATTGAGAAATTGTCCGACAAAGGCGCCACCGTTATTGTCACCACGCATCTTTTAGAAGTTCTGCCGATCATAAAAGAACGCCTTTCGCACGCTCGATTTTATTCCATCGGAACACAGAAAGTGGGCAATGAATTAAAACCCACTTTTAAAGTTGAGCCCGGCATCGCGGAAACATCTTACGGTTTAGAGCGGGCCCACCAAATGAATTGGTTCGCGTATGAACGCGCCGCAGAATATCACCATTTATTGACCGCGGAGTTTAGGAAAAGGATCCAAGCCCAGGAATTATCTGCCGTAACAGATAAGGGAGAATCTACGGGGCACGCGATGCATACTTGGCAAATTGCGGTCATTTTGTTGGCCGTTCTAGCCTCCGCCGGCGCCGTTGTTTATAGGAATAACCGCAAATCCGCCAACCGCTCCCACGCCCCGCCGGTGATAGTTGTGGGAGTAAAATTGATATTTCTGACGTTTATTTTAAATTTAATTCCTGCCCCAGACTGGTTTAATTGGGTATCGTATGATCCAGCGATTCTCTTTATTCAATTCTTTATCATTTCATTAACAGCAATCGTCGTTGGCTCATCGTATTGTTTTCCTGAATATCAGCATTCTTTTGAATATTACGCTGTGTTTAAACAAGCCCCCCAGATTATCCAACGATTAAGACGATCTACTTCGATTCAAGAATTCTTCTCGATCCTAGAAGAAGGAAAGCCTGCCAAGCAAAGAATGTTTGGTTTAAAGCGTGAAAAAAATTGGCATCGCCGATATCGGGCCCGCCGTTCGCTTTGGCACAGCGGTGTAAAGAAAAGCCGAAAAGACGCGTTCTGGCTGAATCAACTGGTCGGTAAAGTAAATGAACTAAAAGATAGCCACCCGGATATTTATTTATTCATTGTAAGCAATACACGTGACTTTAGGTATTCGCCAGAAACAAAACATTCGCTTAGTGTTACGTATACTAATCCGGGAGTGGTTAACTATAATGATAATTTTATTGCACGGTTAAAACAAGGGCAGTGGAATTCAGCTATAGCTAGTTTAAGCCACGAGGCAGTTCATTCTTTTTTACGTCTAAAAAATTGGTATTTTATGGGGGGTATTGTAGGGGAAGGGTTGGCAAGAAGGATTTCAATTTTAGTTAAAAATGAGCTCAATGGAAGCCCTCTTAGTAAGTTGGACTTATTTGCTGATGATTTGGATGAATCAACAAACAGGCCGCATTGGGGAATCTGGCAAGATAATTATTATAAGCATAAAATTTATCAGCGGCCTTGGTTCTTGATTTGGGCGAATATTCTAGATTTTGTTCGGAAATTTATTTCATTGGGTGATATTGAGCCGGCGGAATTTTTTGTTTTTGTCCCAAGCGGTAATACTTTAGCTGCAATGCGAGTAGCAGCTTCAAGTAATGGCCAAACAGTAGCAAACCCTACTACATCTTTTGAACCAGTTAGGAATTTCCTCTCCCGCCTCTGGGACGCATCCCCAAGCCATGGTGTTGATGTCGATACTTTAGTTCAGCGATGGTCAGCGGTCGTTGATGAGGCGAAATCAAAAGGCGATTATAAGGAAGAGACGTTCCAGCATTTTCTTGATATGACGGCAACGAGTACGATTCTGGCATTTCAAGAAGCGGCGGGGAGGATGACAGAAAAACAAGAATGGGATGAGCCTTTAGTTACCCGCCCAGCGGAGCCTAAGGCTGTGTTTTCTCCTCTGCGTCGAGGCAATGGATTGATCTTTATTTCCGGTACTAGTGCGCGGCAACCTGCAACAGGGGTTATTCCTGGCGCCCAAGTCGATCAATCCGGCAAGTTGATTGCTTACGATATCGAGGCTGAAGTCCGTCAGGCTTTGGAAAATGTGCGTTTGACATTAGAGTCCGCCGGCGCAACATGGAAGGATGTTGTTTATGTCAGGGCTTTCTTGACCGACCGCAGCCGTGATGGAGCTGTCTTTGATAAGATCTTTACTGAAATATTTCCCGAAGGAAATCGTCCCGCCGGAACAACCATTCAAGTCGAAGCCCTTCCTCAATTCGGTAACACACCAATTCATTTTGAGATCGAAGCGATCGCTAATGATAGAGCATATTTTGAAAGTCTTTCTTCAGTGTCGGCTTCCGACGTCCGACGAGGAGCGAATACAGAATCCGCTGAAATTTCACGTGAATCTGATGGCAGAAATAAGTTACGGCCTTTCTTTCTTGAGGAGATTCTTCTTCCAATAGAGTTGAGCCTTGTTGGGATTGGCAGCCTGATATTTGGATTAGCGTCTCATAGAGATTATTTACTTGTGCCAGCTTTGAGCATGACAGTTGTTGGGCTGACAGTTCTTTCTTTTTGGACGTTAAGACTATTTTCATATCGGGTTATGTCAAAGGCGGCAAAGCAATATTTTATAAAAATATTTAGCGCTCTGCGGACCATTAATATTCTGTCAGGCATTGTTTTATTTTTATATTTTGCATTAAGCGCAGGCCATATTCATCTTTCCGGGTTTCTCTCTTCTTCCGGAGCGGTGTCTTGGGTGATCGGCTGGTGGGCCATGGTAGAGATTACGCAGAATTTTGTTTATAAACTTAACGGCCCTGTCAGTAAGCAATCCAATGCATTTATTTCGATTTTATTTTGGCATGATTTTTGCGGGAATCTTAGTTTTCGTCAGCCTTTTGGAGGTGCGATTGGCTTGCAATTAATCAAATTACAGAATGTTTTTAATCGAACTTCCAAAATGCGCGATGAACCCGGCGCGCCGGAGATGGAGATTGTGAAAGCTGTAGTGACAACCCAAAAGGATGATACGCACATTGCGAAAACAGAATCCACGGAAGCCTACGGCGCGGTTGTGACGGTGCGAGTGCCTGTTTCCGACGGTCGGTGGGAGGATGGTTCGGTCCAGGCGCATAAAATGTTGACTATTAGTACAATCTTATTAACTGTTGGCTCAGTGATCGCGGTTGTTATATTCGCTGTTCGAAAATTTGCTCCAGCCAACGCGTCTTCAAGGCTCTTCGCCTCCCGCGCGTCGCCGGAAATAATATCAATCTCCCAATTGACCCTGATAATGCTTTTATTAGTGCAGGCTATATCAGGGAAAGTGGATGTTGCGGCATTTTTCGTTTCAAAGCCTTTAATTGTTTTTTCTCAAAAGAAAGTCATTGGAAAGAAGGCTGCAGAACCATCCATTGGTCCATCTGAAAAGGCAGAGATATATAACATTGTAAAAGCTGCTATTAAAGAAGGTGTGTTCAATAAATCTTTAGCTCGGCAGGCCCAGGTTCACGAGGGGCTTATAAGCAAGATATCTCATCGAAGTTACCCGGATATGACCAGAGAGAAATATTTGGCTATTAAAAACGCGGCTTTAGTTTTGACGAAGCAAGAAGTTAAAGATGACTCCCGAATTACGCAGGAAGAATATGAACAGTTGTGTTCGAGAATTTATCAATTGTTGGCTAGATATTCTCGAGCCGCGATCTGGAGAGAAGCGGTAAAAGATGAAGGCCTCGAAGTCACTACTAAAGCTGCTAATTTTAAGATCAGTCAAATACTGCAAGGGAGCCGTCCTACCCGGCAGGTGATGGATAAATTATTAGGTGCGGTCAAACGTCTGATGTCTACGGAACAAGATCCTCAACAAACCGATGATCATAAAAGCGTATCTCCTGAACTTGTCTTTTGGATCATTGTAGTGCTAGTTTTTACATTGAGTGGATTGATGGAGAAAAAAGTTCTCTCTCTTGTTCATTCGATTACTCCAAAAGAGAATGACAAAGGCATAGGTCAAAGGCTGGCGTTGATATTTAATTGGTTCGACCAGCATTTGCCGCGAAAAAGGTTGTTTAATATTGTCACTATTTTAGCATTGGCTTGGCTTGGATATTCACTGGGACTTTTCCCAAAAGTTGCTCCCAAGATCAAAGATGTGATCAACTTAACTGATATTATTTTCTCACCCAATACATTTATCTTACATTACATGGCTATCGAAAGAATCGTTCTGCCGCGAACTTTCCTTAATATACATGTCAATCTGCTGACGCTTACCAGCAGCATAATATTTACATTATTAAACGACACACTGGAAAAAAGGCTTTGGCATGAGAATATTTCACCGGAAAGCGTGATCGCTGCTTTACGTTATGGCATTTGGAAAGGTTCTGCAACGTTCTTGTTCTTGGCATTGATCGCGCCGTTCCCGTTCGTTTTTAAAATGCTGTTTATGGCGCTTATCTTTACTTGGATCGACCGCTGGGGATTAACTAAATTTTTCCGCACAAAACGCAAGATCCTTCAAGATGCGGAAGTTCTAAAACAAAAACGTTTAGAGATCTTCGCCTTAAGCCGTCCGCTTTCAATTGCAAAATATGGTTTGATCCTTTTGTTGCCTGAATCTGTTCAAGGCCAGACCGATACTGTGGCGACCCAATTTTTCTTTATGCATAGCAATGCTATTTTGCATGACGAGCGGCCTAGTGTTATTGTCCGTAAAAATATTATCAGAGCTGTTCGTAATGTTGCGGTTCTCAAATATTTGTCAATATCATTTAAAGAAACCTTGGGAATGATGGTCCTGGGAATCGTCGGGCCGTTCTTGATCTTGAGAGATCAGATCATGAAGCACAAAAACTCATTGTTGAGTGCAAGGCCGAAACGTTCAGGTTCACTCGATGATCCTGATCAATTTGAAATTGAAAATTTTCCGCTTTATGGCGTGGCGGTAAAAGATGAAAAGCGTATTGAGTTTAGAGAAATGACCGTAATGGGTCTGAAACAATGGATCCCTTATTATAAAAGCTCTATTAATGGCGGGAGGTATTTTAGGGTTAGTTCTTCAAGACAAGAAATATATTTTCGTTATATGGATCTATTGGATCAGATCCTTGAACATTTGCCGCATCCTCCCAGAACGATCGTTTTTGATCCCGCCGCCGGGCCGTTAGCGAGAGCGATGGTCAACCTTAATAACCATAACAATGATGTTCTTGTCATTCAGTGGCAATTATTGAGGCGCCCTGAGCTGATCCCAATTGTCATTTATCATGAACAGCTCCATTTGGCTCCGTGGTACTTCAAAGAGGCTCAAGCAACAAAAGAAACGATCAAATATTTGCTGGATGATGAGAATGAAGGGCAATTATTAGATCTCTTAAATATTGCCCTACGCGCGACAACTTATGGATTGCAAATAGCAAATGGTACGTTTTATGTTGCTTTACAGGACAGGTACATGGAAAAGCTTGAAGGCTATATGGCGACATTAGAGGAAATGGTTGATGAATCATCTAAAGTCTCCGTAGATGCTGATGAGTCAGAAGAAAGTAATTTATCGGAAGATTTTACTGATGAAAAGATCCTTAACATTAGAAGGATCGCTTTTTATGCTTATCAAACTATTGGTAGTCCGTTTATTTCTTTCCATTTCTTAAAAACACATCCTAAGTTGTATAAAGCGGCGCTGATGATTTTGAATGAATTGGATTATTCTAAAGTAGGGGATGAATTCCTGCCGGAAGTGATGAAGTTGTTGTTTGAGGTCATTTGTGGTTTTTTTCCATCGTTTAAGCCCAAGTATATCAGAGGAGTGCCCGTTTATGATAAGGTGAGCCAAGCAGAATTATTTTTGTTCAGTGATTCTTTAGGAACTTATACTCAGCTGGTCAATGACCCGGAAGAATTCAAGATCCTTGTTTTGGATTATTTGGAGTTTATCACCCCGCAAACTTTCCGTAGCCAGAAATTAAATTGGACATTCTTAAGCTCGTTGTTTTTATTGTTACATGCGGCGCATCGGTTGAAGGAGTCGGAAGTTTTGCATGCCTTGCGTAAAAAGGTGGAGTTCTTGCAAAGTGCATACGCAAAGCATTCAGCTGATTCCACTTTTTTGGATGAGATCAATCGTTCTGAAATTCTTGAGCAGATTTATGATCTTCTCGGTGAGAGTGATTCTGGGTTTATATTAAATGCTTTGCCGGCAGATATTATGGACGTCGTCGGCCGTGATCTGAATTCAGTTAAAAGGATCATGGATGTTGGAGCGCAGCCGGCATTTGATTTCATCATGAACCCAGAAAATGAATGGCAAAGCATTGATGGAACGATCTTCAAAATAACGAACATTGGTTTTCAGGGGTTTGAAACACTGGCTATAAATTATCAATTTTTATCAATGTCCGGAAGCGGGACATTTCTTTTGGCGTTTACTGGGGTCGTTACAAATCCGACGGATGTTTTGTCGGCTTTTCGTGATGTTAAGATCTTTGATCTTAACGAAGAAAGCCGGATGAGAATTCATTATGAGATCAGACGTTTAACACAATGGATGGAAGAAGGAAGCCTAAGCGATGAACAGAACCTGATCGATATCATGACGTTTGCCGCTATTTTGTTCGTTTTTTCTTTGTCGATTTATTCAATTAGATCATGGCGCAGTAATGATGGTAATTATCCGTCAGGAGAAGTTTTAAGTGAAAATGAAATTAGGGGGTCTTCTGTTTTAGAGGCAGAGACAGCGGATGTGTATTTTGAATCACCGGAATTTATTCGTTTTATGGGGAGTCTGATCGATCCGGCTATGCAATTTAACTCGTTAACAGCATCACCATTGCCTCATTCGCAGCTCATCGAGCGGCGCATAGGATTTGACGGCCGACGGGCAAGGATCGCACTTAATGAGATCACAGCAGATCAAAAATTCCATTTGGTTCCTGCTTATTTGGTTATTGATGGTCTTGATCAGAGATTAGAAGATCAGGATATTAAAATGATCCTTGAGGATGCTGAGCTTTTTGCGGTAATCAGAGAAGCTCAAGAAAGAGGGATCTTGGTCCGGGCTTCTAGAATGTTGTCCGTTTATCCGCCGTCTATCCAGAATTTGATCAATGTTCTTTCATCTATTGGAGTTGTTACGATCGCGTTTGAAGGGCTTTTTGGTTTTTGGGATGATGCTGATGCGCAAAGTGTTCAGATGATCGGTGGTGTTTTATTAATGGGAGTGCTTATTGCATGTTCTTATTCTTATCTGCGGAATCATTTCGGCCGACGTGAGAAGACTTCAAAAGATCCGAATGAAGATGTTGCGATCAATCTTCTTTCTTACAAAATTGAACCGCCAATACCTGTAAATACCGATCGAGCGCCGGCGCCAACGCTTATTGTTCCGGTTCATAGTATTGATCAATGGCTGGGATCCGATGAAGCGAGTCGGATATTAAGTCCGAGAAAAGAACGCGAGTCTGGTGAACATCAATCTTTTGGATTCTTATTTTTAGCATGGGTTGTGATCTATCGGATCGCGGTGCGCCCATTCGTGAAGATCTGCGGCGTTGAATATTTTGAGATTTTGAAAGGCAATTTCTTTTTAGGTGGAAATCGAGCAGATAAAAGGGGATGGGATATTCTTATCCTTGTTACCGAGATTTATTTAAGAACATCTCGTAAAGTACATTTTATTGATGTCTTGGAGTTTAATAGGACAGATCGATCTTTACGAGATTTGTTGATAGCAACCGGCGCGCTTGCGATGGATGATCGCCGGACGATCGATCTTATTGCTGATCAGATGTCAGCGCCGGAGATGGTGATAGGGATGTTCCCGTCGCATGATCATGATAAACCGGTAACGGAAAGCTTATTGTCTGCTAACCCAATGATCGCTCGAGCGGCTTTTGAGCAGAAACTTCCCATCCTGCCTTTTTATATTCAGTCGACATTCTCTGGGCGAAGATTAAGAGCTCGTTGGCGGGATTTATTATTATCGTTTGGCACTCATCCTTTGAAGGCACTGGTGAAGATCTCCTTGAGCCCATCGATCCATCCGGAGGGGTTTGATTCGAGTCTTACTTTTTTTCGTGAATTTCGGCAATCTATTTTTATCCTTAAAGACCCTCAGCGAAAGCGTGTGTCTTACCGTATTGACTATCGGAAGATCTTTTCTGAGAATTTTGAAAGAGCTGTCCTTCAATTATTACAGCCGTTTCAGTTCACTGAGAGTAGTATTGATCTTCAAGGGCGCGAACGGGCGGTCGGTATCCTTGAGGCTTTAAGCATTAATCCGGAGAATGGATTGTTGTCTCTTTTACGATCTTCTTCGGGGCATTTGGTTTTCTTTGAACAGGAATTCCACGCAGCGGCTCTTGCAGGGATCCTTAATGTTCCTGTTCCGGACCTGTTCTGGGTTTCTTATGATGATGCTCACAATAACATTATGATCTTTCCTGTCGAGATAACGATTATGAGGTCATTGTCTCGTCAGAAACAAAGGCAGATTATGCCGGATTGGGTCCAAGAACATAAAAAAAGTATCAGCGATGCGGTTTTTTTGAGCAAAAAAAATTTTGCAACTTTGACGGCTAGGCAAGCACGTGTTTTAAGAATGTATTCAGAGATCATTTTACGAGGGATCCCGAGGAGCATTCGGCGGCAAAAGAACATAACGATCCTTCCAGGACGATTGATCAGGATCTCTCAAGATACTGGATTCTCGGATGATCAGGACAGCCGTGGACAGAGAAATGATCCGCAATGGGAGCAATATCTTTATTTAAGTGAACCGAAAGTTCTTCAGTGGATGCGTTCCGGAGAAGTTCCAAGAACAGCTGCGCATATTTCTTCGAATAGTGAGCGGGAATCGCAATTTATTGTTATGGCCATAGTGATGTTGGTTGTGATCATCGCGGCAAAGATCATTGGTTCCGTCAGAAGTCCTTCTGGACGGTCAGAACCTCTGCTTGGGGAAAATGTGGGATCAGTCCGAGCTTCTCTCTTCCGTGGCGGAAAAGAAGCAGGGCTCCTCGCGTTTTCTTCTGCTGTTGGCAGAACATGGGAGAAGGTTCTCTTTTCTGACGGAACCATTTCCTTATTCTTAAATGATCCAAGGATCTTATTTACGCATTTTATGGAATTGGTCGTTCAATGGGTTAGTAATAGTCGATGGGAGATCGGTCATCATAAAAAACAGGAAGAGTTAAAGAGAAGCGAACCACGGTTATTTTTTGATGATTTACACGATTCGCTGGGATGGGTTGATATTTCTGTCAGGGGTGATGAAGCCTTTGATCATCAATTTAATCTTTCTTCAATCATTGTTGCTGTCCTTTATTATTTCTTCCATCAAACATTCGTTAGGGTTCTGGTCTCTCCGTTTAAATATCCATTATCGTTAACGATCCTTAATTTAAGAAAAAAGCGTATTCCAGATACTCGCAGACCTGTGTTTGATCATTTGATCTTTCGGCTCGTGGAACTCTTTGATCTTAATTCATTGCAGGTGATCGGATTATATTTGACGGTTACAGAGAAGGATTCTTCCTTGTTCCGCGCTTTGACGGAATTAAAAGAGGAATTCAAAAAGTATCCGCATTATATTGAAACGGGGGTGATGGCTAATGCCGATCCGAGGCAAGGTGTTGATGAAAATGCTCTTAAAACTATTTCTCAGATCGTAGAGCGGTTAAGTTTGAAGCATGAATTCCTCCCACAGTTATCAGCTGATGAAAGAGCGGATGAATTTATAGATTTTCTCAGATCTTTTGGGCATCGAGGGAATTCTAATGAATTATTCCATGTGACCCATTATTTTGTTTCGAAGGTTTCATTGCTTTACGGTGATGCGTCTTACGGGATCATCGAGCGGGCTTTTCGTACGGCTAAGATTGCCCGGATATTGGTTTCCCCATTTCTTATTCTTAACGATAAAGATATTGAGATCCTTATTAAGGCCGCACTGGTTCATGAACTGGCGAAGGCAGATCCTCAATTCCGGGCACGGATGGATTATGTCCGGTTTTTTAGTGAAGAAGATCTTGATCTAACTCGGCGTGAACGTAAAGGGGCTTTAGAAAAAGCTTTAAGCGGGATCGTTCTTTCTGGATCTTCCAAGATGGATGCCAGTATCAAATATTTGGCGGCTCATTTCGGGACATTCAAACAGGATGGTTTTCGTAAAGGATCCGCTTTCTTCCCTGATCGATCGATCCATTCTAGAGAACTTGCTTCGATCCTTTATGTTGCCAATGCCATCGATGATCATCTTGATCTTGTGTCGAAACCTTATTTGCGGAATGGTTCTTTCTTGCCGCTAAGTGATTTCTTAAGTATTCATGTTGAGCATTTAAGGCTGCAAAGATTTATCACAAAAGATACTGCGGGCCGATTCTTGCGGATCTTGGGATCTTCTTATTCGATGGAGATTGCGGCATTTAGTTATGCGCATCTTCGTTTGCACAATGCGATCGTTGCGGGGGATCGACGTTATCGTCAGTTCTTTATGGGAAAACCTGATTTTGAGGCCGGTGTCAGGGCGCATGATGGGGTCATTAAAGTTCCTCTTAGTATTCATGTTGTCCGTCAGTCTGGGATCTTTGAGAGTCAGCATCGATCAGCAGCAAAGTATTTTATGCTTAAAGCGCGAGATGAGAATATCTTTGCGTTGATCAGCGAAACAGACTCAGAACTTAAAGTTTACCCGCACTATAATATTGAAGATCCGATGGAAGCCGCGAGATTTTATCTTATGCTGGAACGCTATCTGCGTGTTCTTTATGAAGAGGATCACGATAAATTCGATCAGGTGATGGATCAATTCCGTTCTCGATTTGGCATCAGTGATGATGATAAGGGGACGATCTATGAGTTCAGCTATCTTATCAAACAGAGGGTGATGGCGCTTATTGAAGAGGCTCGTATCAAAGCTTATGAACAGGGCAAACCGCTTATTGTTTACTATGGGACTCCAATGGGATCTGGAAAAACTTTCGGCGCGAAAGAGATGGTTAGCCGTTTACAGGATGCACATTATTGGAGTATCGATGGATATTTTAAGAATAAAATGAGTGTTCATGTTGAATGGGCTGTTTTTATCGTTAAGAATTTCCTTCCTGATGATTTTGATAAAGGGTTTGAGAAGATGCTTAGTCTTCGTCGAAAAATGCCTTTGGAAGAGGGAGAAACAGCAGATCAATTTAAAGAGCAGGTTGAGAATGAAGTTGAAAGTTTGTACCAGCGTTATGGCCGCGATATTTATTTAAGGTCTGTGGTCCTTGATGAAGAACAGGAGGCATTCCCTCTTGTTAAGCAGGATGGAAGTTATTATTGGCTTTCAAGATATCAAGTTGCCCATGACCTTGATTCTTGGAAAGGTGTTGCCAACAAGCCTGTAAATGGCGCATATCGTCGGGACCTATTTTTAGAAAAGTTAAGCTCGCTTTTACAGGGAAAGTTGACAGAGCTCTACGGTGATTATGATTTTATGAAAGGCCGTCGGCGTGATGCGAAAAGTGATCTTCGCAAGATAAAGATCGAAAGAGGTACGGTTGTTTTTGTTGATGGGATCCCTGCGAACAGCTCTGACATTATCGAGCTGACCCGATTTCACGAAGTGCCGTATTTATCTTTTTTTATAGAAGCAAGGCGTGAGATCCGGATCCCTCAGAGGATCTTGCGTGATGCCGGGATATTGAATATCGCGCACTCCCGGGCCAATCTCCCCGGCGCTACTCTTGTGCGTTTTGCGGATCAAGATTTTGGGATCGCGATGATCGAAGATGAAGAGATCTTCGAGGGAAGAGCGAACGCTCATTATGTTATTAATATGGAAGTTCCCGGGCAGATGGAATATTTTAAAAAATTATTTATTGAGCATGGTCTTTTTGGAAAGATCGAAGATGAGTTATCCGCGCTTGAAAGTGAGGGAGTTATTGTTAATCGTCGGCAGATCGACATGTGGTTGAACGCTATTAAAGGTCAGAGTGGAAGGTCTTTTGGTCATGTTCGCAGATCGTTATTCCCCAATGATCGTGATCTTAAGCGGCGAGATCTGACGAATGCGGACAAAGTTCAGATCAGGATAAGGAAAGGAAGCAATCATCATGAGCTTGGGTTGTTGGGGATCGTCCTTGTTGTCATTATTATTGCTAGTTTGCGACGGTGGCAGTCAAGAAAAGCACATGCTCCAGGACAATGGAATTATATTATCCTTCCGGCAATGGTTCTTGTGATAGATCTTTTCTTCGCGATCTCAAATCGCTCTCTTTTTGCCTCTCATAAAACGGACCTTATTTTGATCGCAAGCGGCATCGGATCTTTTACGCTGCTGAATGTTTTTTCTTATTTGATCCAATCACCGGTCTATTTCCGCAATAACCGAGAGATCATTCGGGTGATGTTTTATGCCAGAAAAATGATCCGAGATGTCAAACAAGGTAACATTTTTTACTCGGATCATGTTTTCTTTGATAAGGCAGTATTAGCATTTATTGTTCTGTCTTTTTATTCGATCTATGAGTTCTCCGAGGAGAGTTTTGGGACGATCATTTTTAATCTTTGGCAGGAATATTTGGGGTTGTTGGAAGTTTTCCCTTATTGGTTGAATATGATGCTTTTTGTCGCTATCGGTTATGCGATCGCTGAATGGGACAGTATGCGTTTAGCTCGAACAAAGATCATTCGTCCGACGATCCTTGTTGTGATTATATTGACCGCTTCGGTCGTTGGGCTGGGCGATGCGTTGATCTATAAAGTTTTTATAGGCAAGATCTTGAGTTTTCCGAATCATACATTCTTTGGGAAATTAGCGCGGCCGTTATTAGATGAAATGAGTTTGTCAGTCTTCATTAACGCTGTTGATTTCTTGACGATCGGCATGCTCGCGCATATTCGTCACTGGGCTGATTTTAGGGATAAAAATAAATTAAAAAATGCGTTTGATCTTTCTTGGGGGAATTTAAAAGATCGATTGCCGGGATTCATTCTCTTGTCCTGGATTTTTTGGACGCCTTTGAATTTCTTTGTTTATAACGGTTATTTATCAGTTGATGATCCGCGAACGATCATTTCCTTGGAGGCAAGCTTTACGCCGCTATGGATCATCTTTGAGATCTGGATCGTCAACCGAGTTCAAGTTGATGC
This sequence comes from uncultured Planctomycetales bacterium, assembly GCA_964348765.1. GTDB lineage: Bacteria > Omnitrophota > Gorgyraeia > Zapsychrales > Zapsychraceae > CAYGEE01. The sequence continues at coordinate 8,662 of CAYGEE010000007.1, read as the reverse complement.
TTTAAACAGTCGTTTAGGAAGAATAAAAGAATATTTTTTAAAAGCGGTTTTGGGGATCGCCAGTGCTGTTTTTTTGGGATATTTCCTGCACGGCTTTAATATCTTAAGAACAGTGATGTTCATAGGAATCATGATAGCGATAATTGGGACATTTCAAAGAAAGCGGGGTTTTAGAGATAACAGTGATGACCATTCTTCTGCCGCTATCCCGACGTGGAGAAGATTTTTAACTGACAGGATCGGTGTTTCAGATAACACAGCGGTTAGGGTTATTCTTCCTTTGGTCGAAGAATTTGTTTTTCGTGTCCTTCCGTTTGCCGCAGCGGTTATGCTTCGAAAATCCGGATCTTTAGACTTTTCTGTTGCACTGATCGGGTTATTGATAACGCAGGCAACATTGGGGATCTGGTTCATTCAGAAACATAAAGATGGGGAAAGGGCTCCTCCGACGGAATCTTATCTGGTGTCCATGATCGGCGGCGCCGCGTCCTTGGTCCTTTTTGTTTTTTATGAGCTCGATAACACGCGCTTGTTAACAATCTTCAATCAACTTCCCATTTTTTATATTTTTTTAAGCATCATCCATTCTTTATTCAATTGGTATCCTTTTATTGATCCGATCAATATTATTCATGACGATCAATTAACGGAAAGTGATCAGATCAAAATAACTCAAGGCAACGGCCGGCCTGTGTTATTTTTTCCGGGTTTGGTCTGTGAGATAGATGAAACACCGTTCTTTAAGATCGACGATGATTTCTTTTCGGGACGCACAACTGTCAGGCCTTTTCAATGGCGACGAAGATCGATCGCTCGTATCTTAGGTGTTCCGGAAGATATCTTGGCTCAAAAGGGAAGAGAGTTGCGTTCAGTTCTGATCTTAGCTTGGCTTATCAATGAATATGCTCAAGAGAACAAGGTTGATCTTGTTACGCATTCTTTAGCGGGTGACGTTTATTTAACAATGTTCTCGGATAGCTTTTTGGAAAAGATTAATCATCGCCCGGATTGGCAGGAAATGATCCGTACGGCGCGTCCTAAAGCGAATGTTTTTATTAACAGCATGCCTTTCGAACGTATATCGTGGTTCTTGAAGATCGCGATGATCTATATTTCTCACGTCGGGTATCCGATCCTTTTAGCTTCACATAAAATTTTACGTTGGGAAAGAGTTTCCCGGTTGTTGTATGAATTGGGGGTTCCGGCTTTTGTTATTAAGCGATTATGGACATATACCGGTGATTGGGCGGTTAGCTCACGATTACGTGCTGAGACGTTATGGTTGCGTCAATTTATGAATTTTAAGAAAGGCGAGAATCTCGATAATATTTATTCGAATATACGTCGAGCACAAGAACAAGGTGTTGTCATTTTCGTCGCGGTTGGGGTGGATGATGTTTATGTTCCCTATCGAACAAATCAGCGGTTTGCCAAAAATATTAATGCGCCATTCTATCTTTATACTCAAGGTGGGCATGATCTGTCGATCGCTGAATTTAAAAATGTTTATATAAAATGGCAAGAAGCGATCGAGAAGAATATTACCTTCGAGCAGATGTCAATTGCTATCCGTATTAACCCAGTTCAAAAACTTCGGGAACGTTTTGCCGCAGCTTTAAAGTTCACAGCTGATCTACGAAAAGGTAAGAGTTTTAAAATAATTGTTTTAGCGATCTTTTCATCGTTGTTTGTTTTCAATGTGTTTTCGCATAAATATTCATCCTTTGAATTGAGCCATTTAAATGGTCTTATGATCGCTGGTGTTTATATTTCTAAAAGAATGAGCCGAGAAGAAAAAAATGATCGAATCAATCAGCTAGTTGCAAAAATCAGAGATCGATTTAATCAAGAACCTGATCAGATAAAGATGTTTCTTAAAAAGGAAGTTGCTGGTGAGCTTAATATTGATCCGCGGAGTATTTCCGCGACAGAATGGCAGGAAGTTTTAGAGAAAGTGAGCCAGAATTTAGATGAAAGGATCGCCCGAGCCGCGCGTTTTGAGCTTGATCCAGTGGATTGTATCAAAAAAGATATTCAAGCATTGTTTAAGCGTGAAGACACGCGTATCAGAATACCTGCACAATCTGAAATGGCAACTTGGTATGGTGTTACAGCTTCGACATTCAATTATCACTATCAAAAGGCTTTGCCGATCTTGATGAGGTCACGTAATGCAAGGTTAAAGAAAGCGGCGGCCTTTGTATTTGATCCACGTCGGGCAATTGCCGATGAGATTAAAGATGTTTTTAATAGTAATAATGAGCAGAAAATATTGCCACTTCAAAAAGAGATCGAAGTTGTTTTTGGTGTTAAACCGGAAGGATTGATGTTTTATTGGAAAGGGGCTTTGGCTTTATTAAGTGAAGAGGAAGATGACCGTATTCAGAAAGCCTTAGCTTTTGAGAATGATCCTAAACAAGCGATCGCGGATGCGATTGAAAGGATCTGTGAATCTCGAAAAGATCTTATTTCTATGCCTAAACAATATGAGGTCGCTTTTGAGCTCGGCATATCTCCAGCCGCGGTCAGTTTTTATTGGAAAGCAGCGATGGAGATCCTCAGTGTTAATAAGAATAAAAGGATCCGTTTGGCCGCTCTTTTTGAGAAAGAACCGGTTGAAACAATGGCTACAGAAATATTAAAAAGACTTAAGAAGGATACTTCACGTCAGGGCATGTACCAGCAAAAGGAAGTGGCTCAATGGTTTCAAGTTTCCCCTGGATTTGTAAGCCGCCGCTGGCCGGAAGTGCTGATATTGCTTAAAAAAAGAGGGAATAAACGTATTCAACGTTTAGCTCGCTATGATGAGGATCCTGTTATGGCTATTGTGGAAGATGTTGAAGCGGTATTTAGAAAAGAACGACGACGATTGATGTTCCCTTCTCAAGTGCAGATTTCCGGCTGGTACGAAGTTCACCCATCGAATATCAAATATTATTGGCCCAAGGCGGCAAAGATTTTATCAGAAAAGAATGATGATCGTTACGCCCGGGCCTTAAGGCTTGATGAAAGTATTGCCGCCGCTATCGCGTATGAACTTCGAGCGTTTTTTGGAAAATACCCGCAGGTGAAGCGGCTCCCCATGCAAAAGAAAATATTTGCAGGTTTTAAAATATATCCTTCGACAATTCACAAGCATTGGATCCCAGCATTGCGGATCCTGCTGGATGAATATCTTCGATCTGACCGAGAAGAGTCGTCCGTTGAGGCGCGCCTTGCCGAAGCAATTTTTATGGATCCGCGTTTTACAATTATCATTAAGCAGCAGATCGAGGTCATTTGGGCTCAAGAACCGTTGCGGTTCGGTTTTCCTAAGGTGGGTGAGTTGGCCGAAATGTTAGGTATGAGGATGTTCTTAATAGAAAAATTCCTTACAGCAAAATGTGAGATCATTAAGAATGATTTTAGGGTCTTATCACAATCTTCTTTTGATAAACGTCAAAAGGCGCAGCGTTTATGCGCGCAATTGGCAACGAATGTTGATGATGGATATTTAAAAGACAATCAATTCTTTCAGATACTACAAAATGATCCAGGATTATTCGTTCTTCTTAAGATATTCCTGCGTTTAGAATATTTGATCGATCTTCATCCCGAGGTTATTTTGCATGCGTTTAATCATTTAAATAAAATCCTTCCCGAAGGTATGGCACAAGAAGATTTCCTGAGAAGTATCGATGGCGAAAACTTAAGGCAACGTGTGTTGCAAAGCCTTTTTGATTCGGTTGATTCGTTTGCAGTTGATCTACCGGATAATATTAAGAAACCTAAAGTCGAGATCAACGGTTTTAAAGAAGAGAAAGATCTTCAACAGGCGAACAAATATCCCGTCGCGGTTTTAATGTTGATCGCCAAAGTTTTCTATTTGCATTATATCGATGAGGCAGAATCCATGCTGATGGAACTTCAGCATCAATTTGAAGGCCTGGGGGAGGTGGACATTGTCGAGAGTTTACACGGTTCTTCTTACGATTTAGAAGAAAGTGGGGCCGGTGATATTGCGCGTATTTTGATCAAGTTAAGGAAATGGAAAGAAGACGGCCGTGGATTTAGTGAAGAGGACGATGTTGAGAATTGTTTAATTCAAGAATTAGTTGATATGAATATTTCAATGAAGCTGATTGAGCATATTCGCCTTTTGCCGCAGCGAATTTTCTTGGATCTTGATCGTCCGGTGATAAGTATAAAAGATGCAACTATCATCTTGGGTCAGTCCGTTGCCCAGAAAATTTATATTTATCAAATTAGGTCAGGCGAGGAAGTTTATCACATCAGCGAAACATCGACGGGGACGACCCTTTGGGATCTGCGGGATGACAAGGATGCCTACGTTGGCGCCCAAGAGATTAACCCGGGAAATGATGGTTCCGCGGATTTTGCCTTTAGGTTAAGAGATTATTACTCAGCCGAGAATAGAGGTGATTTGTCTGAGCACAACAATCCAGTCGCTATGTTCAATTTAAACGACAGCAAGGAAAAAAATGAAGAATGGAGAAAAGAAAAGATACGGATGTTGTGGGTGCTACGCATGGCAGTGCTTGCATTTCCGGAAATTTTGGAACAATTAAAGTTTGAAGCGGGCCTTTCATCCGATGAAATCCGAATTTTGGATCTTTTAGTGCAAAGGCCGTACTTATCGCTGCATGATCTTATGGATGTTTCAACTTTGAGGAATAATGTTTTTGATAAAGTTTATAGTCATTTAATTTTACAGTGTTTTGTCCACAGTAGCGTTATTCGCGAGCTTTATCGCGATGCGTATCAATTACTTAGTTTAGGTAAATCTACAATATTAGACGTAAAAAAGGACTGGGCAAATGCCGCTTGGGTTATTCATGAGATGTATCAGGATCCTGAATTAAAAAAGAAAATGGATCATTGGATGGTTCTTTTGCCTATGGCGATTTCACATGAAGATTATGGTTTTCGAACCCGGCATATTTTACAAAGCGTTGAGATTATTCAAAGGATAGTTCAAGGGCAATCTGTTTTTATGATCGCACGGGAATTTCAGGGCAAAGAAAGTCATGCGGTTTATGTGGCGCACCGATTAAGGATCATTCGGGCAATTTGGGATTTCAGCCGGATTTCAGAAGTCCGCCAAGGAATCGAAGATTATAAACGCAAGCGCCAACAAATAGAAACAATGGCTAAATCCGGGATCTCAATGTCATTTCTTAATCGGGTCCGCAGGATGATCAAAGAAGACCATGCTATGGTTGAAGTTTTGTTGAATGATTACGCGCTTTTACCTGGAGTTCAGGAAACCCTCCCGGGAAGAGTGGCGGCCCATAATTATGATTCTAAAATCCAGCAGCGTCGAGAAACAATTGAATTCATTGCTAGAAAGCAAGTTCAGAGTTTGAAGGATGACAGCCGAAAGTTCGGCATTTTTTGGACAGACATAATAATTATTACCCGCCATGCCGCTATGCATCCTTTAATGATGCGGCGGTTATTACAAGAAGATAAAGACGATGTTGGACTATCAACAGCTGAATTGTTAAAAGCGAGATATTTGGCGGGGAGGGTGTTATCCCGATTACGACGATTAGAATATCGTGAACGTCGTCCGTTAGAAGATCGAGTAACAACAGTCGTTCATTATTTGCGTTGGATCGCCAAGCAAGGATGGGGATTGGCGCCATCTTTTATACAATCCATAAGCCAAGATTTAGCGCGGTATCTTATTGTTTTGAGTGACCAAGGGTATGTCTTAGGATTCCTGCATCCACACGGAACGGCCAATTATCCCGGATATTCGCAAGGATTGAATGATCTGGCCGGTTTATTGCTGAAGTTAGATGTTGAGAATTTATCAGTAGGACAAAAAGCTATTATCATGGGTCAGATAAATCGATTTCTTTCCACAACTTCTCCCATTGTGCTTTTTGAGATCTTACATGTTTTGGCGCATAACAAAATCACAGCAGAAAGCACACGAAAGATTCTGACGTATGAACAAAATCGCTTAGCGCTAAGAAAAGCCGGTAATAATTTTGACATTCGTGCCGCTGTCCGTCGAATGGCTCTTTATACCCAAGGTCGAAGAACGAAAGAATATGAAAGGCGGGTTAATCATTATATAGAGATCGTCCCGATGGGCCGAAATGATGTTATTAGTTCTTTGAAGGATCTTTTAGCACAAAATGTTAAGAATATGCTGCAGTATTTTTATGAACATCCGGAAGATATTAATAGTGAAGAGCTGATGAGGCGTTTTCATATTATTGATATCGCCGAGTACTTGCCGTTTCCGGGAATCGCCATGGAGGTTATTCTTCGACAGGATGAATCTATCCGTGAGTTGAAATGGTTATTTTTCCGTACACAGACAGGGCGTCAATTTGGTGCGTGGTATGGGTCATTGCTTCGAAAGGATTTAGCAGTTCTTTACAGTAAGGATGATTCTGCTCAAGAGGACAAAAGGACTAAATTTGATAATTGTTTAACTTTATCTACATTTATTTCTAAAAGAAAGCAGCGTAAATTAAGGAGATTACCGAACATTGTTGTTGATGGTTTTGATCGGCCGCTTATTTCTATTGCCGCGGCTGTGAGAATTCTTGAGAAAGATTTGTCTCAAAAGATCCAGGTTGTCGAAATACCATCCGCAGAGAATATTTCAATATATCACGTCAGCAATATCCCAACGGGTGTGACGCTTTGGGACTTACGGACTGATCCAAACGCCTATGTTGGGGCAAAGACGACGAATCCGGGGAAAAAGGTCTCGCGGGATGTTCCTTATAAAGATGAGTTCTCAGTTAAATTTATTTTTAAACGGATCGTTGAGATCAATGTGCAGCTGATCGCCTTGACGTCATTAAGATCGGCGCAAGCAATGGCGCAAGAGGATCTGGATGAAAAGTTTGAGATTTTAAAACAAGATATTGAAACGCTGATCGCTCAGATCAAAGATCCTAAAGCTCCATCGAGGACTATCGCGGAGAGAAAAATCATCCGAAGCGAGATCCGTCAGGCTTTGCAGGAAGCGGTCGATATGATCGGGCAAAATAAAAGGCCGGCGGCAAACGCGAAATTAACAAAAGCTTTAAATCGCAGCTCGCAGGAATGGGAATTACTTTTAGAAGATCGATTATTACATCGACGTTTTCGTCGGGAGAGAGTGGTCTTTGATATTTTAGATCAGTCCTATGTTGTTTATCAAGGTTCCATGCGAAAGGTTAAGTTAGAAGACGGCGGAGCGATCAATGAAACTTTGCACAGCGACCGGCGTTATCAATATCTTTGGGATGCGTTCCGCTCGACTTTTGATCAATTTGAAACGCAGATGAATGAATATCACGGGGTTACGGATATTTTATCTTCGATCGATGCAATGTTGATCCCTTTGATCGATAAGGCGAGCAAAAAATCTTTGTCAGAAGAAGAACAGGGTAGAATGAAAGATGAATTTGAAAAGATCCTGGGATTCTTAGACCGTTCCAGAGTGGTCGAGAAAGAATTAGCTTTGTTATGTTTTAAATTGATCGCTCAGCTCTTTACTGTCGGACAATACACCGGGATGAAATCAATTCTGGGTGTGGCGAAAAGGTTTTTAACGGCGCGAAGAATTGAATTAGAACGGATGATGGAGGGCACCCGCGACGGGCGATTTAAAAGATTTCAAGATTGGCTTAAGAACCGTAATGATATGTTTCGCGAACGTTTAGATTTCATTGAGAAAGTTCATATTGAAAAAAACAGGCTGACACAAGCCAGTTATAATCTCTGGGGTTTGGGTAAGGCGAACAATCATCAGATCCATTATCGGGAAGCGGATCTTGCGCGGCTGAAAGATTATCTCATGGCCGCCGCTCGGTTGGCGCAGTACAATCACGGGGAGAAAGCCCGGTCGATGCTTCACAATGCCCGGGCTGTATTAGACCGTTCGAATATCCTTGGAGGATTTTCTGCTGATCTTGCTGAATATTATTTGTCCGAGAACCTTTCAAGGAAAAGGATCGATCTTGATGAGGCTTTTAATGATGTTTTTAGGACATATTTAAAGAAAAGTGGGATCACTCGAGGTTCTCCGAGGGATGTTTTAACGCGTTTGTCGATCCGATATTCTGAATTTTATTTAGCTGTTCTTCTTTCCCGCCTAACACCCGATCCTTTAAAACCATCTCAGAAAATCAACAATCCGCTTTTCGAAGCGCTGCATTTTATTATTCAATTGCGCCATCTGCCGTCTCCGATAAGATCGTCCAATGTTCCGGTGAGATATACGCAGACGCGTCAGGACATGGTTAAGTTATTGAAAGAAAAAAAGCATTTTAATGAATTCACACAAGCCGAACGTCAGATCATTTTTAATGCCGTAGCTGAAGATCTGGGGTTAGGTGCAAAAGAAAAAAGAGAATTAACCCGGGCGGCGATGACAGGGTTTAACGATATTATCCGGGCTGGACAAAGGGTTGAATTATTACGAGTTCAATTAGCAAAAAATTGTTTTGTCCGATCATTAGCACGGGTTTTGAAATGGAATATCATCGATGTTATTGAAATTTTGATCAGCCGGAAAATTATTAAGTTTGAAGATCTAGATGGACCTTTGATACTACTGGTTTTGGCCCAGGAAATTCTTAAGACAGTTCTTCAATTTAAAGCAGTTGCCGATAAGATCTATGTCCGAGAAATAATTCCAGGACGTTGG
>CAYGEE010000006.1:37240-37677 GCA_964348765.1 uncultured Planctomycetales bacterium | reverse complement strand
TATTAATATCATGCACCCTGATGCAAGATTAAATGAAAATGCCGGCAAGTTCGCCGGCAGCGACCGCTTTGAAGGCCGAAAGGCTGTTATTGAAGCGCTTAAACAAATCGACCTTTTAGAAAAAGTTGAAAATCATACTCACGCCGTCGGCCATTGCTACCGCTGCAACACGGTTGTTGAACCCTACTTATCCAAACAATGGTTTGTTAAAATGGCGCCTTTAGCCAAACCGGCCATTGATGCGGTTAAGAAGGGAAAGATCAAATTTCATTCCGGACGCTGGACCAAAGTTTATTTGAACTGGATGCATGAAATCCGCGATTGGTGTATCTCGCGGCAAATCTGGTGGGGGCACCGCATACCGGTTTGGTACTGCCCAAGCTGCAAAGAGGGCCAAAATATGATTGTCGCCAAAGACGCGCCAAGCGCGTGTCCGA
>CAYGEE010000006.1:16089-37230 GCA_964348765.1 uncultured Planctomycetales bacterium | reverse complement strand
TCCGAAGTGCCAATCGACAAATTTAAAGCAGGATGAAGATGTCTTGGATACGTGGTTTTCTTCATGGCTCTGGCCGTTCGCTACCCTTTATTGGCCGCATAAAAATAAACATCTCGAATATTTTTACCCGACCGCGACTTTGTTTACAGCCCCCGAAATTATTTTCTTCTGGGTCGCACGCATGATCATGGCCGGGCTCGAATTCATGGATGATATTCCTTTTAAAGGTGTTTATATCCACGGAACTGTCCGCGATGAAAAGGGAAGAAAGATGTCGAAATCTCTCGGAAACGCGATCGATCCGTTGGAAATTATCAATGAATATGGAGCGGACGCGCTTCGTTTTAGCTTGATCATCAATTCCGGACAAGATCTATTTATTTCCAAAGAAAAATTCGAGATCGGACGCAACTTCGCGAACAAGATCTGGAACGCGTCACGGCTTATCTTAATGAACACCGGTGCGCCAAAAGAGATCCCTGATCTAAGCAAAATCGCTAAAGATAAAAATTTAGATTTGCCGACGAAATGGATTATTTCACGTTTTTATTCAACACTTTTAAAAGTCAATAACGCGATAGAAAGTTATAAATATTCCGACGCTGAAAATCTCATTCAAGACTTCTTTTGGGGAAATTTCTGTGATTGGTATTTAGAAATTATCAAAAACGGTTGGTCAAAGAAAATCTATCAGGATACTGCGCTTGGGATCCTCATCAACTCTTTGAAAATGATCCATCCGTTCATGCCGTTTGTGACCGAAGAACTTTGGGCGCATCTAAATTTAAGAGAAACAGCGCTATGCGTTCAGCCTTGGCCGAAGTTGGACAAAAAGGGGATATCCGCAAAAAATGAACACGCGATGCAAACACTTATTGAAATCATTACTGCGATCCGTAATTTGCGGGCCCAATGGAATGTAAATCCAAAGCTTGAAATGGATTGCCTTTTCACGATTCCCGATAAAGATAATTCCAACTTTATCCACAACAACGAAACTTTGATTAAAAGCCTAAGCAAACTCGCCACGATCACGATCGAAAACAAAACAACTGACCAGAAAAATTGCGCCAGCGGAATTGCCGGCGGGATCAAATTCACCCTGCCTCTTGGAAATATCATTGACATAGAGAAGGAGAAGGAAAGGTTAAACACTCTCATCTCGGAAAACGAAAAACAAGCGATCCAGCTTTCACAAAGACTTAACAATCAAGATTTCCTCAAAAAAGCTCCTGCCGAGATCGTTAAAAAAGAAAAAGAACGGTTAAATTCACTAGAAACACGCTCACAAGAACTCTCCACGCTTGTTAAATCACTTGAATAATCATCTTAAAAGAGCCCAAAACAAATCATAGCGAAGTCCATGTCTTTAAAACTTTTTTTGCTTTTCAGCTAAGCAGAGTATATACTTAACTTATTCCTCAGGAAATTTCTTGAAATTTCTTGTAACAGAAGATTCAAATTAAAAAGTGGATATCAATTAATGATGAAAAACTCCAATCATTCCTATAAAAAACCCCTGACTCTTAAGCACCACTTGAAATCATCTTCTTGCATTATCCTCTTAGTGATCTTTATTTTTCTCTGTCGAGAAAACGCTTTCGGTGCCAATTCGAATCGACCCAAAAGAATCTCATTTCTACCTCCTCAGACACACACGTCTTTGGTAGCACCCCAAGACCCATCTCAAACAAATCAAGACTCTTCAACTGCCCAACGATCAACTGAACCCAATAAAAACAAAACCAAAGTCTCTGCGGATACCATCATCATCAAATTAAAAAATATCGATAATGAAGCTCAACAAAAAACAAAGATCCGCGCGCTATTACAAAATATTTCAACCATTGATTCTATCAGCCCTGTATTCAAAAATATTCACACGAAACGCTTAACTACAGGCAAGAGTGAACAAGATTTAATTGAACATGTCAAAACCCGTTTTAATAAGCGGACGAAGCGTGCTCTAAAAGGCAGACAATCACGCGATCTCGGATTAAGCCGCATATTTACCGTTAAACTAAAATCCAAAGACTCAACACCTTTAATCAATGCTATTAACATTTTAAAAAAATCACCTGATATTGAATACGTTGAAACCAACAGCATTTTTACTTCCCAAAGCGGAGGGACATCTCATTCAAATCTTCCCAATGATACTCATATTGATCCGGACCAAAACGGAACATGGGCTAAGGAAAGCTGGGGACAAAGTTATGAAGATCTTTGGGGATTAAAAAAGATCAGCATGGAAACAGCATGGATAACGACCATGGGGGACTCAACGATCAAAATCGCAGTCATTGATACGGGAATCGATAATGACCATCCGGATCTTTTAGAACATGGCCAGGTATGGATCAATGCCGCAGAAACACCCAATGATGGGATCGATAATGATAAGAATGGTTATGTGGATGATTATTGGGGATGGGATTTTACAACGTGCTCGCAATTTAATACGGATGGATCATGTTTAGCTTCAAAAAGCACAAGCAATAACCCTTACGACGGCAACGGCCACGGGACGCATATTGCGGGGATTGTCGGGGCGACAGGCTACAATTCTCGCGGCATTTGCGGGATGAATTCTTTTGTCAAAGTCATGGCAATCAAAGGGCTCAACGATTCACAGGCGCAGGGCTCGACCATTGATCTGGCCAATAGCATTATTTACGCGGTGGACCAAGGCGCGGATATTATAAACTTGAGCTGGGGAGGGCAAACATTTTTCTTGCCGCAAACTTTGCGTTCCGCCCTCGATTACGCGTACAACCTCGGAGCTGTTATCGTCACCTCGGCTGGAAATGGCACATTCGGGCAAAATATTTCAACATTTTATCCTGCGAATTATCAAAATTCAATCACAGTCGCTTCGACAGATTATCAAGACCTCCGAGATCCAACATCAAATTACGGAGCAAAAATCGATGTCGCCGCGCCGGGTGTCGATATTTTATCATTAGCATCAAAAAACGCGATCGTCGGCACAGTTATCGCGGGCTGCAATGTGGCTAATGGAGATTGTTATTCACGGCTTTCGGGAACAAGTGCTGCCGCGGCGCATGTATCAGGATTAGCCGCTCTAATCTTAGCTATTCATCCAACATTTAATTCCGAACAGGTTAAATCCGCGATCAAACTCGGAGCCGAAGATGTGAATAGTTCTTTAGGGTATCCGGGGGAAGATATTTATCTAGGGACAGGGAGGATCAACGCCCTGAGTAGTTTTCAATTTACTGATCCTTTGGTGGCTGCTATTTCTTCCCCAGAAGATAACGACTATCTTCCCGCGTCAAGCGTCATCGCTATTCAAGGGACAGCAACAGGAGAGGGATTCCAAAATTATAAACTTGAATATGGAATCGGCGACGCGCCTAGCTCATGGACAATGCTGGTCTCAAATAATGAAAAAGTCATTAATTCCGGAAGCACTTTAATGAGCTGGGATGTCTCCGGCATGGCGGCGGGACGATACACATTAAAATTAACTGCAACCAGTATATACAACCTTACTGCCGTTGATACAAAAATCATAAATTTAGGCGCTCAAGCAGGTTGGCCGCAAACGATCATGGGAAATGTGTTATCCTCACCAGTTTCGGGTGATGTCGACGGTGACGGCAAAAAAGAGGTCATATTCACAACCGAAAGCCAGGTTTTTGTTTATCACTCGGATGGAACCCTTCTAACAAATTGGCCGGCAATTTTTTCTACAGGAATGACTGCGCAGCAACCTTCTTTAATGGATATGGATGGAGATGGGAAATTAGATATTATTTATGTCCTCTGGAATAGCACAACAAAAAAAGCCAGCTTAATTGCGTCGCGATATGACGGGATGGATGTCCCAGGTTTCCCTTTTGAATTACCTTTCACGGCATATTTTGATGGATTCCAATATTTCTCACCAGTTCTAAGTTCAGCTCCACCGGTTCTTACCGATCTAGATCAAGATGGGAAAATTGAAATTTTATTAAGAACTCGAGAGACCAGTAACCCTGTTTATGTTTACACTTACAATGCGCAATCCAATCCAAAGATTCAACTCAAGTGGACGAAATTAACCGGTTCAATAAATTTTAATTATCTTTCGCCATCAATTGCCGACATCAATCGGGATGGGAATATTGATGTCATTGTTCCCTCATCAACACAAATCTATGCCTTTGACAAAAACGGAAATAATTTATCCGGCTGGCCGACATTAACACTCGGCAGCACAGTAAGAATATCAACGAATGCTGTTATTGGAGACGTCCTCGGAGACAGTCAATATGAAGTCGCGGTCATTGATTCGTCACACAAAAAAGGTTATGTGTATGGCAGCAACGGTTTACAAATTTCGATAACCAATTGGGCGGATCCTCAATCCAACTATATTGTTTTAACTGATATGGATGGCGACGGAAAGAATGAAATTGTCGGAAATCGCGAAATCATCAAGATCAAAACAGATAATTCCGCTCAATACTGGAGCTGGACGCCGTCGGCGAATTTTAATTTGTCCATGCCGATCACAGTTGACATGACCAATGATGCCAATCACGCGCCTGAGGTCCTATTTGGCAATTCTTGGAATTTTAATGATACCATTTCTGAATCAGTTCTTTATGCTTACGATAAAAACGGTTTACCTATTAATAATTTCAATCTAGCGAATTTCCCGCTTCAGGTCGATGGGGATAATGGGCTCAATCAAAATACTTTGATCGCAGATGATTTTGACAATGATGGCAAGTTAGAGATCTTGGCAATCTCTTTGCCTGAGGTTTATGTCTATAGCAAGATCTATATGTGGAAATTAGGGGCAGATGATGCGACGAGTTTAAAGAAAACATGGACCATGTCAGGGCACGATGCACAGCATACGAATGCAAGTATCAGTAATGATATCCATGTTCCAACGAATTTCTCATCGATACAAAATGCCATCAATGCCGCCGTCAACAACAATATTATTCACGTCACATCAGGAACGTACAATGAATCTTTGGATTTTAAGGGCAAAAAGATCACTATTTTAGCTGATAATGGACCGGCTGTAACTACGATCAAAGCCCCTGCAGGAATGTACGCGGCTAATTTTCATACCAATGAGACCCGCGCGAGCGTCTTGCAAGGATTTACATTAACAACCACAAGTAAAGACGCCGTTTATATTAATAATTCTTCTCCGACGATCACATTAAATACGATCGATTCTCAAAAAACATCACCGCAATATATCGGCGTTAATATTTTAAATGGCAAACCAGCGATCACGAGTAACACGATCCTCAACTGGGATAAGGGCGTTTACGTTTCGAATCTGGCGCGATATCGCAGTGATATTACATCAAACACAATTAATAGCAATAATTATGGCGTGTATCTTTCCGGCAGCGGCGCCGATTTTCTTCTAAAGAATTTAATTTATAACAATAAATTGGACGGCATTCGCGTTGAAGGGCCTTCCCGCGTCAGCAGTTTTTTCCCGCAAATTGTCCACAATACGATTAGTGATAATATCGACGATGGCATTGAGATTACCGCTCCGGCAAATCCCACACTGGTTGGGAATATTATCACCTTTAACCACAACCGCGGAGTTTTCGAAAACGGTTATTTTAGCGTATTGCCCGCGCATGGATACAATGACGTCTATGGGAATACAAACGGCGGCAATAGCATCCCAGGAACAGGAACTGACGAGGTATCAATCGATCCCAAATTAAGCGACCATCTTCATTTTAACTACAGTCTCACAGCAGGGTCTCCTTGCATCGATAAAGGATGGCCTTATTGGACTGATCCCGACGGGACAAGAACAGATATCGGGGCTATTTATTACAATCAAAATTTGAATCAGGGCGGCGGCGATGGGAAATATAATGATTTTGACCAATTATTAGGGAAATTTTAAATAAACTTTCACGTTTAACTACTAATGAAGGGGACTTCGTGAAAAGAACAATTCAGCTGGGGATGTTTATTCTTTGTTTAGTGTTCGCGACAAATTTAGCTGTTTCCGATGAAATAAAGAAACCGAAGGGAGGCAACGGATCACGCACTAATGATATTTTTTCAGCGCAATACAGCTTTACCTCAACTCCTCCCAGCCCATTGGTTGAATCCAAACAAGGGGCTGATAATAATTCATATCTTATTTATTCATTTGACCGCAATAGTTTTACCACAGACATTGGAAAGCCGCAGCTTCCCTATTACACAGAATACGTTTATCTTCCTGATAACGCGGATAGTATTGGTTTAGAAATAACTCAAACATCCGAAGAAACTCAAGATGTTTTGAATCCGATTTATCCGGTTGACACAACACAGTGGACGCATGAAGCCAATGGGGTCAATATTGAGCAAAAAGTTTTCACGCTCGACAACAATGCTTATAGCACACCAGGATATTATCCAACGGCCAAAGCAGTTTTAGGGCCTGTTACCTTAATTCGCGGATTGCATTATATTCCGGTTAAAATATATCCCATTCAATATGACCCTGTTGCCAGGAAGTTAAATTTAACTCAAAGCATCACCTTAAAATTAACCTGGACTCAAAAATTCAGCACGACACGCCAGGCGCCAACATCCTATGGGAATCAATTCAATCAGATTATCACAGGACTAAATTTGCATAATTTCACGCAATCCCTTCCGGTCACAAATCAGGTCAACGGTTTGGTCTCTCGGCCCACAGATCTTTTACTGGGAACGCAAACCGACTACATCATCATCACGGCTGATAATTTTTATTTAAGCTCGCCTGTTGATGATCTGGCGAATTACCGGGCTTCGACAGCCGGCGGCGGGTACAACGTTTCTATTGTGCGTACGCAGGATATTTATAATACAAATTTCCCCGACAATTTAACATCAGACAGTAAAGACACCCGCATTAAGAGATTTTTAAAATACGCTTATACGAATTGGAATGGAATAAATCCAGCGCCGCAATTTGCCCTTATTATCGGCGATGCCATTACAGATGATAATGATCAGCAAGTGATTTCTCCCACTCTCGTCCCGACACATCTTTCAACTTACGCAATAAATGACGGTGACGGCGATGGCAAGACTGACCGTATCGCCACGGATTACTGGTATTCCTGTTTATCTTCAAGCAGCTATCTCGATGAAGTTTGTACTATTGGCGATATTTTAATCGGAAGATTTCCCATCCAAACGGAAACAGAACTCGCCCGGATGGTCAATAAAACAAAAAATTATGAAACAACCTTTGCCGGGACATGGCGCTCGCAAATCGAATTGCTTAACGGCTTTGATATAGGACAGGGCGGAATGTTAACGGATGCACAAAATTCATTTAAAAGTATGACAGATAATTATTTGCTGACTTTTCCTCTTGAAGAAGACAACCTCGATCGATCGGCGTTAGCCATTGGGATTATTGGAAGGGAAGACTTTAGAACTCAAATGAAGGCCGCGATTAATTCCGGCCGGCATATTACTGTTATGTCAACTCATGGCAGCCGCATAACATTTGCGGATGGAGTCGAAAATAATATTTTCTGCGGCGCAATCAATGGTGAGACCTGTAATGGCACAACCCCAAGCGATATTCCACAGCTAACCAATTCAAGCACCCCAACACTTTTTTTAGCCACAAGCTGCCAGACAGCCTGGTTTGATGATAACACGCTTGAATCATTGGGAGAAAATATGGTGGAGGGCTCGGATTCCGGGGCTGTCGCTTATTTGGGGGCCAGCCGCGATGTTATGTCGGCCGATTCTTTTCCCTTAATAGAAAACGCTGTTAATGAACTCGTCTCAAAAGGAAATACTGTTCTGGGAAGTGCGATCCTGCAATCAAAAGCGGAAAGTAATCTTTCAACCGAGGGCTACCTTTTAGAAAATTTACTGGGAGATCCCGCGCTTAACATCGGGAAGATGATGCAGCCTTCGCCTAAACCAGACTTAACCGTTAAATTTATAAATTATTCAACCACAACAAAAACAGTGACCATTCACACTACCGTCAAAAATTCAGGGACGTCTTCTTTAAGTAACGTGCTTTTGCAGTTATGGAACGGAGCGCCTCACACTGGCGGACAAGAAGTCACAGAAGTAAGAATCCCAACCATCAATGCCGACCAGGAAATACCACAAGATATTTCCCTGACCATTCCATCTTTATGGGCCAATGGGATTAATTTATATCTCTCTGTGGATGAAACCAGAGAAATTGATGAGCTTTCTGAAAGCAATAATATGGCCGGGCCATTTTATTTTGCCTTAAACGCGCTGCAAGAGACTTATATTGGAGACGGCTCAAATCCAAAAATTCAGGGGCAAAAAATCGTTTATACGGATCCTCGAAATAATCGAACGGATGTTTATCTCTTTGATTTAAACGCGAGCGAGGAAATCAATATTACCGGCACATATTACACATCACTGTTAAGGCCATCCTCGGCGGGTATTTCCGGCGCTAAAATTACATGGAGAGGCATGGACACGTACACTTCCAGCACAACTCAAGTTTACGTGCGGGATGCTTTAAGTGACGGAATTTTTGATAGCAATGATATTTTTACGCAAGTTTCACAGCATATTTTTAATTCTGACGCAAACACCTCTCCAACCATTTATGGTAATAAAATATTATGGACGAACATTCTGGATAGTGTGGGGAATATCTATTTAAGCGATGCGGGAGCAAACGGAATTTTTGGTTCAGAGGATATTGAAACGCCTGTTAAATCCTCATCGGCGTACCAGAACTCCGCGGATATTTATGACAATAAAGTTGTTTGGCAGGATGAGCGAAATGGATATCTCAATAAGGATATTTATCTTTATGATCTTGATACTAAGCTAGAAACGCAAATTACTACTAATACTTCCACCCAGCAATCCGCTAAAATCTCACAAAACAACATCGTTTGGACAGATTATCGGAATTCAACAGCAGATATTTATCTCTATGATCTTGATCAGAATAGAGAATTTCAAATGACATCCCATTCGACTAATCAATTTTCGCCGGTTATTAACGACAACAAAATTGTATGGATTGATTCACGTGATGGTAGCTATGATTATTATCTCAAAGATATCGGGCCGGATGGTCAAATTAATACCGGCGATGACGCGCCCGAAAGACGCGTAGAAATTCCTCCGGTTTCATATAGAAGCGCGCCGTCTTTGGATGGCAATAGAATTGTTTATTCTGAAACAGTAGACGGAAGAAATCGAGTCTATATGATCGACCTTGAAGATTTTAACCGTCAGCACGTTTATGTTCCGGCGCATTATTCGACTATTCAAGCCGCGATCGATTCGGTCGAAGATGGAAATACGATCCATGTGGCTTCTGGGATCTATAATGAATCAATTGATTTTCGGGGTAAGAATATTTATTTGATCGCCGACAATGGCCCCGGAGCAACAACGATCCAAGGGCAGGTCTATATTCACACCAATGAAGGTTTATCCGCGACGGTTGACGGGTTTAATATTTTTAACACCCAGGGTAGCGCTTTCTTGATTAATGGCGCGTCCCCGACGATAGAAAATTGCGTGATCAATTCAACGGCCGCCAATGGCATCGGCATTGATATTACCAATGGTTCGCCGCTCATCAAAAGCAATAAAATCCAAAACAGCAACGGTTATGGCGTGAAAGCCACCGGAACATTCGCAGGAGAGATCTCCAATAACACAATAACCGGAAATCATAATTCTGGGATTTATTTGACAAGTGCTTCGGGGACAAGCTCGATCCATAACAACTTAATAAAAACCAACACCAATTACGGCATTTTTATTGAGAACACCAGCGCCATTAATTCCGCGGTCAGCAACAACACCATCGTCAGCAATACAGCAGGAGGGATAAAGCTATCATCTTCAAGCAACGTCAGCATTAAGAACAATATCATTTCATCGAATGCGGCCTATGGGATATATGCATTGTCCTCAACAGGACTTACGAGCACATACAATGATATTTACAATCAGACAACGAACAGTTCCGGAGTTTCCGATGGGACCGGCGTGATCCATTCCGACCCCAAATATGACGGAAGTTCAAATCTTTTGCAGTCAACGTCCCCATGTATCAACACCGGCGATGTTGCACTCAAAGACAACGACGGAACACGCCTAGACATGGGCGCGTTCTTTTATCCGGTGAGCTCTTTGGCAAAGAATGCGTCTTTTGAAACTGACAACGGGACAGATTATTATTCCAGCTGGAATGATGACGACAAAACTGCCAACAATAATTTGGCGGACGGATGGACAAATATCAATTTCGGCGTCAATGACGCGACTGTCAATTTCGGCGGCGCGAAATCATTAAAAATAAATGTCACCAATAACCGCGGCTTTTCCGTGCAGGATATTCCAGTTGTCAACGGCAAAACATATCACGTCAGCGGTCATGTGAAAACAGATTGTTCTGATAGTAATTGCTACGGAACGATCTTAACCGAATGTTTAGATAGCGGTCATCTCAATTTGTGGGGAGGAAGTTGTAATTTAAATACAAAGGCTGATGATATCGTCCGTTTATACGGCGACAACGATTGGACCAAGATCGAATATGATGTAACAGCCGATAATCCTAATGCGCAGTATCTGCGGTTAATTTGCTACAACACACCCAATGATCCTTATCAAAACCCGCCCAATGCATCCCCGATGGGCACAGGGACGGTCTGGTGTGATTCGATGAGTGTGACGGAAGTAATTCCTTAACGATCTGAAGAATTAAATTTATTATTAATAATTTGTTAGAGGAAATTTATGAAAAGAATAATTCAACTTTTGGTTTGCATCTTGTGTTTTCTTTTTGTAATAAAACCTTCTGCATCTGAAGAGCTTAAAAAATTAAAAGGAGGGACAGGATCCAGATCCACAGATAGTTATACTCAAGATTATTCTTTCAGTACTAATAACCCGATGCCAAAAATTGAGGCTAAAACTGGAACCGATAACAACAAATACTTGTTGTACTCATTTGATAACACCAATTTCACAACGGATGTGGGAAAACCAAAAATCCCCTATATTACTCAATTTGTTTATTTGCCTGCTAACGCCGAAAACGTGACCATGACTATTACTGACACAAGTGAACAAGCGAATGTCATTGCAAGCCCAATATACCCGGTTGAACAATCTCAGTTTGTTACAGATGCCAATGGGCTTACCTACGAACAGAAAACATTTACTATTGATTCTAATTTTTATAATACCTCGCAAGGCTATTACCCTAGCGTTAAAGCGGAAATGGGAAAAGTGACATCCATTCGTGGGTTGCATTATTTACCGGTCAAAATATATCCTTATCAATATGACCCTTCAACAAAAACGCTAAACCACATAGAAAACATTTCATTCAAAATAAGCTGGACTGGCCATTACAGCACCAATCGTGCTTTACCATCAACATATGGCAATAGTTTTAATACGGTCATTAAGGGGCTAGGTTTGCATAATTTTGCCCAAGATTTGCCGACGGACGATGGGCAGATTGGAACAGTTAGCCGTCCGGGTTATGCCAATTTTTCGACAGGTGTTCCCACAGATTATCTTATTATCACCGCTAATAACTTCTACAACAGTCCCAGCGCGCTTGACACTTTGGCGAATTACCGCGCATCGTTGGCCGGAGGAGGGTACAAGGTTTCGATCGTTCAGGCTCAAGATATTTATAATTATTGCCCCGGGAAAACCGGTAGTGAAACACAAGACCAGCTGATTAAATTATTTATCAAATATGTCTATGACCATTGGAACGGAACAAATACCCCTGTGCAATTTGTCCTCCTTGTCGGGGATGCGATAACCGATACTGGAAATGTTCAACACAATGATCCAATGGTTCTTATCCCAACGCACATCGTTACGAAAAGCAGTGGCTATGCAACAGATTATTGGTTGTCTTGTTTAGACGGAAGCGCTAGTGATGGGACTCTATATCAAGATTATTACGACATGGCTGGCGATGTTTTTATTGGCCGTTTTCCTGTTCAAGACAGCACTCAGCTTCAAACAGTAGTAGATAAAACAATTAACTTTGAAACAAGCTTTCCTGGCAATTGGAGATCGAATGCCGGATTATTATCTGGTTTTATTAATGCAGATACTATTTATTTACCAGAAACTAAATCAATGTTTCAAAATATCGTTAATAATGATTTGACCCCAGCACAACTTATTTCAAAAGAAACATATCGCACTGATTTTCCGGATGGATCAGATGGGGTATCTCAAATGCGATCAGCTATAATTGATAATTTCAATAATGGAAATCAAATAACTATTGTAAACACACATGGAAGCAAGCTGACGTGGGGAAATACTGATGGCACAACATTTTGTGGAAGTAAGCTTGGCGGTAAACAAATGTGTGGCATTATCGGAGGGACACTTCCGAGTGACTTACAATATTTAACCAATACTTCGAGTCCGACGATTCTTTTTAATGCGGCCTGTGAAACCGGTTGGTTTGATAATAATAATCCTGATCAAGAATCTTTGGGGGAGAATGTAGTTGAGGATAGTGCAACTGGTGCGGTAGCTTTCTTTGGAGCAACACGTTCATTGGGGGATCCAATAGATATTGTACAAAAAACAACGGATCAAATTTTCTTTAACAAAAATTCTCGATTGGCGAGTGCAATACTTCAAGCAAAACTTACAAGCACGCCCTGGGTCAATGATTTTATGTATATCCTAAACTTATTAGGTGATCCTGCTTTAGATGCTCTTAAGATGTTACAACCGGTTTCAAAGCCTGACTTAACGGCTCAATTTATTAGTTATGATGCAACAGCTAAAGATATAACATTTCACACGAAAGTAAAGAATGCCGGATCAGCCAGTGCGTCGAATGTCTTACTTGAATTATTCACAGCTGATCCTAAAGCGGGGGGGGAAGTCATTACTTCCGCTAGTATCTCAGTTGTTAATGCAAATCAAGAAATATCTCAAGATATCACGATGTCAATCCCTGCAAGTTGGTCAAACGGAACAAATTTATATTTAGTTGTTAATAGCGATAATGAAATTGACGAACTTGCGGAAGGGAATAACACATCTACACCACTGTTTGTATCACCTTCACTCCTTCCCGAAATTTTCATAGCCGATGGATATTCCCCTGACATTCAAAACAATAAAATTGTTTTTTCAAATTATAATAATATTGATTTAAAAGATCTTGGGCCTGATGGAAAAGCAGAAACCCCAGATGATTATTATGCTGGGACCGTGGTTAATTTGACAAATAATCTATACACAACACCGAGCTCACCGAGTATTTACGGAGGAAGAGTTGTTTGGCAATCCTATGATGCTAATTCGCAATCACAAATTTTCGTTAGAGACACATTAACGGATGGGGAATTCGATTCTAATGATCTTTACACAGAAATAACCCAACATATCCTTAATTCGAATAATTATCCTGCGATTTCAACAGATAAAACTGTATGGGTGAATAAAATCGCAAACAATATTTATTATTCTTCAACAGGAAGCAATGCAATTTTCGATTCAACTGACATTGAACTTCCCGTATCCTCGAACAGCCTAATTCAAGCGTTTCCTGATGTTGACGGGAACAAAATTGTTTGGCAACAGAATGGTGTTTATGGGGAAACGTATGTTTATTTGGCTAATCTGTCGAATAACACAGTCTCTAACATCATTCCTGTAACTTACGGTAATCACTCTTCTCCTAAAATAAACCAGAATAAAATTGTTTGGGTTGATAGCCGTGGGGGACCATACAATATTTATTTGTATGATTTAGGACCGGATGGGCTCTACAATACTCATGATTCCGGCGAGGGGGAATATGCATTAACTGCAGATTCAAAAACCCGGACAAACCCGGCAATTTATGGCAATAAAATCATATGGCAAATACTTCAAAATGGAAATTATGATTTTTACTACTATGACTTGGGGCTTGATGGTCGAGCTGGGACAAGCGATGATACTCCTGAAAAGAAGATCGACCTTCCTCCGGCAAGTTATCGCTCAGCCTCATCTCTCTATGACAATAAATTTGTCTATAGCGCTAACACCAATTCTTCGGACAATAAAGTTTATATGGTCAACTTAGATGGAATAAATACCTTACAGTATTATGTGCCCCAGAACTTTCCAACAATTCAGGCAGCAATTGATAACGCCCTCAGTGGAAATGTTATTCATGTTATGCCGGGCACTTATAACGAACAATTAGATTTTAAAGGAAAGAATATTTATCTTTTAGCAGATAAAGGCCCAGGGGTGACGACTATTCAAGGTGTGGTCGGAGGAAAGCCAACTATTACGTTTAATGCCCAGGATGGATTATCCGCGGTCAATGAGGGTTTATCCGCAACACTCGATGGGTTTAATATTTCTAACACCGAAGGTAGCGCTTTATTGATAAATGGAACTTCTCCGACAATTAAAAATTGCATAATAACATCAACGGCCACCAACGGCATTGGCGTTGACATCACCAACGGTTCACCGCTGCTTAAAAATAATAAGATCTTAAATAATCCTGGATATGGGATAAAAGTGACAGGAACATTTACTGGAGAGATCTCTAGCAATATAATAACTGGAAATCTCAATTCCGGGATTTATTTGGCAGGGGCATCGGGAACAAGTTTAATTCATAACAACTTAATCAACAGCAATGCCAATTATGGTATTTTTATTGAAAATACCAGCGCCACCAACTCAACCATCAACAACAATACTCTCGTCAGCAATACATTAGGCGGCATCAAATTATCTTCATCAAGCAATGTCGGTATAAAAAACAACATCATTTCATCGAATGGAACATACGGGATATACGCGCTATCTTCAACCGGCCTTTCGAGTACTTACAATGATATTTACAATCAAACAACGAACAGCTCCGGCGTTACCGATGGGACGGGCGTTATTCATACGGATCCAAAATTTGACGGAAGTTCAAATCTTTTGCAATCAACGTCACCATGTATTAATACCGGTGATGTGGCACTCAAAGATAGCGACGGAACCCGTTTAGATATGGGTGCGTATTTTTATCCAGCCAGTTCATTGGCAAAGAATGCATCCTTTGAAACGGATAATGGCACGGATTATTTCACAGATTGGGTTTTTGACGACAATGTTACCAATAATAACCTGGCTGACGGATGGACATCAGATACTTATGAAACAATGGATTTGTCGGTCAATTATAGCGGCACAAAATCTTTAAAGATCAATGTCACTAACAATCGCGGGTTTTCGGCTCAGGACATTCCGATCCTGCCCAATAAAAAATATCATGTTTCCGGTTATGTAAAGACGGATTGCGTTGACAGCAATTGCTATGGGACAATCTTAACCGAATGTATGGATGCCAATCATCAAAACATTTGGGGATACGGCAGCTGCCAACTAAACACAAAGTCTTCCGACATACAAAGATTATACGGTGACAACGACTGGACGAAAGTAGAGTTTGACGTAACAGCTGATAATCCTAACGCGAAATATTTAAGAGCAATGTGTTACAACACACCAAACAATCCGTTCGAAAATCCCGGGTCAGATTCCCCAATGGGCACAGGGACGGTCTGGTGTGATTCGATGAGTGTCACAGAGGTTGTTCCATAGAAAACAAACAGACACTCTCGATCATGAAGAAATATATTTTTTATTTATTTGCAGTCATCGTTATTCTTAACACCACAGATGCTCTCTGCCGTAATATTATTATTGAAGATCAAGACAATCTCACCGTTGTAGGCCCCAAGGTAAGAGTTTATGGGCGGCAATTGCAAACAGATTTCGATCAAGATGGAATTTATGATACATTTACCATCAAAGGTGTCGGTTACAGCCCCGTTCCCATCGGCCGTCACGTGAGTGATTGGGGAAGCAATATCTTTGATGATGACGGCATCTTAAATCGTGATTTTGCGTTGTTGCAAGCAATGAAAGCCAATACGATAAGAATTTGGAAAGGCAACGACACAGAAGATTATACCGGGCGCAACAAATCAAAAATAACAACTAAAACTCTCAATGCTGCCGAGCAATATGGTATCAAAGTCATCGCCGGTTTTTGGGTGGATACACCTGCCAGTGGATATTGCGGTTCTCCGTATTACCCGCCGTCCTTTTTAAATCCGAACGATCCTAATTACTTGACCGATCGAAACACCATCATCAATAATTTCGGACAATATGTCCAAAACTTTAAAGATCATCCAGCGATCCTTTTTTGGGCGATCGGAAATGAAAACAACTACTCCATTTCTTCTTATTATTTGATCAATTGGTATTCATTAGCCAATCAAATGGCCCAAAAAGCACATGAAGTTGAAGGTGCTAATTATCATCCTGTCGCTGTTGTTAATGGCGAGATCGCAACCCTCGGACAATCTCAATATAACACAACTGATGCCCTTTCACCGAATGTTGACATCTGGGGCGCGAACATCTACCGCGGAACTACTTTTGGGACACTTTTTAGTGAATATTCCGCAAAATCCTATAAACCTTTATGGATCTCCGAATACGGCGCTGACTCCTGGTACACATCACAATTTGCATTACGAAGCGATCACTTTGAAGAAGGGGTTGCCGGATATTCCGACAATGAAACTCAATCCACTATCGACATTTCTCTTTGGGATGAAATTGTCAAAAATCGCAATATCGCAATTGGCGGGACGGTCATGGAATATTCCGATGAGTGGTGGAAGCCTTATGAATGGATAGACGGAGGGACACATAATTCGACTCAAGAACATTTTGGATTCGGAAAACCCGATAGCAATTGCAACGGAGTCATTGATAATGGAGATGGCGCTCCGCCACCTGTTCCAGACGGATTCTTCGATGAGGAGTGGTGGGGAATCATGCAAATAAGTTCGAATCCAATTCCTTTTAGCCCAGATGTTATGTCACCTCGAAACATATACTACAGCTATCAAACCCGATTCGAATGCAAAGAATCCACACCTTATTATACCGGCCCGGACAACGGCAAAAGCTGCGATGGGACATCCACCTGCTGCGATAATCCCGACAGCGTATCTTTAGGCAAAGCCTGTGTAACAAACTGCAAGAACATAAAAAAGATCCTTCAATATTAAGTCACAGCCTAAGCTCTCAAAGAAATCCGGTATTTTACTTAACTCAAGCGTTTTAATTTGTTAAAAATCACTTTATTAAAAAATAAAATATTGCAAGGCTCATAGACCAAGACTATAATCATCACGATCATGAAAAACCCAACATCTTATTATATCGACCAAATCATTCATAATGCCCTTAAAGAAGACGATTGTCATAACGACATTACGTCGAAGCTCCTTATTTCTGCTCGACAAACATCACAGGCAAAGATCATCGCGAAAGAAGAAGTTGTTATTTGCGGATCAAATATTGTAAAAGCTGTTTTTAAATCTTTTGATAAGAATATTCAAATAACATCGCAATGTCGTGATGGGCAAAAAATAAAGAAAGGGTCTGTTGTCATCACAATAAAAGGATCGACCCAAAAGCTCCTGTCAGCGGAAAGAGTCGCTTTAAATTTTCTTGGCCATTTGTCAGGGATTGCGACACTGACCCGTCGCTACGTCGACGCGGTTAAACCGTTTAAAGTAAAGATCCTCGACACTCGAAAAACAACTCCGGGATTACGAATCCTTGAACGAATTGCCGTTTGCGCAGGCGGGGGAGAGAATCATCGGTTTAATCTAAACGACATGATCCTCATCAAAGACAATCATCGCGAAGCTTTCAATTTTGATAAATTTTGTGATAAACTGATCCAGATCCGAAAGAGCACAAAGAAAACAATTGAAATTGAAGTTGATAATCTTGATCAATTAAAAAAGATCATACCTTGCCAGCCGGATATCATTCTTCTTGATAACATGAACCCTCAGCAGATCGAGAAAGCATTGCGGATGATCAAATCCGCAAAAAATAAAAAGATACTGACGGAAGCTTCCGGCGGGATCACATTGAAAAATATCCGGCAATATGCCAAAACAGGAGTCGATAGGATCTCAATAGGAGCTTTAACCCATAGTGCGCCGAATATAAATTTTTCGATGGAGATCATTACATAATGAATTCTAAAAAATTACTTAATTATTTTAACTCTTTCCCTTTGGTGTCATTGCGAGCCCCAAAAGGGCGAAGCAATCTTTTTAAAAGATTGCTTCGTCGCTTCGCTCCTCGCAATGACACAGCTTGGAAAATCATAATATTTTCTTTATTCATTCTCAACACAACGCCATTCGCCTTTTCTCAAGAACCCATCGAAGAATTAAATGTTCAACCATCGGCAGATGGATCGGCGGCTTATACGATCTTTGATGACAAAACACTCCTAGAAGGATATTTCCAAAAAT
This sequence comes from uncultured Planctomycetales bacterium, assembly GCA_964348765.1. Taxonomy (GTDB): domain Bacteria; phylum Omnitrophota; class Gorgyraeia; order Zapsychrales; family Zapsychraceae; genus CAYGEE01. The sequence continues at coordinate 18,847 of CAYGEE010000006.1, read as the reverse complement.
ACAAAAGCCTCGAAGAAAATGTCATTGTCAGTATGATCAAAGATGATACATTAAGTCCGTTTAAAATGGCCGCCTGTATCCGAGTTTTTAGGGAGAAATTCTCCCAAGAAGTAGTCGCTCGGGAGAAAAGAATATTAGAAAAGATTATCTTAAGAAGGCTTAATCGAGCAGATTCTGCGTTTGTTCAGGTTGAGATCTTTCATACCTTGTGCCTTATGGACCGTTACCGCTATTTTGAATCCATGGTACCTTTGCTGATCCAAAAAATCGATCATTACAATTCTACAGTGAGCGACATGGCTTTTGGCGCACTTAATAATATCGTTGAAACCGGCAACAACCGCGCCAGGGAAGCGCGGATCATGTTTGAAACGTTACGAAAGATCCTCTTTTTATCCAAAAATAACCTAGCCAATGTCAAGGAACCAGGGCCCCGCCTGACACACAAGCTCAAATTGCTTCGCTGGTCGATCAAAACTCTAGGCACCCAAGAACTAAAAAAGCTGCCTAAAGAGGTTATCGGGCTTCTTTAGGAAACGGTTCCTCATTTTTAACAAAAAAAACCTGCCTAGCACCCTTGTCAAATCTCTCATAATATGTTACACCTTATCTGGATACAGAAGTTTGCTCTAGATAGGACAATTTAAAACACAAAGAAAAAGCCAAATCCCGAGTAATCGGGAGACTTCTGCTACGTTCAAATGTTTCGCTTCGCTGCACGTTTGAACTACGCAGAATTCTGCGAAGCTCGAACACGAAACAAAGTGTAGTTTTCGAGCGTAGCAGAAGGAAAGCCAACAGTCCCTTGAAAGACAAGGGAGGCTGGGTTGCCAATAATAAGCATTTGGAGCCCTGCCTTTTTAAAATTAAAGTCAGGGCTTTTTATTTGGAAAAAAGGAGAGAAAAACATGAAAAACTTATCATTACTACTCATCATTGTGCTGCTAACGGGCTGTACGGGGATCAAAACAGTCAGTAAAAACTATTCAAAGATAAACTATAGAGATGGAGTTAGTCGCTCGGAAGCGAAACTGATCGCCAAAAAGAGCCTCATGGAATCACAGGTGGTCCATGAGTACCGTTTCGCGAGCCCTGCAATCCTAAAATGGGGTAAAGCCTTTGGACATCCGAACTACTGGTTTATTGCCTTTGACAGTAGAAATGTCCTGCAACCGGACAAATATCTGGTTGTCATAGACAAACGAGACGGAGAGATCCGTTATTCTGAAAAAGAATATCCCCATCCAGTGGAACCTAATGATTATCAGTTCATTTTTGGTCTGGACAAAAAAGCCTATAAATGGCATGCTCCAAATGAATCTTAGATAAAATAAGAGACATAGGCATTAGCATCAAAGAAAACACCCGCGCTCATGCGGGTGTTTTCTTTCTAGAAATATCAATTTCCCATCGTCATTTTTCTTGCAATCGATAAAAATATTAGATAATATAGGCTTCATTGAAATTAGGGACAGACCCTAATTATTCTTAATTGTCATTCCCGCGCAAACGGGAATCTGGATCCTCGCTTGCGCGAGGATGACAAAAATCTATATCATGCTCCTAAAAGAACTCACATATCACGCACCTCAAACACTGCCCGAAGCTTTGAAGCTCTATTCAACGCTTCCCAATGTCCGTCTGCAAGCGGGAGGGACATTTTTGCTTAACAGCTTAAAACTTCTTAAGCATAACGACGTAAAAACACCCGAACATGTGATCGGGCTTAATAAAATTCCAGATTTAAAAGGGATCAGCTTTCAGAACAATGAATTGATCTTAGGGTCCATGACAACGATCACAGATATTTTTGAATCGGATCTCTTGAAAGATAATTTCAGCGTCCTAAAAACAGTCTGCCGGAATATTTCAACGACACCGATCCGCAACATGGCTACAGTCGGAGGGAATCTGACATGCCGTTACACCTGGACAGAAATGCCGGCGGTTATGATTGGGCTTGATGCTAAATTGCATTTTGTCGCGAAAGATGGGACAAAAGAAACACTTGATGCAGAAAACTTTTTCCAAAGCGCCGCCAAAACAGAAAAAATCCTGACACACATTATAATCAAACAAGACAAAAAACTATCGTTAAGTTATCAGCGCGTCAAAAAATCCCCGCATGTGGATATTCCGCTTTTATCCATGTTATTAACAACCATTTTTGAGGGCGATCGTTTCACTCAAACGCGTGTAGCGATCAACAATTGCGTTGCTTTTGCCCAGCGTGATAAAATTTTAGAAGACTTTTTAAATAAATCACAAATTTCGAGTACAATTGCGACGGAAGCCCTTGACCGGCTGGATAAATCAATTTATGATACAAGAAGTACCGAATATAAATCCCACATGTTCCGAGTTTGCGTTAAAAACGCCATTAAGGAACTGATCGCCGCAAAAAAATAAATGAAAATACTTAATATTAATAATAAAGAATATCAACTCGAGCTTAAAGGCCACGAAACTCTTTTGGAAGTTTTGCGTGTCAATTTGGGTTTAACGGGAACCAAAACGGCCTGCGATGAATCGGAGTGCGGAACGTGCGCGGTCATCATTAACGGAAAATCTGTTCTCTCATGCATCATCCTCGCCGCGGCCGTCGATGGAGAAAAAATCACGACAATAGAAGGTCTGGCGGATGGAGACAATTTGCATCCCGTCCAACAAGCTTATATCGACACCGGAGCTGTTCAATGCGGGTTTTGCATCCCCGGCATGATCATGTCATCCAAAGCACTTTTAGATCATAATCCTC
>CAYGEE010000006.1:0-16079 GCA_964348765.1 uncultured Planctomycetales bacterium | reverse complement strand
GGGTATCCGAAAATCTTTGAGGCAGTCAGACAGGCGGGGGAGGAGATGGGGAAAAAGGATCAGAAATAAAGAAGCTAGAAGTCAGAAGTCAGAAGTCAGAAGTTAGAAATAAAGAAAATGAGAACTCCTTTTAATAAAAATCAGACAAATCCCGTCGGAAAAAGCGTCCCGCGTATTGAAGGCAGGGCTATTGTTACGGGACAGTTAAAATATGTTTTTGATCTAAGTTTTCCCAATATGCTCATTGGAAAAATGATCCGAAGCCCGCATCCTCATGCAAAGATCATCAGTATCGACACGAGTAAAGCAGAAGCACTTCCGGGCGTTCGAGCTATTATAACCGCGAAAGATACTCACAATATTAAATTTGGTTCCAATGAATACTTTTTCCCGCACACGATCGATCAAATGGCGATCGAGTCAGAAAAAGTGCGCTATATTGGTGATGAATTAGGTGCGATTGCAGCGATCGATGAAGAAACAGCAAAAAAGGCATTAAAACTCATCGACGTTAAATATGAAATTTTACCCGGGGTCTTTGATGTGGAAGAAGCCATTAAACCGGATGCTCCTCAGATCCATGAGTCATTAAATAATATTGCCGTTATCTTACCGGTTAATTTTGGAAATCCTGACCGCGCGTTAAAAGAAGCGGATTATGTCCGCGAAGATATTTTTCACACACCGGCTGCGCATATGGCCGCTTTAGAACCACATGTCTGCGTCGGACAATGGGAAACATTCTCAAATAAAGTTACGCTTTGGTCGTCTAGCCAGGCACCGTTTAAATGCCGAGAGGCTCTGGCAAAAACCTTAAAGATGGATTTAAATGATGTCCGCGTTATCAAATTAGCCGTCGGAGGAGGATTTGGAGGAAAACTTGAAATGCTTCCAATGGATTTTGCCTCATGTTTACTGTCAAAAAAAGCCGGCGGTCTGCCAGTTAAGATCTGCTACAACCGCGAAGAAGAATTTTTAGCATCCCGACGTAAACACGGAATGATCTACAAGATCAAATCCGGTGTTAAAAAAGACGGAACACTTGTTGCGATAACCGGAGAAGTTTTAGCCGATGGCGGAGCGTATTGCAGTTACGGCCCGACGGTGTTAGCGGCAGCGATCATGCGGATTTTCATGGTCTATAAGATCCAGCATTTTCGAATTACCGGATATCGCGTTTACACTAACACACCGATCAGCGGCGCCATGCGCGGCTTCGGCGGGGTGCAGGCTGGGTTTGCCATTGAATCTCATATGGATATGCTGGCTGCTGGAATCGGAATGGATCCGGTTGAATTCCGCTTGAAAAATATCACAACACCGAATATGGTCACGATCAATAAAATGGTTTTAACGACGAACGGACTCAAAGAATGCATCGAAAAAGCAACTGCGGCTGCGAAATGGAAAGAGAAGAGAGGCAAACAAAGAAATATTTGCCGAGGGATCGGCATCGGGATCGCTGCAGATGTTATGGGTTCCAAGATGTATAAATCCCACGAATCCGCCGGATCGATCGTCAAGGTTGAAGAAGACGGTTCCGTTTATTTATTTACCGGCGCGGCCGATTGCGGACAAGGCTCTAACACCGCTCTCTCACAGATCGCAGCTCAAGAATTAGGTGTCAGTTACAGCCGCATCAAATGTAAATCCGGCGACACCGAGATCACGCCGTTTGACACAGGAAGCTTCGCCAGCCGAGTCACTTTTATTTCCGGTAACGCCACCATTGTCGCTGCACGCGATGCAAAAAAACAGATTTTGGATATTGTTGCCGAAGAATTAAAAATCAACTCTGAAAATATCGATATCGTTGCTGAAGAAGTCATTAGTAAAAAAGATAAATCCATTCTAATGAGTTTTGATAAAGCTCTCGAACTTTGCTACTCCTTTCATTACGGCCGGCAGATCATCGGGCGCGGAAGTTATAATCCTAAAACAACACCGATCGATTTTCGTACGGGCGAAGGAAATGTTTCCGGAAGTTATGGGTTTGAAGCACAGATCGCTGAAGTTGAAGTCAATAAGGAAACCGGCGATGTCACGATCCTAAAAATGTATGATGCACACGACATTGGAAAAGCGATCAATCCTCAATCCGTTGAAGGACAAATTGAAGGATCCCTGGTCATGGGGATCGGATACACATTTTTAGAAAATCTGCATTTTGATAAAAAAGGCCGTCCGGCCAATGGTAATTTCGCGAATTATCGATTACCGCACTCTTTAGGAACTCCGCCGATGGAAAGTATTCTTATTGAAACAAATGATCCAGAGGGGCCATTTGGAGCCAAGGGCATGGGAGAAGCATCCCTATTGCCGACATCAGCTGCGATCGCCAATGCCATTGAAGATGCGATCGGAGTAAGAATAAAAGAATTACCAATTACTCGTGATAAAATCATCAAAGCTTTAAAAGAAAAAGAAGAATTAGAAAAAAATAAATCGAAGGGATCTCTATGAAAAAACACACAATCGTCCTAACACTTTTCATTATGTTTGTCGCAACATCTTGCAGTCTTTATCAAGTCGATTCAAAAGACATCACCACAGATTATTATCCTTCTAAACCCTCCGCTGATGATGTCGCTTATTTAGAAACAGTAACACAGCCCAACGAAACGATCGGTTACGTCACCGTCAACACAGAACGGCGCCAACAAATAAGCGATGTCATTGAAAAGATGAAAAGAGAAGCCGCGATCTTAGGAGGCGATGCCATCACCGACATCAAAACCGACGCGACCGGAACCTGGAAAAAACTTCCCGCGCAGAAATTAGTCAGCAACGGCTATGTCCGCGCAAAATTTACGGCAACAGTAATAATCTTTAAATAACTTTATTTATTCTGCAATAGAATACCGCTCAATTCATCCGGAGTATTAAATGTCTTTATAACTCCGGGATCTTGCGTTGGCAGAATGATAGTTTCTTTTTTATGCGCAGAAGAAACCGTATTGATCCCCACATTCTTATCTAATCCCAAAAATTCATCTTTTAAAATAATACTAAAAACCGGCGGATGCCCCTTTTGTTCCCGATAGGAAGGAATCAGAATGCGGCAGTCTTCTTTCAGAAAATTCTCAACAATTAAATTCAAAGTTTCTCTCTTAATAAACGGATAATCAACCGGAAGCAAGATGACCGCTTTTGCCTCCGTGGAGACCGCTCTTAATCCAACTTGAAATGAAGAAGTCTGACCAAATTTGTGATCTTTATTATAGACAACCTTAACTTTCTTATGTATTAATAGAAGTGGTGCAATGATTTGGGCGTCATAGCCAAGAACAATAATCAGTTCGCCAATGTTTTGGGAAGAAAGGATTTCCTTCTGGAGACTTTCAATAACGGTTCGGCCCTGGATTTGCGCTAAAGCTTTTGGAGATCCAAACCGGCGGCTTTCTCCGGCTGAAAGTAAAATACAAGAAATCATAAGCACATTATATTCATAGACTTACAACATTGTCAAACACGAAAAGAACCTCCCTCAAACAGCAGGGGGGAGGTAAAAAAGCGGAAATTCCTTACTAACGGAGAAACCCTTTGACATTCACGATCTTTGCAGGACTTGTTGCCTTTGTATTAATAGGCGTAATTTTTGTCATGACCCAAGTCTTCAAGGAATCAACTTCTGAAGAATTTGCAGAAAAGATCAACCCTGAAGATCTTCTAAAAGGCAACTTACCCAAAGAACCCAAATTATCGCTCGCAAATATTCAAGCGACATCAATTCCACCAATCCCTAAAATAACACCCAGTATACCACTGATAAAAAAACAAGAAAAAAAATCAACACCCGCATTTTCTATCGCCAATCTCTTCGCTAATATTTTGATAAGCTTTAACAAAAAAGCCCTCGATCTTAATGATGACATTCCTGAAGTAACACCATTGCCGCACTTAAAAGAATTCTTAGAAAAAGATAAAACTAGAATAAACAGCAAAACTCCTCTAAATATCTCCTCACATGATCTTTTATCAACATCAACCGGAACTCGATCCATTACAACAAACTTTGAAGAATCATTCAAAACACCTCAACCAAAAACGCTCAGCAAACAAGAAGAGATCAATATCGAAGAACAGATCAGGCTTTCAACTGAATTAAGTGAGGTTAAAGAAAAACATTTAAAGTTAGAACAACTTTTCAAGGAAAAAAGCGAAGAACTGGATAGAATTCAAAGATCACTAGACAATGAACTTCGTAACCGTAAAGACTTTAATAAGGTTAAAGATATTTTAGAAAAAGAAAGCAAAGAAACCAAAGACAGGCTCAAAGAGATCCAAGGCGAACTTATCAACAGCCGAACTGAAAACGACGGATATAAAAAACGAATTCAGCAATTTGAAGATAAAGCAACAAAGCTCGAGAAAGAGATCATTGCCAAAGAAAATGAAATTGAAGATCTAAAAAATCAAACCATCCAAAAGATCAGTGAAAAAATAAAAATAGATCCTATTCCAACGGCACAAATAAAACCGATCGTTTTAGAGAATACAGACCATCTTCCAATAGTATCCCAAAAGAAAGAACTAACAGAATATCAAAACAACGATCTTGAAAATACAATCCCTCAAAAACAAACCCAAAAATCTGAGTCTCAAGAGAGCAATGAATATATCAAACTTCAGCCGGATATTGTTTTAACCAACGCGAGCTCCCAAGAAACAACACAAAGCACACCATCAGATCCGCTAGAAAAAAACCCTTCTTAAATAACCAAGATCCAAAACATCCACTTAAAAAAATCTTGGATTATTGCAAAAATAATACTATGATACTTTATCAATTTAGCAATAATCATTCATTATGGATCATGATCTCCTCATAAAAGCCTTTCAAGCCGCCCAAAAAGGGCAAAGTTATGCCTTTGCCACGATCATCGAAACAACCCTAAAAGGCACACCCCGCAAAGCGGGAGCCAAAATGGTTGTGTTGGAGGATGGCTCTCTTTTTGGTTCTATTGGCGGAGGGAGGAATGAAAAAGCCGCAAGGGAGGAGGCATTAAGGTCCCTTAAGACCGGAAAACCCATAATTGTGACCTATAATTACTTCGGGCACGAAGGCCAATCGGTCTGCGGCGGCCAAATGAAGGTCTTTATTGAGCCTTTTATTGGTCAAAATCACATGATCATCTGCGGAGCCGGCCATATCGCACTTCCGTTGTCTGTCCTTGGAAAAATGCTTAATTTCAAGGTTTCTATCATTGACAACAGAAAAGAATTTGCAAATAAAGCTCGTTTCCCACATGTCGACAGCATCTATCTTGGCGAACACGCTAAAGAACTCAAAAAACTCACCATTAATGAAAAAACTTTTATTATGATCGTCACGCAAGGAAACGAATATGACTTTCAGTGCCTAAAAGAAGTTGTAACTTCAAAGGCGGGATATATTGGCGTCATTTCAAGCAAACCAAAACGGATCAAATTTTTTAAACGATTAAGGCAATTGGGGATTGCCGATCAATTCCTTAAGCGAATCCATATCCCGGCCGGCCTTGATATTGGCGCTCAAACTCCTGAAGAAATCGCGGTTTCTATTTCAGCCGAAATGATAAAAAATCAAAATGAAATTTTCACAGGAACGGATAAATTCAAAGTAAAAAAAGACGGTAAAGATTGAAAATCAATCAGGAAAGGCAAGCACATGAATAAAGACGAAGTGATCGATCTTATCAGAGACGCCGGATTCGGTTTTTTAGCAACCACTGAAGGAAACCAGCCCAGGGTCAGACCCATGATGCCATATTTAACGGATGACGGAAAACTTTTAGTAGCACTTTTATCACGATCGCGAACGATCGCGGACATCAAAAACAACCCCCTAGTTGAAGTCTGTTTTGTTGACAGAAAAATGTGGTATTCGCGCATTACCGGTAAAGCTTCCCTAACCGAAGATAAAAACGTCAAGGAAACTTTATGGAACAATATCCCTATGCTCAGGCAATATTTTGGCGGTGTTAATGACCCCAATTTTCATGCCGTTACAATCGAAATAACCGCGGCTGAAACCATGACCCCACATCAGAAATTACCAGAGAAAATAAACTTCTAAAAGCACACATCCCTTTTCACAAAAAAAACAAAAAAGAGGAAGGTGGTACCTTTCTCTTTTTTTACTTTTTTTATGCTTTTGTCCGCATTGCAAAGATCAAGGATATTCCGCAGTATAAAACATCAAAACAAACAGAAACTGCCTGAATCAATAAGAGAATACAAGATAAGAATCCTCAATTAAATATTCCGACCAAAAGGAATGATTTCTGCCCAAGAACATTAAAATAGAAGAAAAGAAGTAAGTTTAAAAACAGTTATTCACAGGCGACATGTATAATCAACCAAAGCGTTGACTTTCCTCAAGTTACAGCAAAACATCCCATATCTACTAGTTAACATAATATGTATTATATGAAGTTACTGGGAAGTAAAAAGGCCTGATCGTAAAATGGTAATTACTCCTTAAATCCAGATATCTTCTTTCGAATAATCACTTCAGATGACATTGCGCGCAGATTATCCCGCTTATTCGGCAGCCCTTTTCGACGAACGCCGATCTGAACATCTCCAGTGCGGATATGGATAGACTTCCCATTAACGATCGCATTAGAAACCACCTTTCGGGCCTCTCTCAAAATACGGCCAAAAGTTGCCCGCGAAACACCCATAAAACGCGCACCTTCAGACTGGCCATAACCCTGATGATCAGCCAACTTGATCGCCTCAAAATGATCGACCCGAAGCTCAACTTCATCCGGACGGCCGGCACGCCCGCGCGGACTGAACTGAGAAATCATTGGCATAGACTGCACATAGCGAACCTTTTTAGGCCGACCTTTATCCATTATTCACCCCTCCACATAAACCATACTTTATTATGAGCACATGCTCACAATAACACGCCATTAATATTGAGCATGTGCTCATTGTATCTCAAAACAACAAACGATGACAAGAGTTTTTATGCATCATTGTTTTCAGGAAAATCACGGGGAGGAACCTACTTTAAGAAACAGCAGAAAGCAACTTGGAAAGATACTGCAGATTCAACAAGTGATCTTCGATCTTACACCGATCTTTAAAACTATTCAAATTCAAGACTCCATAGGAATGAGCCCCGCCAGACAAAGGCATCACCAAAGACTGTTTGATCTCTTTTCTTTTCAAAAGATGCTTGATCCGCTCATTATCGGCTTCTGAGCTTATAACAAGCGGATCACCTTCTGCCAAGACCAATCGAGCCAAACCGTCTTCACTTGCCCCTCTTTTTCTTGATCCTGCAATTTTTTCGCTAACCCCGCGAGAAAATTTAACAACAAGCTCGTTACTTTGCTCATCCATCATCATAATTGACCCAGAATCAGTTTCAGTGATCCTTAGCGCTGTATCCAAAAAACTTATCAAAAATTCATCAAAATAAACACCGGAATAAATCTCTTGCTCAAGCGCTTTTACTGTCATAGACACTGAGTTATTCAAATCTGCCTGTTTTTGTGCCTTTTGTTTCACCAAGAATGAGATCTTACCCCTTACGATCTCTGCCAAAAGATTAAGGATCGACTCCAAAACAACCTGTTCAAGAACACGCACTTCAGAAACGCCACGCAAAACATCATTCTGATCAACGCCATTCTCAAGCGCCCAATCAACATACTGGATTTCACTGTTTTTATTACCCAAAATAACAGGGCCAACAAAAAGATATGCTGCCGGCAAATCCTGTTCGACAGGCCCAATAGGGATCGCAAAAACATTTAATTTAATGGGATTTTGGGACCTAAAATATTCACCAAATGGCTCCAAATTCTTAATAACCTTCATATGATCATCCGAATTGATATCAAACCCAGAACGATCTCCGGTTAAAAATCGCCCTCCAAATCTTCCCTGTTCCGAAGGCAAGATCAAACCACCTTTATTATCTAGAACAAAAAGATTAAGCTGAAGGATGTCCATAAGACTAGAAAGAATATCCCACCATTCTGCCCTATCCAAGAATTGACTTTTCTTTGATCCTGAGCTTTTAGAGTTTTCCATCTAGACACACCTGTTTAATCTTAACTAAAGAATTAGGATCTTCAAGGAAGGATACCTGAGGGAAAAACAATCACATGAAAACCCTGATACTGGTTCAAACCTAAGGATATTCTAACAAAAGCCAGCAAGAAAACATGCGTTATTTATTGAAACTACGATAACAATTAAAATACTTATCGACCATCTGCTCCAGAGAAAAACACTCAAAAAACCTTTTTTGGGATTCCCCTCCCATCGTTTTTAAAAGCTCTCTATTGACAAATAACCTCATGACCGCCGCCTCTATTCTTTCAGGGAAACCGCACGGAACCCAAATACCGGATCTTCCATCCTCAATGATCTCCGTATGAGCGCCAACCTTTGTAACAACAACCGGCACACCCAATGACATCGCCTCCAAGATCGGCCGAGGGAATAAAACATCAAAAGAAGAATCGACCGCAATATCCAATATCGGCAAAAGACGCTGATAATTCTTACCCTCAACAAATCGAACAGATTCCTTAACTCCCAGCTCCTCGGCGATCCTCTCAAGGTCCTTTAGCATTGCACCGGCGCCTGCCAAAATTAAAACACCGTCAAATTCCTTTACTATCAAATTTCGAAAAGCCTTAAGAAGAGTTTCCTGATCTTTTTCTTTTGAAAAAGCAGCAACATAACCAAGGACAAAAGTGCTTTCGCCTATTTTTAGATCTTTTCTTACCGCTTTTTTAGCCGATTCAGAATGATCAACCCCGCCCGACCCCAAGATCCCAGCATGAATGACCTTAAGCTTTGAAAGATCTAAATATCCACTCTTAATAAGATTATTTTTAAAGAACTCGGAAGGCGCAATAAAGATCTTGTTTAATTGAACAAAAAAAGAAGGTATCTTTTTCAACGGAAACTCACCAAAAGTATGCACACTGGGACGCCCCGTCAACAAAGAGATCAAACTTCCATACAATAAAGCCCGCGCTCCATAGCTATGAATAACATCTGGTTTTTGAGTTCCAACAAGCTTCAAAGCTTTACCAAAAAAAGACCAATCGATCCCGGATCTTTGAATATCAAACCGATGCGTAACAATATTGGGAAACTGCAGATTTTCCGGCAGAGACATAGAAACAATTTGCGACTCAACACCTTTTGCCTGCAAAGCGGAAAAAAATCGCGGCAAAGCCACATCAACATCCGGAGAATTCAAAGCTGAAATAATATGAATAACCTTCATCGAGAATATTTATTTTTGAAATATTCAACTGTAAGCGCAAGCCCAGCTTCAAAGCTTACAAGCGGTTTAAATTTCAACTTTTTACGGATCCTGGAAATATCTGCAGAAGTTCGGAAGGCATCACCCGCGCGTTTAGGAAGAAATTTTGGTTTGATATTTTTGCCCAAGATCTTATTCAAAGCCATCGCCAATTCCAAAACAGTATTATCTTTCCCATTGGCAACGTTAAAGATCTCATGTTTCAATCCAGGCGTTGTCGCTGATAAAAGATTCGCAGAGACAACATTATCAATATAAGTAAAATCCCGAGACTGTTTTCCATTGCCAAAGATCGGCGGAGCTTCATTGTGAAGAAGGCAATGAATGAATTTCGGAACAACAACAGCATATTCATCATCCAAAGACTGACGCGGCCCGAAAACATTAAAATAACGCAAACAAACCGTTTCCAAACTAAAAAGAGCTGAAAAGATCCGACAATAATATTCCCCCGTTAACTTACTTAAAGCATATGGGGAAATAAGAAGCGGTGCATGATCTTCTTGTTCAGGAAAAATCTTTGCTTCTCCGTAGATAGAACTTGATGAAGCAAAAACAAAACGCTTGATCTTCCATTTCTTGGCCGCCTCAAGCATGAAAAGTGTTCCGTTGATGTTCACTTCATTATAACTTAACGGATCATCGATCGATTTTGGAACTGAACGAAGCGCGGATTGAAAAAGAACATATTCCATACCCCGACAAGCCTTATCACAAGCTTCCTTATCCCGAATATCCCCTTTAATAAGTTCAAATTTACTTTTGCCGAGCCCCTTAGTAAAAGCAAGATTTTCCATCTTCCCGGCACTGAAGTTATCAAAGACCCGGACAAAATGCCCGTCTTTTAGCAATCGTTCCGTTATATGCGACCCGATAAAACCGGCACCGCCGGAAACTAAATATTTACCCATCGATCAACCCTTTTTTAACTATCACTATCTCTTTTATAATCATCCTGAAGACGGATAATATCCTCTTCAGAAAGTTTTTCCCCGCAGGCCACTTCGATAAAAACAAGCTTCTCTTTTCCGACATTAGCGATCCGATGAACTGAACCGACTGGCACATCCAGAACAGACCCTGAATGAACGGGAATATCCCTTCCCTCAAGCGTTACAATGCCCATCCCAGAAACAATATTCCATTTTTCAGAACGGAATTGATGTTTCTGAAGACTTAACCGCGCGCCGGAATTAACTTCAACTCTTTTAACCCAAACGCCGTGCTCCTCGAAAAGCTTCACGTAGTGCCCCCAAGGACGATGCTCAATATTGATCTTTATATCCATAGAAAACCTCCGTTAAATTTTGTAGATTATAACACAAAGAAAATGTGAATAAAATTATTAAATCCTAATATTACGATCTTTACCTATTTCTCCTAAATATCTTGCCGTGAAAGTTTTTAGACGCCTTGTCTTTGCATACCCAGCGAACCGACTTAATGAAGCGGCTGTATCGATATCATATCTTTTTCTTAAAAGCTGATACCTTTTTCCAACGACCTGAATATTCTTAACCGTCTGCTTCAAAACAGTTGAGGTACTCCATGTGACTTTCTTAAAGATCGCAGCATCAGGCTCACGCACACCGATCAAAAAATATCCGCCATCTTCGGATGGGCCAATAACAACATCAACTCCATTAAGCTTCTGAAAAGCTTTTACAATATCTTCTTTCTTAATTGTCAAACAATCTGAACCAATGATCACCATTCGAGCAAACCCTTCTTTGCGACATTGCACAAAAGCATGCTGCATCCGATCCCCTAAACTCGATCCAACTTGCTTTCGCAAAATAAAATTTCTTTTAAAAACCTTAAAATGATCTGCCTGTCCATTTGACGACGAATAATAAATAAACCGCTTATCACAAGGAACTTCTCTGACAATGGCAACAACATCTTCAATAAAAGCTTTATATAAATTAAGAACAATAACAGCAGGCAGTGCCCTTTGAAGGCGTGTTTTTACTTTCCCCAAGACAGGTTCTTTGGCAAAGATAATCAGAGCCGTTTGTGATAATGTTCGACCTAAGACGGGCATTTTCGAAAAAATAATAAACCTGTCCACAATTCAAAATAAGCAGCACTATATTTAAAGAATGTCTTTGTAAATCCACATTCATACCATTTTCGACTTGAAACAGAAATGATTTGCGGCAAAGCGATCACCCGCCCCTCTTTCTTTAATTTCCGTGAAAAAATAATATCATCCATATACGGAACAAGATCAAAGTTCCCGATCTTTAAAAGCACATCCCTGCGGACAAAAAGCCCTAGATCACCGTCAATGATCTTAAAAACCTGTGACCGAAAATTAATGATCCCCTCAAAAAACCGAAAGATCGCATTATCATCATTTATGGACATCGTAAAACATCCGCCCAAGAAACCATCATTAAGCATTTTCTCAACAACATCCAAATTATTCAAATTGATAAAAGTATCAACATGTAAGAACATCAAAAATTCTGACCGGGAATTCTCGATGCCAACATTTTTCTGGATAGCGCGCCCAGGCCGAGCGTGATAAACTTTTCCGTAATTTGTAGCGATCTCAACCGTTCGGTCATGACTGCCGCCATCAATAAAAATAATCTGCGCCTTATGCCCAAGATCCAAATAATAATCTTTCTTTTCTAATAATATCGTCTCTTCGTTCAAAACAGGGATAATAATATCGATCATAGGTCAGCAGCAGCTTCCGGATGGATCATTTGAGGATAATTTTAAGGGAGATTCTCCGCATCCGGCAAACAATCCGTAATGTGCGGATAAATTCCCGTGGATCTCAAAGTGTTTCGAAAAACGAGTGTTCTTAAGCATCGCTGCCGTATTGGAGCAAACCGCCTTTGGTTTTCCTTTTTCAAAAACATGATGCTGATCCAAAATAAAATGATGAGCGCTTTCCTTGATCGTCCCTCGATAATAAGCAACCTGCCCATAATCCTCGCAGGCATTTTCCAAATTATCAAGTTTGAACAGCCGATACGTGATCGAATAAAAATTCGCGAACCCGATCTTTTTGATCATTTCATCATCCATAAGATCGATCTTTGAACAAGCAAAGATCCGCGGATCGGTAAACCCTGTTTTTCTTGCCAACCTGTCAAAATCATTCCAATACAAAGCCCCGCCCAAACATTCTCCCAATAAGATCGTATCTTCCTTCGCCCAAGAAGGCAAACGGCGATCAGCATAAACGTCAGAAAAGAAAAACTCACCGCCTTTTTTTAAAACCCTGAACACTTCACTTAAGACCGCCTCTTTATCCGGAGAAAGATTAACAACACAATTCGAAACAACAACATCAAAATAATTATCAGGTAGATCAATGGCTTTCAAATCCTCAATATAACCTTGATGAAAACAGATATTTTCTTTTTTAAATCCAAACTTCTTCATCTGAAGAGGCAAATACTTCTTAGCGATCGCGATCTGCTCGTCGGTCATGTCAACACCCACAACTTCCCCTAGTTCCCCGGCATAATAGGAAATAATAAAACAATCCCGTCCCGTTCCGCAACCCAAGTCCAGAACTTTCATCCCCTCCAAAACAAGCGGGATCGGCGTTCCGCAGCCATAAAACTTCATTTGGATCTCATCGTCGATCAGTTTAAGCGGCTCTTGAATATAGGCAGATGGTTTTCCTAAACTGCAGCAGGCGCTTGTTTTCAGGTCTTTTTTGGTTTGTAAGATCTTTCCATAATATTCAGTGACTTTCTGATAAGTTAATGTCGTCATACACCGCTCCTTGATTAGGACTGATTAAACTCTCATAAAAACTCTTGAGAATTTTCATTCTACCGATTTATAACCTTTTTTGAATAGCTTCAAGGATCATCTGCGATTTTAATTCATCCCCGAATATACCGACACGGATCCTCACTTGTGTGGCTTTCTCTGTAAGTGAAGCAATATCGATAACAGCATCTTCTCCTGTTTTGAACTTCACCTTAACCGTTGCCTTATGACTCTCTGTTTTATCCGAAACAACACTTAATCCTAACTTCTTTACTCCCGAAAGCGCCGCTCGATGAACCCTGTCAAAACCCTTATCAAAATTTTGCTGCATTTCTCCCTTCACAAAAGCAAACGCACCCGCACCCGCCGCGGCTCCGACGACAAGTGGGACGCAACCGGTAAAAAAAGAAATTAAAATACTCATCAGCATTATCAATGAATATTCCTTCATTCTCATAAAAACTCCTTTAATATTTTATATCATCTCCACGAACGCGAAATGGCATAGAAATTACCGAAAAAATCCCTGAAACTCTAAAGAAAATCTTTCAAGATCCTTCTTTGTATGCATCCCTGAAACAAAAAAAGTCTCAAGCGTAGCTGGTGGAAGATAGATGCCAGCTTTAAGCATGTGATGGAATAACTGCTTATATTGTTCCGCGCCGGCGGCTTTCATCGCGTCATCATAATTATACACTTGCTCTTTCGTAAAATAGACGCTCATCATGGATTTATAATTGGCTAGATAAACGGGAAGATTTTTGGATTTGAAGTGATCGTTGACTTTCACCGCAAAATTTTCGCATTTTGAATTAAGCGCCATAAAAAATTCTTTGGTCAGTAACCGCAGAGCTGCTAACCCTGTTTTCATAACGACAGGATTTCCCGCGAAAGTCCCGGCTTGATAAACACTGCCCAAAGGTGCTAAATGTTCCATAATTTCTTTTCGCCCGCCGTAAGCGCCGATCGGGAATCCGCCGCCGATGATCTTTCCTAGACAGGTGATGTCCGGAACGATCCCCACATCAGCCTGGACGCAGCCGGTGTTCGTGCGAAAACCGGTAATGATCTCATCGAAGATCAAAACGATATTTAATTTCTTGGTCAGATCTCTCAATAGCTGTAAAAATTCTTTCGTCGCCGGAATGACACCCATGTTCCCCGCAACGGGTTCAATAATAACGCAAGCGATCTTGTCAGCGTGTTTTTTTAAAGTTTGCTCCAGGACTTCACAATTATTGTAAGGCAAACTGAAAGTATTCGCGGTGTGGCTTTGCGGAATTCCGGCACTTGACGATTGACTCAATTCTAAAACACCAGAACCGGCTTTTGTTAACAGATCATCAAAATGCCCATGATAACAGCCGTCAAATTTGACCAGCATATCTTTTTTTGTGAATCCGCGTGCCAAACGGATCGCGCTCATCGTCGCCTCCGTACCGGAATTGACGAAACGGATAAGCTCGATCGACGGGACATTTTTGATGATGTATGTCGCGATCTCGATCTCTTCGCGCGTCGTAGTCCCGAAACTGATGCCTTTTTCAGCGGATTTTTTCGCCGCCAAAACAACATTGCGGTGCGCGTGGCCTAAGATGAGCGCTCCCCACGACAGGCAATAATCCGTATAAGTATTGCCATCATGATCCGTGATCGTGGATCCCGAGCCGTGCTTCATGACGAGCGCATCGCCACCGACCGCCTTAAACGACCGAACAGGGCTGTTGACGCCGCCGACGAGGACTTGTTTGGCGTCTTGGAATAGTTTTTGGGAATTAGTATGACGCATGAAATCTATTTCTAATAATCGCTTCCCCTCCCCTTGTGGGAGGGAATCGCTATTAAATTATTTTAACCAACCTAATACATCCTGCGCATAATACGTAATAATAATATCCGCCCCCGCCCGCTTAATGCACGTCAACGATTCCAAAACATTCTCCCTCTCATTGATCCACTTCTTCTCTGCAGCCGCTTTCACCATCGAATACTCGCCACTCACACTATAGGCAACGATCGGGGCTGTCAATTTATCCTTTAGCATCGCAATAATATCCAAATACGCTAAAGCGGGCTTGACCATAATAAAATCCGCGCCCTCGCAAATATCCGTCTCTGCTTCCATTAATGCTTCGCGGGCATTGGCGCAATCCATTTGATAACTCTTGCGATCCCCAAATCCCGGAGCACAATGCGCCGCGTCGCGAAATGGGCCATAAAAAGATGACGCGTACTTAACCGCGTACGACATGATCGGCGTATCCTGAAAATTTTTTTGATCGAGCTCTTCTCGAATTTTCTTCACCCGAAAATCCATCATATCCGACGGAGCGACAATATCCGCGCCCGCTTCAGCGTGCGACACAGCGGCTTTGGCTAAAATATCAACAGATCGATCATTATCCACTTCCCGACCCGTCAATATTCCGCAATGACCATGATCCGTGTAAGAGCACAAACACACGTCAGTGATGACTAAAAATCCCGGAAATTCTTTTTTGATCGCGCGAACCGCTTTCTGAATAACGCCGTCGGCCGCATACGACCCGCTGGCCATATTATCTTTATTTTTCGGCACACCAAAAAACAATCCCGCCTTGCCGCCGACCTTTTGATAACTCTCAAGAGCCTTTAAAATCTTATCCACCGAATACCGATAAATCCCCGGCATCGAATCAATGGCTTCCTTCTTCCCTCTTCCTTCAATAACAAAAAACGGCTGAATCAACTCATCGCCGGTGAGGCGAGTCTCTCTGACTAAATTGCGGATGATTTCATTCTTTCTTAGACGACGATGACGGAGCATATTTTGAGTTCCTTTTAACTGTTTATCTGTCCCCTTTTAAAATGCCTGGCACGTTTGTTCTCGTTTGTTCTTTTAAATCTTGTGCAATCTTAATGAAATCGATATATCCCAAATTAAAATCTGGGACTAAAATCTTATATGATCTTCCAATTCTATCAAATACGTCATTTGCCTCAGTTATAATCCAATTTATTGCTTCAACGTAAGAATCATTCTTTTCCGCTTTGACATTCCGTCTGC
>CAYGEE010000005.1:15309-40540 GCA_964348765.1 uncultured Planctomycetales bacterium | reverse complement strand
ATCACATTCCATATTTCTCGGTCAAAATCAATTTGGATAAATGGATTAAATAAAATAGCCTCAAAAACCACTATCCAAACAATGATTTCATTTTTTATTTTGAAATAAAAATACTGCTCTTTAGATTGAAAATAAAACCATGCCAGATAACAAAATGCCCCAAATAAAATAATTCTTAGAAGGGTAAAATATCCCCCTGAAAAATCTTCATAATAATCAAACAAAGGCAATATTAAAAATATCGGAGCTATAATGAGCAGCACAGGATTCAATTTAAGTTTATCCATACTAATACCCCCTAAATCTGCAGTACCGCCCAAGATTCTTCAAGCATAGTACTGGATTTTTGCAACCCCTAATGGTTATCAGTAGTTAATAGTACCGGTACCCTGAACTCACTGATAACAAATAATTTATAAGTTCAAGTGTCCCAATTTACTTCTTACGCTTTATACACGACTGCTACTCTTTTATCAAATAAAATAATTACGTTACAACTCAACCACTGATCTTCTCCACCACAAACACCGCATGCACATATAATCGGGGGAATGTTTTATGGGAGTCTTTCAGGATGATCTTGGTGTTTTTGAATTGTTTGAAGAAGGTTTCGTAGTCACGGCTGTGGCGGAACATGGTGCCTCTGTCTAGGCTGTAGAAGAATTTGCTGATCTTCGGCTGCTCGTCCCAAAGGACGCAATCGTCGAAGATGAAATATTTACGGGTGATCTTTAGGAGTTTTAAGAAGCCGTCGCGGAATTGGTCGTCGGATAAATGATGCGCGGTGTTGGCTAACAGAACAGCGTCAAAACTATTATCTTTAAAGGGAAGGTTAACGGCATCTCCCTGCAGGAAATGGCACGATGGATAAATACGTTTGGCAAATTTGACTCGCGGCAGGCTGTTATCAACACCGACAAATTTTCCGCGTTTAAGATGTGAATATTCTCCCAGTCCGCAGCCGACGTCGAGCAAACTTTGATAGGAGATCTTTTTTAAGATCCTTGATAAGCCCGTCACCTTAAATCCATCGAGCGAATGCCGCTGAATCTTGGAGATCCAGGGATTCTCCAGAAGCCCGCCCCAGCGCTGTTTCTTGTCCGTTTGAGTGGAATAATCTTGTGTGAGAGAATTCATATTCTAAGGTTTCGTGTTCTGTGTCATTGCGAGCGACCAACGGGAGCGCGGCAATCTTTTAAATAGATTGCTTCGTCGCCGATTTTATAAAAAATAATAATTGCTCCTCGCAATGACACCGGAGTGTAAATATTATTCAAAAACTTCACTGACGGTAAATAATGGACGAGATTTTACATCATCACCAATGCGGGCGATGTATTCTCCGATAATTCCCGTTGCTAAAAGCTGGACGCCGCCGATAAAAAGGACAACGACCATTAACGACGACCATCCGACCACGGTGACGTTAGTAAATAATTTTAAATAAATGATCAAAAGGATCCCAAAAACGGCAATGACCGAGATGATCGCTCCCAGCCAAGAGACAAAACGTAACGGAGTAAACGAGAACGACGTCATCGCATCGATCGAGAATTTCACCATTTTCCAAAAACTATATTTTGTCTTTCCCGTGAAACGCGGTTTGCGGACATAATCAACGCCAATGCGCTTAAACCCGACCCACGCGACAAGCCCTCGCATAAATCGATGGCGTTCACGCAGAGAATTAATAATATCGACGATCTTTCTGTCCAAGAGATAAAAATCCCCAACATTCTCCGGAATATCGATCGCAGTTGTGGCACGAATCATTTTATAAAACAAACTCGCGGTCGCCTTTTTAAAATACGTCTCACCTTCGCGTTCACTACGCCTACCGTAAACGATCTCATAACCTTCTTCCCATTTCTTGACAAAATCCGTAATAACTTCCGGTGGGTCTTGAAGATCCGCATCCATAATAACGACGGCTTTACCTTTGGAATAACTTAACCCCGCCGTGATCGCCAGCTGATGGCCGAAATTGCGCGCCAGATTAACGACCCGGACATTCCCTTTATGCGCTTGATGCAATTGAACTAATAATCCCAAAGACTCATCACTGCTGCCGTCATTAACGAAAATGATCTCGTAATCTTTTTTTAATTGCTCAAAAACAGATTTTAAGCGCTTATGAAGTTCCGGGATATTGTGAGCCTCATTAAAGATCGGGATCACAACAGATAATTCGCAGGATTGGAAAAAATTATTTTTCATAATAATTTGTTTTAGGATTTTCACACCTGTGTCATTGCGAGCGCTTTTTGCGAAGTCCGTCCCGCAAAAAGCGGGACGAGATCTCGCCTTTAGCGGACACTCTTTTTAAAAGATTGCTTCGGCTAAAAAGCAGCCTCGCAATGACACAGGATGTTATTCAAGAACAAAATTCTTACTTTTTATATTTTTCAATCATTTCAATAAGTTGCCGTCTTTGTTCTATCGCAAAGCCACCCATAAATAAGGTCAATTTATTTTCACCCAATTCCATCTCGCGGATCACTTTATCCTGCGGATGAATCGGATAATATGTCCCATTTTTATTTTCGAAGTGACACGCAAAAGCGACCCAAACTGTGCGCATAATATTCATCTTTTGCAAACCTTCGAAATTTTTGATATTCGCATAATGAATCGGCATCCCATAAACGACAACGTCCATTGGCTTTGCAACATAACCGAATTCAGGGATCGCCAGCATTTGCGCCATCAAAAACGGCGCGCCGATCGTGTAATCTTTAAAATCCTTCTCAAGGAACTTCGCAAGCTCAACATTTAATTTCAGATCATTACGATATTCTAAACTGCGTTCCGAAAAAATGTGATAATTCGGGATGACCGGCTTTTCAAAGAATCCAAACGAGGCGAAGGACGAAACACCGACCGTCAAAAACATTACAGCTAAAAGAACTTTACGGATCTTAACCCACGAAAAAACCCCAAACAATAACGCCAAGAGTAAAAACGGCGCAAGTTCTAGTTTATACCGTGGCGATACCGCGTAAAAATTTAAAAAGAGCACATACCACATCCCGGCCGCAATAAACACAACGCATTGAGTATAATATTGATTCATTAAAACTGATAATATTTTTTTACCTCCGTGATTGGACCAAAAAACAAAGCCAAAAAACAAGACGACAGCGGCAAAATAAAACCACGGCAAGTACATGATCTTTAACGACGGCAACCCGGCGAAAAGTTTCATCATTCCGGCGTGTTGGTCTTTTAACAAAAATTTCGACAGAACAAGAAGCGTCCCAAAAACGATCGCCGTCATTCCCCACAAAATGGTTCTTCCCTTATATTTGAGATCCTTATCAGAAAGAAACAACCAAACGCTCACTAAGAATACCGTCCCGCAGATAAGGATCCCGTGTCCCTTTACAAAAGCCGCGATAATCGCAAATAAACACGCTCGGCCTATTTTTTTATTGATCAGATCGTACACCGCCAAGACCGAAAAGAGCAAACACGGCATTTCCATATTGATCGCTTCTGTCTGACTTTGAAAAAGCGGCAAAGCCAGAACACAAATCGCGCTAAAAACCGCGAGCGTCCGATCATATCCCGCTTTTAAAATGATCTGCCGCGACAGACTAACGATCACAGCACACATCAGAAAAACTAAAAAATGATTTACTAAAAGAAATACCGGCACTGATGAAATTAATTTATACAGAACAGCCAAATATGTCGGATACAATGAAAAGAAATAAGCCTTCGGCCCGCCAAAATTGTATCCAGGTTGATCAAAAAGCGCGGCATAATTAAAATTATTTTTCGCCAGCCACAATCCTTCCGCAAAAGGCCCGCCGATCGCATCCCCATAAGGAGGATAAAAAAGGATATTAAATTTACTTACAGCTAAAAAAAGAAAAGTCCAAAAACAGAAGCTCTTTGCTGATGCTCCCTGCAGATAGATCAAACAAAAGATAAGAAACAAAACGTGAACGACAACATTCGTAACGGGGCCGATCCAGACATCATCAATCTTTCCCTGATAGAATTCTAACGTCCGGTCAACTGAGGATGCAGAAAATTTATTCAACGATCCAAAGTCTTTTTGTTCATACAAACGCTGGACCCAAGACGCGCCCGTAAAGTTGATCCACAAGCAGAAAAAAACAAGAAGGATAAAAACAATCCAATAAAACTTTTGAACTTTTTTAGGAAAGAGATTGAGTTTCGTCATGAGTCCGCTTTTCACCGAATTTATAAAGAATCGACCCTAAGATCAAACCAAAGATAGAGAACAATGGGATCATCACATAAGCCGTACTCAAGAAATCACCGAAGACAAATTCGCGCAGGCCTGATTTGCTTTTCAGGTCAATAATACTCAAAAAAAGCGAGAACATTATCCCCGTCGGGATCCCCCAAAGGACAATACCGACAAAAATCCATGTCTTTCTTTGGACCATGATCACGCCTCCAATGTTATTTGATCAATTGGAAAAATCTATGAACGCTTTATTTTAATGCTAATTTAAAAATCTTGCGCTTAATTCCAACTTAATTAGCGAGTTCTTTATCTCTTTAATATTCCTTGTCATTCCCGCTTTCGCGAACGACAAAGTAAAACAACTCATCAACCACGCTAATTCTTAGCAAATAGCCTTCTAAACCATTGTTTAGGGATCCCAAAACAAGGATTTCCCAAAACCGCTAATCCAAACCACGGTAAATACACAACGATCGACTGCATGAGATTAAAATGAGATTTACCAAATTGACGATCTTCCCAAGTCGTTGGGATCTCCACAATCCGATATCCCAAACAATGCGCTTTGGCCACGATCTCGAGGGTAACGCTGAAACTTTTTGTGCTGACTAATTCCATATCCTTAAGAACTTCCGATGAATACAATTTAAAACTGTTCGTCGCATCATAGGTCGTCAAACCGGATAAACATTTGACACAAAAACTCGCGATCCGTGGGATCCATTTCTTAGGAGATTCTTTGAGATTCTGCTGGCCTCCTTTGCAATAACGTGACGGACAAATAATATCCGCCTTCGCCGGGACCAAACTCAAAAAATACGGGATCTGCGAAAGATCATCACAGAGATCTGCCATTACAACAAGGATTCGTTTGGCCCTTACATGAAAAAAGCCTGTTCGCAATGCTCCCGATGCCCCTCGAGCGATCTCATTTTTGATCATTCTCAAATTTTTATGATCATGGCATAAACGCTTAAGGATGGGCACCGTCGGATCCTCATCGTAATCATATACGGCGATCACCTCAAAAGAAACCGGAATATGCCTTTTTAACCGATGCAATGTATGTTCAATATTCTTCTCTTCATGATAAATAGGGATCACTACAGAAAGTTCGAGCTCATCTGCCGTGCTATTATTTGGAATGCTCATGGGCGTATCGATAGCTGCGGGATAGGAATAATGAATTTCCCGCCTCGACGGATATATTCACTATTAGCTAAAAAGAAATCGAGATAATTCCAGCTCAACAAAAGCGCATAATCCGGCATTTGCTTCAAAAATTCCTCATCACTAATGATCGGAATATGAGATCCCGGCGTCAACATCCCCTGTTTCATGGGATTATTCTCGGCAACGAATGGAATAATGTCCTCATTAAGATCAAAATAATTTAAGAGCGTATTTCCTTTAGCCGGAGCTCCATAACCGCCGACAACCTTGCCTTCTTTCTGAAGACGACTAATGATCATAAGAACATCATCTTTGATCTTTTGCACTTTTGCGGCATAACCTTTATACCTCTTGATATCTCCAATGCCCCAGGCTTTTTCATCTTGAAGCATTTTTGAAACGGAGGATTCGATTCGTTCTTTGCCATTTTTCTTTTGAACATAAACTCGCAAGGCCGGGCCGGATGCGCCCAGAGCGATGCGTTCAACATCAAAAACCTCAAGATCATGACGATCCAGGAAAGGAACAAGCGGTGTTAAACTTAAATAACATAAATGTTCATGATAGATCGTGTCAAAAAGTGCCTGATCGATAAGGTCAAGCAAATAAGACGCCTCAACAATAAAAACCCCGTCGTTCTCAAGCAATAGCCGCACACCTTTTGTGAATTCACTGATGTCATCCACATGAACATAAACATTCGTTGCGGTCACGATTTTAGGATGGCCATGACGGGCGATGATCTTTTTCGCACAATCCTGATCAAAAAAATTCTTGAAAACATCAAATCCCGCTTTTCTGGCAAGCTCAGCAACTTTGGAAGGCTCTACCCCAACCTTCACAATCCCATCTTTTGTATAACCACACAGCAAAACCCCGTCATTGCAGCCGATATCAACAACCGTATCTTCTTCTTTAAGGGAAAATCGTTCCGACGCCTGTTGAGCAAGTTTCGCATAATGATTCTTCAAGGCCTTTGAGGTCGACGACAAATAAACATAATCATCAAAAATGATCTCCGCCGGGACGACGTCGATCAATTGGGACAAAAAACAACCTTCGCACAAATAAACTTCTAGCGGGAAGCGTTCTTCTAAAGAGACTTGTTCAATTTTTAAGAAACTATTCGAAGGCGGATGTTGGCCCAGGGAAAGATATTTCGTCAGTTTATTCGAGCCGCAATAGCGACAACGATCATTTTTTCTTGCCGGCATAAGACTTGATCTTTATTTTATTGGTTGTCTGTAATTTCTGTTTATGTACGATCCCCCAACAGTCAAAAACAATCTTCCCTCTAAAATCAATATCTTTATACTCAGCGTGCGGACATCCGATAAAAAGGATGTCACAATCCTTAAGAACATTTTTAAGAGAATAAAACAGCGGATCCTTAACATGCGGATCTGTGCACATAAGAAGAGCTTTCTCATGAACAAGTAAACGCCGTAACTTAAATGCCAATGATTCTCGCGTATCATCATTATTAGCCTTAAAAGCCATCCCCAAGATCCCGACGCGCTTTCCCTTCAAAGAAAGCTGACGTTTCGCCTGCTCAACAAGAAAATCAGGCAGCGTTTCATTAACAAGCATCGCGGAATTACCCAGCGGAAAATTCTGCCGATTAAACGCGGCCAGCTGCATCGTATCTTTAAATAAACACGGCCCGGCGGCAAAACCTGCTGCCGGGAAATCCAAAGCCCGCGGATAATCAGCCATCATCGCATCCCGGATCTTATAAAAATCCATCCCTTTTTCTTCGACCATCATATAAAACTGATTCGCGACCGCAAAACGGATATATCTCCAAGCATTCGTAAAAAGCTTCGCTAATTCCGCCTCCGTCATATCCAGCTCAACGACACCCTTTGCAACTTTGGAAAAAATAAACTTTGCCGCACTCAGAGACCTGGCATCAACTCCAGAAATGATCTGCGGAAACTCCTGTATTTCCCTGATCGCAACACCCTGGGCGATCCGCTCCGGACAAAAACTCACTCCCGTTCGCAGTCCTTCACTTAAAAGCATGTCATGGATCATTTTTGATGTTCCAGGAAACAATGTACTTCTTAAAACGATCACTTGCTCATCGCGCAAAAAAGGCTTGATCTGCCGGATCGCATCAAATACAGAATCGAGGATCGGATTCAGATGTTTATCAACGGGCGTCCCGACGGTTAAGATAATAACATCACATTTTTGAATATCCTTGTGAGTGTCGCTAAAGAACAGGCCTTTTGAAATCGTTTCCTTTAAAAGCTTTTCACCACCTTCTTCCAAAAAAGGGAATTCCCCTTTTTTAATCGAATCCATCTTTTTACGATCAATATCAATGATGGTCACTTTAAAACCGGCTTTTACTAAAACTAACGATAACGGCAAACCAACATGCCCGGCTCCGCCGACAACAGCGATATGCTGGATCTTCTTTACTTTTTCATTCCTATTATTTGTTCGCTTCAATGTGATCCTCCCGGCGCTTTGTGATAATTTTCATCATACCATTTAGCAATAAGCGGCAATCCTTGCGCGAAAGAATATTTCGGCCAATAACCTATTTTTTTCATCTTCAAAATACTCGGACATCGGCGAGGCGTGCTCCCCTTTGTTAATTCTCCCGGAACGATCTTTATCGTGCGATTAAAATATTCCCCAAGCTCAAGAGCGACCTTCGAGATACTAATTTCTTCTTCCGTCCCGATATGATAAATGTTCAAATGTTTCCCTTTGTTTTTCAATATCATCATTCCATCAACAAAATCATCAATATAAACAAAAGCTCGCGTTTCTTTCCCTGAACCTTGAATTGGGAAACGAATAACACCCTTAGGAGATTTATTGATCAATTGACGCATACGTAAAACAAATTGCGGGATCACGTGCTCCCAGCCCATATTCGGCCCATACACATTATGCGGACGAAAGATCAGCATTCGTTCAAAATATTTTCCATAATGGATCGCCATCATTTCACTGATGATCTTTCCGGCGGCATAAGAATATCTTGGATTTAAAGGGTCGGGAATAATAAGCGATGCTGTCTCATCCGTTGGAACAACTTTCGGGTTCTGATAAACTTCCGAGCTCGATGCCAAGATCAATTCCTTAACATTATTATTGATCGCCGCGTCAATAACATTGACGATCCCCTTCACACCAACCTCGAGTACAAGGTCCGGTTTCTTATAAAAATTCTCCGTCCCGTTAATAAACGCCAAATGAACAATGGAATCAATTTTCTTTGAAGCTTTAAAAACCGCAGCACAATCCCGAATGTCACCTTTAATAAATTCAACATGCCCTTTGATAGTTTTAAGAGTAGCCGCATCACCCCGAAAGTCGTTATCAAAGACTTTTACGATGTTACCTTCTCGAACAAGCCGTTCGACGAAATTCCGGCCTATGAACCCTGTTCCGCCTGTTACTAAATATTTTTTGGTCATCAAGATATTTTTCAATTTATCAATTGAGTGTCATTGCGAGTTGCCCTTGCTCTATCAACGAAGCAATCTAAAAGATCGCTTCGTCATTGGAAAAAATGCTTTCCCTCGCGATGACACAATAGATATTAATTATTATTCTCAGCCTGAACTTCAAAATCCTCAACAATCTTCTTCACTTCCATCTCAGCTTTTTCGATCTTTGTCTTGCAAGTTTTAATAAGCGTCACTGCTTCTTTGACCCTATCAGAGAGCTCATCAATATCCGTTTCTTCATTCTCGATCTTTTGAATGATCTCTTCTAAACGTTTAAGAGCCTTACTATACTTTGCCTCTGCCACAACAGCCTCCTTTATTTTTGGATATCATCAATTGTACTGATAATTTGCCCTTTGTGAAGCTCTGTCTTAATGACCTGTCCAGATTTAAGCCCAAGCCCTGTTTTCACCACTTTCCCCGACATATCGCGCGTAATACTAAATCCTCGTTTGAGCACATTAACCGGATGCGACATCTCAACTAATCGTTCATAACTTTTGATCTTAGACTGTTCGCTTTGCACACGCACTTGGATTGCTCTTTTTAAAACAAGATCTTCATTCGAGATTATTCTCAAACTTTCCCGCAAAATATTTAATGGTTTACTCTTAAAGAATTCCATCGAACGAGTAACAAAATCACGCTGCTCAGCAAGCAGCCTGTCAGTCCGATCCTTAAATAAGATCGCGATGTTCTTTAAAGAGATCTTAGAGTCTCCCAAATAAGCCTCAACAGAATCCATTAAACGATCCTGTTCACTTTCCAAGACATCAATAAAATCTTTCACTCTGCTCACCAAGAACTGCGCGATCGCCGTCGGAGTTTTCTCATAGGTATGAGCCGCCAGATCCGTGATCGTAATATTGATCTCATGGCCTATCCCGCTTAAGACCGGGATCGAACTTTGCGCAATTCTTTCCACAATCATTTCACTGTCAAAACAACTCAACTCTGCAAGCGATCCTCCGCCGCGCGTGATCACAATAACATCAATGTCCTCAATCTTATGCAATTCATCCATCGCGCGGCAAACGTCCTTTTCACATCGTTTCCCCTGCATGACGGCATTACGTAAAAAAACCTTAAAACCAAACTGGCTGTTTGCTAGTTCTGAAATAAAATCATTAAAAGCTGCTGAATCATCGGACGTGATCAAACCAATATTAAGCGGCACTAATGGCAACTCTAAGATTTTATTTTTATCCAGAGTCCCTTTCTCCCTCAAGAGATTTATCAGTTTTTGCTTCTCCTGAGCAAGCTTGCCTAATGTATAAAAAGGATCGATATTCTCAACGATCAATCGTACCACACCGTGTGGCTCATAGAAATCCACCCGACATTGGAATTTTACTTCAATGTCGTCGCGTAAAATAAAACCATCATCACTTTTCTTCAAAATATTATCGATCGCGAATTTCCGGCTGGCAAAAATAACAAGTCCAATGCGGGCTTTGATATCTTTCGAAACCTCATCCTTCTCAACAAGCTCAAAGAAAATATGTGTCTTGTTTTTATTACGTTCATAACCCTGGATCTCACCACAGATCCATAAAGGGACGGGAAACCCAGCATTAACAACGTCTTTAATGTAACGATTGAGTTCTGAAACGCTCAAATGATCTGGTTGGGATTCAATATCCTGAGGCATAATTGACGAATAATTCCTTTAAATCTAATATACTGTGTATATTTATTTTTTGTATCATTGCGAGTCACACAGAACGAAGCAACCTTTTTGAAAGATTGCTTCGCTTCGCTCGCAATAACACAAAAATTAAACTTATTTTAAAAAATCATTTGCGTTTTAATGAATTATTCAGATCCCGCATGTTCCTTTCATTCTGCCTGCGGGCTCTTTCCATTGCCGCTTTAGCATCTTGCTGTTTTCTTTTAGCGCTATTTTGAGCTTCCTTTAATTTCCGGCGATTATCCTCAACTTTACGTTCTGTCGACTCCTGATTTCGCTGGGCTTTATCCTGCGCATCTTTCATCTTCTGAGCATTATCCTTTGATTGCCCTTCTAATTTCTCTTTTAAGGACGCCATTGAATCCGACAATTTTTGCATCAGATCCTTCTGCTGATCATCTTTCTGATCATTTGCGCAAATGCCATGAGTTGTAATTGATACAACGCAGAACAAAACCAGAAGAAATCTCAATAAAATTTTTCCACACATTATTTTTCCCTCCATCGTTTGATAATGGAAGTATACCATTTCAGATTCTCAAGAAACCTAAAACTATTTATTAATCAAAAACAACCGTTTTGTTATTATAAACAAGGATCTTTCTCTCTAAATGCCATCGAAGCGCGCGGCTTAATACGATTTTCTCCAAATCTTCGCCTTTTCTAACGAGATCCGCAAGGTCATCCCGATGGCTCACCCGCACGGTATCCTGCTCAATGATCGGGCCTTCATCTAATTTTGCTGTCACATAATGACTCGTCGCACCGATGATCTTCACACCTTTTTGATAGGCTTGCGCGTAAGGATTCCCTCCTGCAAAAGCCGGTAAGAAAGAATGATGGATATTAATGATATTATTTTGAAATTTCTTAACAAAAGGTGCCGTAAGAATTTGATGATATCGTGCCAAAACGATCACATCGATCTTTTTAGCCCTTAAAATATCCATTTCCTTCTTTTCTTGAGATGATTTATTGTTTTTTGTGATCGGAAATTCATAGGACTCGATCCCAAACTCTCCGGCCGCACGGGCCGCGTCAGGATGATTGCTGATAATAACTGGGATCTGACAGGACAACTGCCCAGAGCGGTAACGTAAAAGCAGATCATAAAGACAATGCAGATGTTTTGAGACAAAGATCGCAACACGACTTTTACGGTCTGAAAAATAGAGCTGATAACTGATTGAAAACTTCTTTGCCAAAGGCCCAAAGACTTTTCCGATAGCATCTTCCGATAATTTAAACCCCTTAAGAGACCATTCGATCCGCATGAAGAACGTATTACTTTGTGCATCGATATGCTGATCAGCATGGACAATATTCCCGCCGTTTTGAAAAACAAAATTCGTGATCGCAGCCGTTATCCCTTTCTGGTCCCGGCATGAAATTAAAAGGATCGCGTGAGCCATTATTTTTTCTCCTCAAATGATAATGATGCGGAATTGATACAATAACGTAATCCCGTAGGCTTCGGGCCGTCGGGAAAGACATGGCCCAAATGCGCTTGGCAGCGGGCACAATGGACTTCTGTGCGCTTCATGAAAAACGCATTGTCTTCTTTTTCTTCAACATTCTCCTTAGAAACCCTATCCCAAAAACTCGGCCACCCTGTTCCTGATTCAAATTTCGTGTCCGACAAAAAAAGATCAGTTCCGCATCCAATGCATTTATAAACACCATGTTTTTTATTGTTCCAAAGCGCCCCGGAAAACGCACGCTCCGTCCCGTGTTTACGTGTAACATCAAACTGCTCGGGAGTTAAGATCTTTTTCCATTCTTCTTCATTTTTATGAATTTTTTCCACTTCTTCCACCCCTTTTTTATCAACATTAAAGATGATGATCTTATTATTTTGATCCGCTTTATTAGAGTCGTCCGCCTTAACTCCTCGAAGAATAAAACAAGAAACAAAAACAAAAACAGATAGAAACGCCCAAAACATTTTTCTGTTCAACATAGTTCTCCTTTAAAAGCTATTGTTCATGATGTGCTTCAAAAAAGTTCTTGATCCTACTATCAAGAATAATATGATTCCTTAAGATCGGTTTTTTTAAAATAAGCCCATCCATATCTGTACAGCGGCTTAAAGCAACATAAAGTTGTCCGTGGGAAAATGTCCCTGTTCCAATGTCTAAAATAACTTTTGAAAAAGTCTTTCCCTGGCTTTTATGGATCGTGATCGCCCAAGCTAACCGCAAAGGATACTGTGTGAACGATCCTACCTCCTCGGATTCAATACGTTCAGTATCTTCATTATACGAAAAGCGGTACATCTGCCAAGTAAATGGCGCAACAAAAACGCGCTCTTTTTTTGATAATTCCACGATAACCTCATCGCTGACATCATCGCCGGAATTCACACCGACGATCTTTCCGATCGAGCCGTTAACCCAACGACCTTGGCTGTCATTATTAAGAAGCATCACCTGCGCGCCGAATCTTAAATCCATCGAAAGACTCGTCGGTAAATTCTTAAGTTCAAAATCCCCATCGATCGATCCTTCAAAATGATACGGCCGTGTTTTCAATTTCTGTAATTCTTCATGATTAATCCGGTCAGCCATTTCATTGGTCGTTGTCAAATAAATATAAAATTCATTCGCGGGGATCTCAAAATTTGGGAAATATCGGCTGTTGATGATCTTTAATTCCTCTACACTAATGAGTTTCTCCCTGACTTTCCCCAAAAGATCAATAAACTCCTGCTCTTTTTGACGATAGATCTTCTTAAGTTCAATACATTTCAGCTTTAATGTTTTAAAAGATTTCGCATCAAAAAAGAATGGACTCGCATATCTGACGGATCCTTCACTGTCATCGCCATTCTGAAAAATACCTCTTTCAAAAGATGTCACCACCGGAGGCAGTTGATAAAGATCTCCCAAGAAAACCATTTGAATACCCCCGAATGGTTGATCTTTTTTGGGCCCATGAAGCCTTAAGAAAGCATCGATACAATCCAAAAGATCAGCCCGCACCATTGATATCTCATCAATGATAAGAGTCTCAAGACTTCCATACATCTTGCGGCGGTCTTTTCGAAGTCGAATAAGGGCGATGGCATCCATCGTGATATCAGGCTTAAATTGAAAGAATGAATGGATCGTTTGGCCTTGAACATTTAACGCCGCAACACCCGTTGGAGCTAAAACGGCCAGATTTTTCTTTGTCTTCTGACGGAAATATTTTAAAAGTGTTGATTTTCCAGTCCCAGCCTGCCCAGAAATAAAAATATTCGTCTGGCTATTTTCAAGCAACTCATAGCTCTGAGTAAATTCTTCAGTAAATTCTAAATGTCCCCAGGAATTTGTTTCTAAAACAGCCGGCATGCGATCCTTACTTTATTTTGGAAGCCAAAAATACAATAATTTCCCGAATTGTCAGAACACCAATAACCTTCTTTTGTTCATCAACAATAGGGATACAACCAATAACCAATCTATTCATGTTTGAAATAGCATCTGCCAGATTATCATCCGGTCCTAAGCTAAATGGATCATGCTTCATGATGTTGCGCAGAATATAACTATCTAATGTTTCTTTACTGTAATAGGCCTCGCCATCAAGGATAACATTGGGATTAAAATCAATTTCTTCATGACTGATAATTCGCCGAGGTGATTGTGTTTTATAAACATATTTCTGGGTTAACAACCCTACTAATTTATTCCCATGACTAACAACCGGCAAATACGAAACACCATGGACTGTGAAACGCTCTTCCGCGATGCTTAGTTCATCATCCTCATAAATTGTAACAACGGGAGATTTCATGACATCTTTAAGTTTGATCTTCTCAAACAAACCGTGAAAATTATCGCCACCTGTCATTATCACCCCCTTCTTTTAAATAACCCGCTCATTCCCGCCGTCGATGGGGATCTGAGCTCCTGTTGTTTTTGCAAATGCAGATCCTGCCAAAGAACACACAAGCGCCGCGACATCTATTGAAGTGATCTCTGTTCTTAAAAGATTGCTCTTTTTATATTCTTCAACGCTGACACCATAACTTTTAGCACGAGCATCTAAAACATTTTGAGTCCATATCCCCGTATCAAAAACCTGATTCGGATGGACCACATTGACCCGAATACCGTTTGCGGCCAATTCCAGCGCCGCCACGCGGGCTAATTGCGTCAACCCGGCTTTAGCGACCGAATAAGAAGATGCTCCCGGGCCCGGCGCCGGAACATTCTTTGACCCAATAATAATTATAGTCGGGTCGATCCCTAACGACAAAAAGGGAATCGAATGTTTGATCAAAAGCTGATGGCTCGTTAAATTGATCTTCAAACTTTTTTCCCAAAAATTTATATCAACATCGGCAATCTTTTTAGTGACCGGAAAACTCCCAGCATTACTGACAACAATATCCAGCCCGCCAAAGTTCCGTACAACCCTTTCAACCGCTATTTTAATATCCGCTTCTTTTGTTAGATCGCAAACGATCGGTAATATTTCTTTTTTCGTAAAGATCTCATCTATCTTAGGATTAATATCTAAAGCCGCGACAACCGCTCCCTCATTAACAAAAGCCTCCACACAAGCCTTCCCAATACCACTTGCAGCCCCCGTCACAAGAACGATCTTTCCTGCGAACGAACGAAGGTTATTGCCTTTTTTTAACTTCGCCTGCTCGAGATCCCAATATTCAACATCAAAAATATCTTTCGCAGACAATGCCTTCCACCCGCCAAGACCTTCGGCAACCATGATCGATCGCACAGTATGCCCGGAAATATCCGATAGAACATTCACATCACTTAATGAACTTCCAAAACAGATCGTTCCTTGTCCCTTCCAAACCGCCCAACGCGGCGCGGGATCAAGACATGTCATTTTATTGTCAGCAAATTGCTTAAAATATCTCAAATAATCATTCTTGAATTTTTCAACATTCTCTTCTACCCGTCCATCAATGACAAGCGGAACTCTTTTCGTCCGGATAACATGATCAGGAGTTAGCGGTCCACGGACTGCAATAGAGTGAATATTCCGTAAATTCGAAAAATCGACTCGCTCTCTATCAAATTCCCATTTAGCTAAAACAGCCGATCCTTTTTCAATCGAAACACTTTTTCGTGTTTGAGCTAATGATCCTAGATCTTCGTTGACTGAAAGAACCTTACCAACAAGCTTCTTAGAATTCTTAGAAATATATTCTTCTGCTTTAGTAACAAGCTTGATCATCTTTTCATAACTTGTTCTAGCATTATCACTGAATGTAAAGATCCCATGATGCAATAAGATCATCCCCTCGACCTTATTCCAGTCGAGAGTACGCGTCATTTGATAGACTTTCCGCGCGAGTATAAATCCTGGCATAACATAGGGAATGATCAAAACCTTATCACCATAGATCTCACGGATCTTTTTCTCGCCGCCATCCGTATTGGAAATAGCAACAACACTATCCGCATGCGTGTGATCAACAAAACAAAAAGGAATGATCGCGTGAAGAATAGCTTCCACAGAAGGATTAGGGGCATTGGGGTTTAGCATCGCCGCGCGCTGTTCATTGACCATATCCGTATCCGACAATTCTTTAAATTCTGCCATCTTAAGCAAAGCTTTCATTTTTACCGGAGAAAAGCCTTCTTCTTTGATCGTCGCAAGATCCCAACCGCTGCCCTTAACATATAAAATGTCCTCGAGATCTCCGTAAAAATCTTTAACCTTCATCTTAACCGAAGTATTCCCGCCGCCATGAAGGACAAGGTCAGAATTCTGACCTAAAAGCTGAGACGTATAAACCCTCAACTTTAAAGGATCATTAACAAAAGTTTTTGCACTTCTTTCATCCCATAAACTTTTCATTTTTTATCTTTCAAATGAGACAATCGGTCCTTTAATTCCATTAAATTCTTTTTATCCTGCTCAGAATGATCACCCTGTAGAGCATCCAATGAGATCTCTCCGGCGTTTAAAAGCCCTTCTAAGAACTTTTCATGTTCAAACATTTGCTCTTTAAAATTGTCGTGCAAAAGAGCTTCATTTTTTTCAAACAATAATTCCAACACTTGCTGTTTTTCTTTCATCTCGTTATACAACAACTGGAATGAGGAAGAATTAATTGAAGATGACCCAGCCAAATCATCAAAACTGCTTTTTAATTTAACAGAAATATCTGCAAACTGCTGATGGATCCGATCAACATTCTTTTCCAGATTCCCAACATTCAGATCAATATCCGCCTGATATGAAAAATACTCATTTAAGAGCTCTAACGTTTCTTCTTTCGTAATATCCAAAAGTTTCTCTCCAATAGCATCAAATTGACTATTCATTGGTTGAAAAATATCTTTAAGCTTATCCTCAGTCACCTTCGCGTTCTTAAGAAAGATCTGATATTCATATTCCATTGTTCGTATTGACTCAAGGACATCCTCAAGTTCAGTTTTCAAAGTGTCCTTAAAAAATGCAGGGTCATCCAAATAAATCCTTACCGTTCGTCCGTAATCCTCAAAATTAGCTATCAAACTACCAAGAGTTCTTTCACGTTCAAGCAAAAGACCATCACGAATTGAATTCAATCTTTCAATATTTGCATCAAATTCCTTGATCTTCTCACGCGGAAAAAAATCATTGACCTTCTTATTATTTGGCTGATAAGCAGATCGAACCTGTCGAGCGATTTTTGTGATCGGCCCAACGCCTCCCTCATCATTAACAACTTGATCATATCCCAACAATAAAAAAAATAAAAAAAGCGGAACAGCTAGAACAAGTAATTTATTAAGCATAATTCTTTCTATAATCACAAAACGATATCATTTTATCGATCCAACAGCGCCATCACATCATTGACATCTTTTAAAAGATTCTTTTTAAGCATAAGATCCGCAATTTTCTTAGCCTCCGGGATCTTTATTGCTTTGATGATCGAATGGATCTTGGGTAAAAACGTCGGATTGACGCTGAATTTCCGAACCCCGATCCCAAGAAAATAATTAATATATTTTTCATCATAAGCCATATTCCCGCAAATAGAAATATCAATATCAAACTTTAAAGCCGTCTCCACTACTCTTTTTATCGCCCGTAACACTGACGGGTGTTGCGGAAGATAGAGGTCCGCGACCTTTTCATTACTGCGATCGACCGCTAACATATATTGGATAAAATCATTCGTCCCAATGCTAAAGAAATGCACCTGTTGCGCCAGATCCTCGATAATTTCCATAACCGATGGCAGCTCGATCATCATTCCGATCCGAGGATCCGCTTGATGATCGATCTTTTCTTTCTTGAGGCTCTTGCAGCAGTTTTCAAATACAGCTTTCGCCGCCAACAACTCATCAAGCGATGAGATCATCGGGAACATGATCCGAATTGGGGCACCGCATCCAGCCCGTAAGATCGCACGAATCTGAGCGGAGAAAATATCCAAATGCTTTAACGAAAAACGGATCGAACGCATCCCCATATAAGGGTTCTTTTCTTTTAAGTGATAATCAAAATAAGATAAGATCTTATCCCCGCCGATATCAAGCGTTCTAAAAGTGACTTCTTTGCCTTTCATACCATCAACAAGTTTCTTATAGATCACATATTGTTCTTCTTCACTGGGAAATTGATTACGAACAATAAAGGGGAATTCCGTGCGATACAATCCAACACCCTCAGCCTTAAAATCTTGTGCATCTTTGATATCGCTTAATAAATTGATATTAGCCTGAAGGATCACCCGCGCCCCATCAGCGGTCTGAGTGACCGATGCCATATCTTTTTTTAAATGAACGATGTCTTTGGTATACTTTTCTTTTTTCTTAAAAGGCTCAAGGATCTGCGCGGATGGATTGATATAAACATTCCCCTGATCGCCATCAATGAGGATCTTCGTCCCGAAGGGAATACTCAATAGGTCCTCATGATCACTGATAATAAGCGGTAAATGTAATGACTGGGCTAAGATCGCAACATGCCCCGTCACTCCTCCGCGTAAAAGAATAACCCCTTTGATCTTTTGTGTCGCTAATTTAAGGACATCCGAAGGCAACAGATCCCATGCGATCGCGATCGAGCCTTCTAAAACAACAAGGTCATCATCTTTATCGGATAAATTCTCCAAAAGCCGCCGGCCAACATCGCAGACATCTTCCCCTTTTTCCTTTAAATAATCATCTTTTAACTTCCCCAATCGGGACTGATAATCTTCAACGACCGTGACGATCGCAAGCGGCGGATGAACCCCTTGTTTGATCTGCTCCGCAATCGCGTCAATAAAAGCCCTATCCTTAAGCATCAACCGTTGAGCACCAAAGATCAATGATGTCACATCTGAAATCTTTTCCTGAATATCTCGTTCCAAAACTTCCAGCTCTTTTTGACTTTTCTCGACCGACGCATGAAAATCATCATTCGTATATAAAATAGTCCGCTTACTTTCAAGAAGCCCTCTCAAATTCTTATATTCCGGCAAAACAACAGCCTCGCCATAAGCAACGCCACCCGAACCGACCTTTCCCTTGATATATTTAAGCTTTCTATCAGCAATAGGGCTATTTTCTTTCAGATCTTTTTCTTCCAACGATAAAATAAGCTGTGTCATTTCAATAGTATTAGCAAGCTGAGAAGAGATCGCCCGTAAAGCCACAATATCCTGGTCACCAAAAAAATCTTTTTCGGCATTCTGAATGACCAGCGCCCCGATCTTTTTTGTTCCACGAATGATCGGGACAACCAGAAACGATTCAAAACGTTCCTCACCCAATCCGGGGAAATATTTAAAATTCTTATTTTTACTGGCATGCCGTTCGCAGATAGGTTTTTGCTCCTTAAACGCTAATCCCGTCAGCCCTTCTCCTACTTTTAACGTCACTTTGCCAACAAACTCCAAATTCAAACCTGTCGTCGCGCGCAGGATCAATTCCTGCTTTCCTTCATGATACAAATAGATCGAACACACTTCCGAACCCATGTGATGAGCGATCATCTCAACGATCCGCTGCAAACAAGATTCCAAAGTGGTCGTCTCCGTCAACAAACCGCTTAATTCGCTGATATCACAGATCAGCTGTGTATGATCAATTTTTTTGGGACTCATCGCCATAACATTTAAGTTCCTAAGATTTTATTTTGTGGATCCTTTAAATATT
The DNA here is from genome assembly GCA_964348765.1 of uncultured Planctomycetales bacterium. GTDB lineage: Bacteria > Omnitrophota > Gorgyraeia > Zapsychrales > Zapsychraceae > CAYGEE01. Next base: position 20,881 of record CAYGEE010000005.1, on the reverse strand, counting down.
CTAATTCTGCCGGAGTTGAAGACCGGCCGAGAATAACATTCCTCTGGGGAAATCGATCAAATTGACCAATAACATTAAAACAGGCCTTTGCCATACCAAGAACATATTGAAAGTAAGGCACGTTCTTTTTATCTTTCTTTTCGGCTTCGCTTGCGAGCATTTCAAAGTTCTTAAGCGAACGTTCCTGGATCTTTTTACTCTCGGCATGCATCAACGGCATATAGATAAACTGACTTTCCAGTAAAGAAAGTTTTTCATCGTCCCGATCTTTGATCATTAATAAAGCGATCTCGAGTGCCCGCAGATCATTCTCATAAGCTTTTTCTGTGTCTTTAAAAATCGCACGCGAACACTGATCAAAAAGAATGACTTGCCCTAAGCGTCCCTTAGGATCCGAAAGCCATTGCTCTAATTTTCTTTTTCGAGCTTTATGCAATTCCGAACTGCACTCTTTTAGAACTTCCGCATCCAAGCTTTCATCACGTGAAAATGACCGCTTCGCTATCACCGACTGTGGATTTAAAACAGTTTTTTCTGTAATGTCTTTAAACCAAAACTTCAAGATCCGGTCTAATCGTTCATCGATCATCATTATCTCCCCAATAAAATTGAATTATTATGAACTAAAAAAACTCCCGCGACACAAGCCGTCATCAAACATGCCAGTGTTGCCGCTAAAAGAGCCCGTAGGCAAACCTCAGACAAGACCCTTGTTTTCTCAGGAACGATCGCCGCGATCCCGCCGACAAAGATCGCCATGGATGCCACATGAGCAAATCCGCATAACGCATAAGTCGCTAAAACTGCTGACCGCGGATTCTGTAAAACACCTTGCGCCATAACTGTTGCTAGATCCTGATAAGCGGTTAATTCCGTTAAAACCAACCGTTCACCGATGATCTTCGCCAAAATTCTAGCATCCGCTAAAGGCATTCCTAAAATGACTGTGAAAGGATAAAAAACAATTCCTAAGATGTTCCGAAAAGACCATTCAAAGTTTAAATGCGTGAAATGATTGATCTGATCTCCCAAGAAACCCAAGATCTGATCCGAAAGCGCCACCAGCCCCAAAACAGCGATCAAAAGCGCCACGATCCCCACGATCAATTTAGCTCCCGCTTGAGACCCCTGAATAATAGCTTCAAATAAACTTCCTTCCTTCTCAACAAAAGGCTTCACATCTTCTCCAAGAGTTTCCGGATGCTCTGTTTCAGGAAGCAAGATCTTTGACATCATCAAGGCCGCTGGAGCTGATAAAAATGACGCCGAGATCAAATGCGCGGCTATGTTAGGGAAAACATCTTTTAAACTAAAAACATAAACCGCTAAAACGCTCGATGAAACCGTCGCCATTCCTGCGGTCAGCACAGTACATAATTCTGACCTTGTCATATTCTTAAGATACGGGCGAATGATAAATGCCGACTCAACACCGACAAAGATATTAGCAGCCGTACACAAAGACTCCGCTCCCGAAACTTTCATTAATTTTGTAAAGAAAAATGAAAATGTCCGAATGATCCTCGGGATAATATTCCAATAATACAAAATTGACATCAAAGCTGAAAAGAAAATGATCGTTGGAAAAGCCTGGAAAGCCAAAATAAATCCCAAAGAAGAGCGCCCTTGTTCAATCTCCATGCCCGGAGCAATGGCTAAGGGACCAAAAATAAATTTAGCTCCCGCCATTGAAGAATTAAGGACCTGACTTACTAGATCATTTAAGAACAAAAAAACCTTCGTCCCAAAAGGGAAAATAAACAAAAACCAAGCCATCAGCATCTGTAAACCCACACCCCAAACAACAACATGCCAATTCACATTCTTGCGTTTTTCTGATAATCCCCAAGCAAAAACGGTAATAATGACTATTCCCGTTAAGCTAATAAGGTTATAAATATCCATATTAAGTATTAAAGCTTTTACCGAAATTTTGGTTATTTTATCACAGAAATTCCAGAGAGGGAAATAATCTAGAAGAAGTCCAATTTATTAAAACTTTGATAAAAATCGACCAAGCTCTACGATTTTTTGATAATTCATTCAAAAGAATGAAGAACATCGATCAACCGATCGATATCCTCTTGGGAATTGTAAACATGAGCCGTGATCCGGATATTATTCTTCCATAAAGCGGTATAAATATGTTTTGAAAGAAGATCCAAATGGATCTTCTTGTTTTTATTGTTATCCCGATGCGATATCACCACGAGACTTGACCGCACCGATCTTTCTTTAGAACTGATCAACTGATACCGATCCATATCCAATTTATCCAACAAGCGGTCGATCAATCGCTGCTGATAGTCCCTAACATTGTTTGATCCGAGATTAAGAAAATAATCGATCGATGTTCTTAGTGGAACAAAATTAAAAAAATTTGCCGTCCCAAATACATCGAATTTCTTCGCCAAATGCATTTCGTTGAATTTGATCTTTTCTTCACTTTGCAATTGTCCCGCGGATAAATTGGAGAGCCAATACGCCGAATTAATATCTAATTGCTCCCTTATTTCCGGCTTGATCCAGCAAAACCCTGTCCCATACGGCCCACAAAGCCATTTGTAGCCGACGCAAACAACACAATCGACAGCAAGCTTTGATATATCAAACGGCATCGTCCCGATCGAATGAGATGCATTCACAACAAACACAATATTCTTTTCCTTACAGATCTGTCCGAATGCCGCAATATCTAACATCCGGCCGCTAAAGGTATGAACATGCGAAACACAGAACAACTTTGTTCTCTTTGTGATCGCTTTCTGAAACTCAGATGCTGTCAAAATTCTTTCTTTAGGCTTGATCTGGATAACTTTAACGCCTTTTTTCTCAAGCGCAAGCCAGGGCAAGATATTAGAAGGAAAATCATTCTGCATAAGGAGGATCTCATCACCTTTTCTCCAATCAATACCATTAGCCATCAAATGAAGACCGTAGCTGGCGCTATTACCTAAAATAACATCCAAAGGATCGACATTGATCAACTTTCCGATCGAATCTTTAAGATCACTGACCGCTAAAGCAAATCTTTCATTTGTTAAAAGGTATGGCTTCGATTTCCACTCGATCGCCTCCTGCAAAGATCTGATCGATACGACCGGCAAAGGACCTTCGCTGCCGGCATTAAGCCAAATATTCCCGTCGAAGGATGAAAAATCTTTTTGATATTGAGCGATCATAGAAATTCTTCAGAATTTGTAATAATGGGCTATAAAAAAATAAACTAAAAAGAGCGCGTTATTGCCCGCTCGCCCAAGGATCAATAAGCATGACACCCATCGGAAGGAAATCAGCACTGTTGCGTGTCACTAAATGCAATCCATGTTTTAAAGCACAGGCGGCAATAAGGCCGTCACATACCGGAACTATTTTCCCCTTCTTTTGAGCCTTTGCCGTAACTTCACCCCAGATATGAGCTATTTCTTGATCAATTTCCAAGATCCGATCGGCAAAATTCCGTTCAAGCCCTCCAACCCAGGAAAGTAATTCTCTTTTTCGTTTGCTTTCTTCAAGAAGAGATATTCCCTTAACAATTTCACCAATGGAAACAACACTCATAAAAATGTCTTTTTCTTCAATAACATCCATGAGCTCTTTAAGCCTTGAATTCATTTCATTTTTACGCATTTCCGAAATGACACACGTATCTAAAAGAAGCCTCATAAACCCACCTCGCGGATTCTCGAACGATTACGGTTTAAGTTTACTCCTTTAAGTGACGGCGCATTCACCAGATAATCTTTAAAGCCCTGATTTTTACCGCTCAACCGTTCAAATTCTTTTAAATCAATAACAATAACAGACTGGTCCCTGCGGGTAACCGTTTGCGGCCCCTCTTCTAGGGCCATATCGACCACCTTGCTGAATTTATTCTTAGCTTCGGCTAATTTCCACACCATAAGACACCTCCTTTAGATTGGAATAATCTAGCTAATCTAGCTAGAATATAACATCCTATCGATAATTGTCAAGACCGATCCAGCTGATTCGCTGATTCGAATGTCTTTGGGATCAACCTGTTCAACCGCATCTTAATTACTTGCCTGCGACAAAAAGAAAGCCTGCAGATTCACAACAGAGACAACACTCGAAACAAACGGAATCAAGCCGTCTATTTTTAGATCTTTAATGGTTTGCGGATCATAAAAACCTGATTCCGCCTGGCCATTGGTATTAATGTCTAAAATTAATTTATTAAAACTTAAATCAATCCCGCCGACGGGTTCTTCCTCTCTTGTGCCAATCATTGCTTTGTCTTTTACAGCTTCTTTCTCTATTTTCTCTCCGCCGTCTTGACGGGAAATAATAATTTCATCAACGTTACTTAAAACCCTGGTTAACGCATTTGGCAAATCGACTTCTTCTCCATCAATAATCGCTTTGACATTACCTGACTGCACACTGGTCATAACTTCACTTGCGCTGATTGAGCGGTTGATTGCCCAATAGCTTCTTAACGCTTCCCCGACCGTTCTGGCTTGAACTGTCATCCTTGTTCCAAAAATCTCCACCGCAACCTCGTCGCCTTCGCCTTCATTAACACCATTGTCATCGTCTTCAAATGTAATCTCATCTTTCCAAGCTGTCCCAGCTTCAATGACATCATACAATGTCCGCTCTTCTCCTGCCTGTAACGGCTTGTCTAACGATAATTCGCGAAAATTAAATCCGGTTGAGATTTCTTCTTCCGTGTATCCGCGACCTAATAAAATTTCTTTAATCTGCTCTTTATCAAGCCCTTTTCTTTCCAAAGTTTTTTTCGCTATCAATATTGTTTTTACCGAGGCCGGTAGCCGCAGCCAAAACAAATAAGGTTTATGATATTGCGCGATAATCGACAAGTTTCTTTTCAAATTTTCAATTCCCGCGTTCGGCCGTGTCCAATCATAATGCTCTTGATATTGATGAATGGCTTCTGAAGCTTCTCCTTGATATTTTTTTGATAAAACTAAAATTGTATTTGAGAGGGCTTCATAAATTATTCCTCTCACTTCAGAACGTATTTGCGGATTAAAGCTTAAAACAAGCCTCTTTATCGCCGCATCATTAACCGCTTGTTTCTTGTTCTTTAAATCATCTAACAACCTTTGCTCTTCGTCAGCGGATTTTTTTATCCCACCTTCAAAATCGGAAAACGTACCGTTTTGAAAAAGGATCAGGCCCAATTGCAAAGCGTGAGTCAAATCAAACCGAGAATGGCCAACCAGCGAGGCTTTCAACCGACGAGCTTCTAAACTCCATTGTTCAAAAGGTTTTTCCGCCCATTCTTTTACCAGTCCCGCTCTTTCATTCTTATAAATCGTCCACGCCATCGTGCCCCTTAATGGTAAATTCACGCTTTCAAATAATTGATAAAAAGATCTAAAAATATTTTTGTCCCAATAACGATTTTTGCGGACGATCTGGCTGATCTGATAGCCGTTAAACAAGGGCTCCGGTTTCTCATCCGTCGTCTTTAATGCCTGCAAGTACTCGATCAATTCCTTCTTGTCTTTAAAACTCGATCCGCTTAACACGATCTGGCTGATCTGATAGCCGTTAAACAAGGGCTCCGGTTTCTCATCCGTCG
>CAYGEE010000005.1:0-15209 GCA_964348765.1 uncultured Planctomycetales bacterium | reverse complement strand
ACACGATCTGGCTGATCTGATAGCCGTTAAACAAGGGCTCCGGTTTCTCATCCGTTATTGAAATTAACCATTCGATTTCTTTCCTGATCTCATCTTTTCTATCTAAAGAAATGCTTTTAATAATATATGAAAGTTGTTCGGGGTTGAAAATGAATTTAAGAGGATCTCTCTTAAGTAAAGCAAGTTCTTTAAAAAATCTGAGCCGCTCCACAAGCCCTCGCTTTTTTACCATTTGATCAGCCGTCTTCTTTGGGAAGATCAATTTCCCCTCTCGCGTCAATTTTCTTAACTCGCCAGCCATTAATTCTTGATACTCTTTCTTACGTTCCCGTTTATTTCCGGCCGGGATTGCTTGCATAGCGGTTAATTGTCCCTGAATATACTTAACAGCCCCGTCAAACAATCCTTGTTCTTCATCGGAAAATTCCCCCAACATCGCGAGATCATTAGAATTCTTATATTGACCGTGAATTTCATACAAAGCGCCATTAACAAGCTGAGAAAAATCTTGACCGGAATCAAGGGGCTTCACGATCATGGCGCTGTCAGCTAATGGCCCCATTTCAAATTGAACTCCACCAGAAAAATATTGTCTGGGGATAATCTCTTGTTTGACGGGATCGTAATCTTCTTGAATCGTGTTTGAAACTCCCTTTTTGAACGCTTCGAGATATTGGTTGTAAATTTTCTCCTTCATGGCCTTATCGTCACTCTCAATGCCTTTAACTTTCTTTTGATCGGCATAAACTTGCGACAATACGCTTTGTTTTAAAAACCGTTTATACCATGCCGCTAAGATTAGAGAATAATAGATTTGACGTAATTTGGCAAAATTCTTACCTTGATTGACTTCTTTTTCTATTTCGGGGATTATGATTTCACGGATGATTTGCGTAAAAACTTTTGTGTCATTAGATTGCTTCAGCCCTTCGGGCTTCGCAATCACACTAGAGGACAACGCTACGTCCCTCGCTGTTTCTCGGGACTCCGCAGCTGCCCTCTGATTGGCAGCTGCTACGTAATCTTCTTCTAACATTACTTTTAAATGGCTCTCTCCAACAAACGCATTTTGTCCACGAGTATAAATAACCGCCCTCGCGGGAACGATCCAAACCTTATGGAACGTATTCATCGGGATATCGGTTGTCCCAAACTTTTCATATGCTTCTTTTCTAACTCTTTCCCAGAAAGTCTTACCTAAAGCTTCTTGCGGGGACATCAATGTTGCCGTTAATTGTTTGAGGAGATAATCCTGTGCCAATAATTCCTGCCCCATAGCTGTCTGGCCAAACTCCGGTGGGACAATACGATTTTCTTCAGCAGGAGATAAATTTACCCAAAGATCATTTTCGGGGATCGTTAATGAAGTTAAAAAATATTTAATCAGTTTATTGGCTTCTTGTTTTAATTCGTCCTGATTGAGGTTGGCATTACCGCTTTCGAGAATAAAATCAAAGACGAATGGATTTTCCAAGCTCACCTTCATCCCTTTAAGCAAAGGCGGGGCATAGGCCGGCGTTATTGTGATCATCGCCCCAGGCTTAGGTAATATCAAGGCACCTGATCCTGTAGCTGGAAGGCTTTGAGCATAAGCGGGCAGAATGGTATTAGCCAAAAAACTGGCGATAATAAGCCACGTCTGCGCTTTATAAATAGTGCGTTTAAAACTATTTTTGTTTGGCATCAATATTAAAATGTGTTATTGAGGTTGTTTATATTATAAAGAAGTATAAAACATAATATTACTTCTAGCACACTTTTTTGCGCTTCAGGAGATCATCATATAAACGATCCCAGAAGGCTTGCAGGGCTCTTTTAAAAATAAATTAAACTAGGCTGGGGGGCACTACGATGCGGAAAGAACTCTTAAGGTTTTAATTTCTTCTCTTGAATACTTCGCTCCAGCTCTTTGACAGCTTTTTGAGCATCACGTTCATTGACGTTGTATATATGGCGGTAAAGCCATATCGCCAATTCATATTCATTTTGAAGGATCAGCCGCCGAACATCGAACAAAGTCGTTTTACCTTTTTCCAAAGGAATGCCTTTACGCTTGGCCAAATGGATCAACCAAAACCGCTGCGCTCTCAAAAAGATAAGAAAGGAAATAAAGAATACTAAGAACGAATAAAGGTAGATCATATTTTTAGATTGGATTAGGCCCTAAACATTGTTTGATCGTTTGAACAAGTTCCGGAAGGATCACTGGCTTAATAAAATATCCCCTGACCCCTTCTAATTTAAAAACATCTTCCATTGTTTCATTAGCCGTAAGCATGATCACGGGAGTCGTTTGAAAACCTTGCCACTGCTTAAGCTCGGCCATAAATTCAAAACCATTCATTCTTGGCATATGGACATCCAAAACGATCAAGTCCGGCTTATGCTCCTGTGCGACCTTAAGCCCCTCGGCCCCATCATATGCATAAAAGACCTCATAACGCTGTTCGGCAAGCGCAAATTTCACTAAAGCAACATTGATCTTATCATCATCAACAACCAGTATTTTATGAGCCATCATGACCTCACATAAAAGAATTAATACTTATTGCCTAATATCATCTCTCCGATAAAATAAAACTTAGGAGATTAAAATGAAATTTTCAGATTTTATGAATAAAATACGTTATTGGGACAGCCTGATCGCAAAGTGGCTTATGCGCCACTTTTATTTCATGTTTTTTCAGATCGTCTTGGTTATCATCTTCCTTTTTTGGTTCGTAAATCTTTTCTACGTCATCGATTCAACACAACATACCCCTGCCGACAGCGTTATAGAAAGGATCCTCAAAACCCAATCCGTCAACATGACCATTACTGTTTGCTTGATCCTTCTTAACTCTTTCTGGACCCTTTATATTTTCAACGTCATTCAAAAAACACACAGCATTTTACGTGAAATGAATTTCAATATCTCCCGATTGCGCAACAACAAACCATCCTAATGGTTCGACTATTTAACATTTATCTGTTTGCTCACCACTAGAAATACTCCTGATAAAGTTCTCTCATTTTACTCACAGCAAACTGTGTCCAATCTTTATGACCATTTCTAAAAACATGATCATTGGACTTTTTCACAAGACCACTTTGCGCAAGGCCAATGACCGGCGCATAAAGACAGGCCTGATTCAAAGTCTTCTGCATTGGAATATTGATCTTTCCCAATCGAACCGGGATCGATAAAAATTCTTCCATCCGTTCCATTAATCCGTTTAATAACGCTCCGCCTCCGATAACGATCACTCCTCGATCAATATGGTGGAATAGCGCAGACTTCTGCAGGACATTCTGAAGGTTTTGCAAGAATTCATTGGTCAAAGGTTCGATGGCCTGATAGATCAAATCCCGCCGAAGAGGCACATAGGCATTGTCTCTTTTAATAAGGATCTCTTCCTGACTATGTTTAAGCGACAAAGAAACATCCGCGTAAGTCCGTTTAATCTCCTCAGCCAAAGTAAAAGACACATTGAGCTTCGCTGCAATGCTCTTAGTCACCGCGTCGCCACCCATATCAATCTTCCCTAAGAATTTAAGGCCCCGATCCTTAAAAATAAGAACATTACTTACACTGCAGCCAATATCGACAACAATCGCCCCATAAAGTTTATCATCATCACTTAAAACAACTTCCGCTCCAGCTAATCCGCTAAAAAAAATATTGTCAACATCATACCCGCCACGTGTTACAGCCAAAACAATATTCTGAATACGATTAACATGCGTCATCACCATCAAAGAACAAACCCCGAGCTTCCTTCCGTAAAGGCCTGCGGGGTTTAAAGCCGTATTAACATCGTCCACTTGATAGTATTGCGGCAACTCATGCAGGATCTCTTCATCCATTTTAAGGCCCAATAATTTCGCCTGGTGATTGATCTTTTTAATATCCCTGTTTACGATCACCTTGCTTCCCTTATCGATCAACGGAAGCGCCGTAATAACTTCCCTTGTTTCGATCAGATCCCCGCTTAAGCCCAGTTGAACATCTTTTATTTTTGTTTGAGATCTCTTACTTAATTCCGTTAGCGTCGAATGAATGCACCCTGACAATTCCTCTAGATTGCTAACACCAGACTCCTTAAAACCCTGGATCGGAACATCATAAACCCCCAAGAACTCAGTTACATTATTCTCCGCAACTTTTAAAACAGCCGCTTTAAGTTTTTGCGTCCCTAGGTCCAATCCGCAAAATATTCTTTCCTGGCTCACTCTTTTAAACATTATTTTTTCCCTATGATCGGATCATGGAAACGAAGATCGATATAATTCACTTCACTCAAATTCAATTGCGCCTGCGACAGCACAACATCCAATGTTCTCATTTTTTGTTCAACTCTTTCCCCGTCTAGGATGATCTTCAAATTATTGGAAAGATATAAATTGATCTTCGACAGGTTATCGACATCGATCTCATTTAAAGTAAAGAATTTTCGGCTGCTGCTGAGGCGGTATTTATGAAGGACTTCCAACGCGACTTGAAGGTTCAGATCATCCGTCAGAGGCAAACCTAAAACAGACCCGCGTTTCGACATTCGAATCCCTTTAAGAAGTGGAAGACGACCATTAAGCTTATCATTTGAAGATAGAACAATGCCTTTATCATCCAATGTCACGGTACGGTTTCCTAAAGAAGTTTGCACAACAGGGCTGCGTTTTCTAGCCACAACCCAGATCTGATCAGGGAAATGACGAACAACTTTAATATCAGCAACTTGAGGATATCTAAATGAAAGTTTTCGTTGCAAATCGACGATATTGATCTTGAAAATATTCCGTCCCTTGATCCCCGCAAGCTCTCTTTTATCAATAAACTGCAAGGACGGGTCGATCATAACAACCTTCACTTTGAAATAATCCGACGTCATTACAAAGGATGAAAAATTCATCCAAAGAAATACCGCCAAGACCACGAGGATGATCGTAGAAACAAAAACCTTAGATACGCCCGAGGTTTGTTTTATGTTTTTTGGTTTTGCCATAAGCAAGTCTCACTAGCTTTAAACAAAGATCTTGAAAAGTCAGTCCCGCGGCAGCGGCCGCCTTCGGAAGAAGGCTTGTTGCAGTAAATCCTGGGATCGTATTAACCTCCAAAACATACGGCAAACTTTCTGCCTCCAAGATCACATCAACTCTAGAAAAATCCCGGCATCCCAAAACATGGTAAGCCTGCAATGCCATTGCCTGAACTTTCTTTGTTATCTCCGATGATAAATTCGCCGGAACAATATACTCGGAATTGCCACTTTGATATTTCGCATTAAAATCAAAAAATTCTCTTTTAGGGCAGATTTCGACGACCGGCAAAGGCTTTTCTTCTAAGATCCCGACGGTCAATTCTCTTCCTTTAATGAATCTTTCAACAAGAATTATCTCTCCATACTTAAACGCCACATCTAAAGCTGCTTTGACATCCTCTTTCCTTTGAACGATCGTCACCCCAAAACTCGAGCCTTCACACGAAGGCTTCACCACAACAGGAAATAATCTCAAACTAAGAAGGATCTTTTCAACAGGATCAAGATCTTTTTTATTAATGATGACGAATGGCGCGATATTAATACGACTCTCTTTAAAAATACGCTGAGCTACTGTTTTATCGAAAGCCGCCCGGCTGACATGAGCATCACAACCTGGGTAGGGGATCGCAAGCTCATCAAGTATTGACTGAATCGTGCCGTCTTCTCCAAGCTTTCCATGCAAAGCTATGAACGCAATATCAATATTAGCCTGCAAGATCTGCGCAGAGATCTTTACCGGATCATCCTTTGTGATATCTAAAGGAACAACATCACAACCGCTCTCTTTTATCGCTTTATAAACCGCTTGACCGGATCTAAGAGAGATCTCCCTCTCCGACGAGCAACCACCCATCAAAACAGCAATTCGTCCAAAATTCTGATCCATATGAAAAACTTAAGAAGAGTTCTTTTCGACTAAATGATTCTTTAACACTTCAACGATCTTCTCCGAAACGCCCGTAATATCGCCGGCACCCATAGTTAAAATCAAGTCTCCGGAGGAAATGTTTTTCAATATATACTCAATTATCATATCTTTTTTTAAATATACAACTGGTTTATCAGATATTTTCTGAATTTGAGCGACCAAATTCTCCGAGGAGACACCCAGGATCGGAGCTTCACTCGCCGCATAAACATCGGTTACAATTAAGCTGTCACAATCAAGTAAACTTTGCGCGAATTCATCCTGAAGCGAGCTTAACCGAGTATAACGATGCGGCTGAAAAATAGCGATAATCCGTTTTTTCTTCACTTTTTGAGCGGCCTGAAGAGTCGCCCTGATCTCTGTCGGGTGATGAGCATAGTCATCCACAACCATAATACCGCCAACATCACCCTTAAGCTGAAATCGGCGCTGAACACCACGATAATTCTCCAAACTTGAGGCGATCACATCAAATGGGATCGAGATCTTCAGCCCTAAACTCACACACGCCAAAGCATTTAAAATATTATGAGTCCCGGGAACATTGATCTTGATCTGACCCAAACATTTATTTTCATGATAACACTCAAAAATAGATGTCATTGCCTCTGTCCGGATATTTTTGGCATACACATCGTCATCAGGAGAGAATCCATACGTTTGCGAGAACCGATTCACCTCTTTTGATAATTTTTGCAGCCGTTCATCCCCGCCATAAATAATATTGCATCCTTCAATGGATGCTTTTTCCATGAATTGATGATAAGCCTTCAGAATATTATCCCAATTGTGATAATAATCGACATGCTCAAAATCAATATTCGTGATAATAGAATATTTTGGAGCAAAGAACAAAAAAGACCCGTCGCTTTCATCAACCTCCGAAACAAAATACCGGCCGGTTCCCAAACTCGCATTCGTCTGAAAATTATTAACGATCCCACCGACAGCCGTCGTCGGATTAAGCCCAGCATGCGTCAATAAATGCGAGATCATCGCGGTTGTTGTTGTTTTCCCGTGCGCTCCGGCAATGGTGATCCCAATATGTTCCCGCATCAGATCCGCAAGAAGTTCAGCCCTTTTAATGATTGGTAAACGCAAATGCCTCGCTTTTAGAAATTCAGGATTATCTTTCTTTATCGCCGACGAATAAATAACAACATTTGCCCCTTCAACATTTTCTGCAGTATGCCCAATATGGATCAGCGCGCCTTCTTTCCTTAACCGTTGTGTGATCTTATTCTCCTGCACATCTGAACCGCTAACCCGATGCCCTTTCGACAACAATAAAGAAGCGATCGCACCCATCCCGATCCCCCCGATACCAATAAAATGATATTGATTACTCATCTTTTAAAAACTCCATCCATTGTTTATTAAGCTCATCGATCGATCTAAATTGAGGATAGCTTGATGTAAATGCTTTTTCAAATCCTGATTCACTTTTTAACTTATCACAAAAATTCTTAAAACGAAATTCCCCATGCTCCGTGATCAAATAATTAATAACACTCGCCGATTCCGCATAAAAAAGACTTACAACTTTCGGGTCAGCATTTTTTTCAAGCCGCATATCAGTTAATTCTGATAAATTCTTAAATGTCCCGTCGTTGATCGCAGCTCTCACCAGATCATGCGCCCCCAAACGTTTAGCCGTCTCCTGATACATAGCAATACCCTCCTCCATCCACAGAGGGACCTGCGCCCTGAAACCGATCAATTCACGAAAAATAATATGACCAAGTTCATGAGGAAGGATCGTATCAAAGAATCCCGAATCCGCCGGAAATGTCCGAATTGTTTTTTTCTTAGGGGATGTCGTTGCATGACTCCAAACAACCCCAGTTGCTTTATCAAGATAAGATTCTTGATCATCGTAAACATAAACCTTTGCACGATCATCGAATGACCAGCTAATATCATAATCTCGCCCTAAATTATTTGAAATAGCGTCAAAATCCCTTTCCGCCGATTCCTCTATCCTTTGAATAAAATCGATCGGAGCTTTTTTATAGTAAATGACAAAATGATGTGTCCGATACTCTTTCCACTCTTGCGTAAAAGCCGACTTCTGGAACAAACAAACGCTCAGAATGATCACAAAAAAATAAATTCGATTCTTCATTTTAATGAAATAACCTCTCGTGCCAGACGTTCCTCAGCATCCGGAAAACAAACTTGATCCGGGATACGGACCGGTGTAGAGATCTTTAAATTCTCAACGATCGCTTCCTTCAAAGTTTCAACAGAAAGATTTTCCTCTTCAATGACCCTCGCTAAATTAACCTCACTTAAAACATACGCATTCTCTTTTTGATGCCCATAAGCGAAAGGATAAGGAATTAAAACAGCTGGTATTTGATGCAATGCGATCTCCGTCACCGTCCCAGCGCCTGCTCGAGAGATCACGCAATCGGCAACAGCGTAAGCATCTTCTATATTATCAATAAATGAAAATAACGCGAACGGAACATTCAACTGCTGATATTTCACTTTTAATTCTTCAACATCTTTTTTACCGCAAGCATGGATCACCTGACAATTTAAAGAATCCTTCAACAGTCCTAACATTTCAACAAAAACCTGATTGATCCGATGGCTTCCTTGACTGCCGCCAAAAACAAGAAGCGTCACCTTACCGATATCCAATCCAAAATCTTTTAAAATCTGCTCTTTGCTGACTTTTCTTTCTGTAAAATGACAAGGACATCCCGTTAAAACTGTTTTCTTATAACCTAAAAAATCTTGACTCTTTTTAAAACTGATGGCAATTTTATTAACAAAAAAAGCCAACATCTTATTTGCCCGTCCGGGAAGGACATTTTGTTCATGAATGATCGTTGGAATACGAAGGATGACAGCCGCGGCAACGACCGGAAAAGACCCATAACCACCAAAACCTAACACTCGTTGTGGATTTAATTCTCTTAATATTCCGATCGAAGAAAAAAAAGCACCGAACATCTTCGACGAAGATCTCAAGGTATTCGAAAATCCACTCTTAAGCCCGATCGCATCATGATTTAAGAAACGATATCCTTTTGCTTTGATCTTTTCCACCCCAACTCCAAAGGCACCAATAAAAAAAACTTCATGCCCATCTTCTTTTAAGCAATCGGCAACTTTCAATGCGGGAAAAAGATGCCCGCCTGTTCCGCCCGTTCCAATAACAATTCTCATAGATCGTGGATCCTTGAAATGTTTAATAATAATCCGACCGCCATCATATTAAATATCAAAGCCGAACCGCCATAACTGACAAATGGAAGCGGCAATCCTTTTGTTGGAAGCGCACCAATACTGACCCCAATATTTACCACAGCCTGGATCCCAAGCATGGCCATTATCCCAACGCCAATATAGAAACCAAATGGATCCGAGATCCTCTTAACAAGCCGCGCTCCTTGCCAAATGAACGCGCCAAAAAGGATCACAACGGTCATCGTCCCGATCAACCCAAATTCTTCACCGATGATCGACAAAATAAAATCCGTATGGGCCGCAGGCAGGAAGAATAATTTCTGCATGCTCTTACCCAAACCAACCCCAAAAAGCCCTCCAGAACCTAAAGCGATCTGCGATTGCGTCAATTGAAATCCAATTCCCTGACTATCTTCCCAAGGATTTAAGAAAGCCACAATTCGGCGCATACGATACGGAACCTTAATGACTAAATATAAAATCCCCGGGATCGTTAATAATAACATCGAATAAATAAATTTTAGATTTGTCCCTCCAATATAAAGCATGATCATAACGATCACCGCGATCAAAACAGAATTCCCCAGATCCGGCTGTTTAATAATTAGTGCACAAACAACCGCGAGCATAACCACTACAGGCAAAAAAGCTTCCTTAAAATGCATCATTTTATTCTGTTTACGGACAATAAAATCCGAAATATAAATAATGAAGATCAATTTCATGAATTCAGAAGGTTGAAAACTAAAGGATCCTATCTTAAACCAGCGCCGCGCACCATAACTTGCTTTTCCAATCCCAGGGATCAAGACCAGAACAAGCATCACCAGGCCAAAAATAAATAAAGGTTTAGCATATTTTCTAAAATCCCGATAATCGATCGCCATCACAACTGTCGTAGCAACGAAGCCAAGCGCCAAAAATAACAAATGACGATTTAGAAAATAAGTCGCATCCCGATACTCCTGAAGAGCATAGATCCCGCTTGAACTGTAGATCATGACTATGCCGATACTGATCAGACATAACACGATCGCCGCTATAGAAACCCGAATATCCCGCATATTCTTATTTAAGCCCGTTAACTATTGTTTTATATTTTCTACCGCGATCCTCGAAATCTTTAAACATATCAAAACTGGTGCACATCGGAGCGAAAAGAACACAATCTCCTCTTTGAGCGACTTTTCGTGCGTGCAATACCGCATCTTCTAATGTCTTGCATTCATTAACATCAACAACATTTTTAAAAGAGTTCATTATCTTCTCTTTAGCCTCTCCAATAACGATCATTTTTCTGACCTTCTGCTTAACAATATGGGACAAGACCGTAAAATCCATATTCTTATCTCGCCCGCCGCAGATCATGACGATCGGCTGATCAAAAGAATTCAAAGCCCAGCGTCCAGATTCTGTCGTTGTTGCTTTAGAATCATTAATATAAACAACACCTGCGAGTTCTCGAACAAATTCAAGCCGATGTTCAACACCTTTAAAACCCTTAAGAACTTTTACAACAATTTTAGGGTCGATCTTTAATGCCTCGGCGACTTCTAAAACCGCAAGCTGATTAGGATTCGTAATGCCAAAAATATTTCTCAATTTTGGATCATTGAAAAAACAGATCTTTGGCTTGATCTTTGATTTCAAAGCTTTCAGTCGTTGGTCCTGAAAATTCAAGACCGCAAGATCATTTTTCCCCTGATTTAAAAAAATCATCGATTTCGACGCAAAATATTCTTCCATATCTTTATGCCGATCCAAATGATTCTGATTCACATTCAAAATAACCGAAATACGAGGTGCAAATCCCTTAAAACATAGATCATTTCGTCTCTTCTTTTTTCTAAAAGGACTTTTCAAAGGAAGCAATGATTCCAATTGAAACGAGCTTACCTCCAACACAACATGATCATATTTTTTAGAACTAAGAACAACCTCTGCAAAAGGGATCCCAACATTGCCGCATAAACAGGAACGAATACCAGCTTTTACAAGAACCTGATGAATTAATGTCACGGTTGTTGTCTTCCCATTGGACCCGGTCACGGCAATGATCGGAGCCTCACAGAACTGTGACGAGAATTCAATTTCTCCTAAAACCGGAATATTTTCATTCTTTGCCCAAGAAACAATGCTTGAATCAAAACGCACACCGGGACTTAAAACAACAAGGTCACTCCCCTCAATAAAGCCCTGCGTATGTCCGCCATGCTCAAAAGGAACCTTATTCTTCTTGATCCAAGTTAAAGTCTCCGCGCAAAGAGAACTCAAATCAGATTTCTCAGAAAGTTTTGGAATTCCACCTGCACACAAAACAAGTTTCGCCAAAGCCAAACCGCTACGCTGAGCTCCAAGAATCGCAACTTTTCTATTGGATAAATTCAAGACTTAACGAAGTTTAAGAGTTGTTAATGTTAACAATGCTAAGATGATCCCAATAATCCAAAAACGCGTAATGATCTTTGATTCCTTCCATCCGATAAGCTGTAAATGATGGTGGAACGGAGCCATTTTAAAGATCCTTTTCCCAAAAACTCGAAATGAGAACACCTGCAAAATAACAGACATCGCTTCAAGAACAAAAACACCCCCAACCATAACTAACAAGATCTCCTGTTTAATTAGAACCGCGATCACCCCAAGTGTTCCACCCAAAGACAAAGAACCGACATCCCCCATAAAAACATTCGCCGGAAAACAGTTAAACCACAAAAATCCCAAACTCGCTCCAATGATCGCAGCGCAGATCACCGTCAACTCCCCGGCCTGAGAAACATAAGGGATAAACAGATACTGACTGAATTTCACGTTCCCGACGATATAACTTAAAGAAGCAAATGTGATCGCAACAATAAGAACACAACCGATCGCAAGTCCGTCCAGGCCATCCGTCAAATTCACAGCGTTCGATGAACCCATAATGACGATCATCACAAATAGAATATAAAAGATCCCCAGGTTGACCGCTAAACTTTTTACAAATGGAAAATCAATACGAGTTGATGCTCCAAAATGAAAATAAAGACAATATCCAACAAATAATCCAATGGCCATTTGCCAGATCAATTTTGTTTTCTTGTTCAATCCTCGCTGTTTAGGCCGAGTGAGTTTGATGTAGTCATCAATAAATCCTAAAACAGCAAGCCAAAGAGCAACGAACATCGTTAATAGAACATACGGATTAGATAGATCCGCCCATAAGAACGAAGAAACAAGGATGCTCCCAATAATAAAGATCCCGCCCATCGTCGGAGTTCCTTCCTTCGAATGCTGGAACTGATCAAGATCCGGGCAATCTTTTCTTTTAGCAATCTCCTGGATTTTTAATTCCCTTAACTTTTTTATAACGATCGGACCAAAAATAACACAAAGCAAAAAAGTTGTGACCGTTGCCATACCGGTCCGAAAAGTAATATATTTAAAAACATTCAAGCCGGAATAAATATATTTGAATTGCGAAAGAAAATAAAACATAAATTTAACCAAGCCCTTTCAAAAGTTCGACAGCTCGTTCCATTTTCATCCCACGCGAACCCTTAAACAACAAGGTATCTTGTGGACGACAAAAGACAGAAAGACGTTGATAGATCTCATCAAGATCCCGGCAATGAAACACTGAGAATTCTGGATTGATCCTTCTTAAACGTAAAGCGATAAATTTTGCCTGATCCCCAATTGTTAAAAGCAGATCGATCCCCGTTTTTGCAATAAGATCCCCCATCTGTTCATGCAGGATCTTTGATCGTGTCCCCAACTCAAGCATATCCCCGCAAACAAGGATCTTCCGTCCTCGGACTGTCATAGAATCCAAAGTCGAAATTGCGCTTGATAACGATAACGGATTCGCGTTATAAGTATCATCGATCACTTGATATTGACCGATCATTTTGATCTCACACCGCCCATTCGTGAACCGAAACTTCTTAAGCCTCTTCTCAATAATATCGATCCCAATATTGAGTTCTTTTGCGCAAGCAATAACAGCCAGCGCATTATACACATTATGTTTCGCAGGAGTATCGAGAATGAATTCTATTTTACTTAATAAAAAATGGGTACGCCCTTTTTTATCCAAACTGACTTCTCTGGCTTTAATATCCGCCTGATTTTCTATCCCGTAGCTTATTTTCTTATGACTGATCTTTTTCTGACCTATTCTTCTAAGGTAAGTATTATCCGCGTTAAAAATAACGCGCCCTTTCCCCTTCATATATTTGACCAGATCATATTTCTCTTTAAAAACGCCATTGCGATCTTTCAATCCCAGCAAGTGAGAATCACCAATATTGGTATAAACAGCCATTGTCGGCTCAACGATCTCTGTGAGCCACCGAATATCTCCTTTTTGATTCGTCCCAACTTCAATAACAATAGCTTGATGCTGCGAATTAAGCCGAAGCAATGTCTGAGGCACTCCCATATGATTATTTTCTGTCTTATGATTCTTAAGAACTTTCAAACCTGATGATAAAACATGAGCCAACATCTCTTTTGTGGTTGTCTTTCCAGCGCTGCCGGTTATCGCGATCACGGGAATATGAAATTTCGTTCGATGGAACAAAGCAAGATAACCCAATGCTTTTATTGTATCCTTAACTTTAACGATCGGAACATCGTCGGTAACCAAGACATCTTTCGAAACAATGATCCCTCCGGCGCCTTTTTTTATCACTTCCGCAATAAAATCATGCCCATCAAAACGATCACCTTTGATCGCAATAAAAAGACCATTTTTTTTCAAAGAACGCGAATCAGTACACACTCCCGAAAACGATCTCTTCTCAAAAGAATTCAATAATTTTCCCTGGGTCACCTTCAATACTTCAGCAAGCGTCAACATCGCAGGAATTCTCTAATAATTTTTCGTTCATCAAATTTAATAGTCCGATCCTTAAAGATCTGATATGTTTCATGCCCTTTACCGGCCAAAAGGACAATATCTCCCTTTTGAGCAATGATCAAAGCTTTTTTGATAGCCTCGTCCCTCTGAACAACCACTTCAAAATTCTCCTTATCAAAACCTTCCAATATCTCATCAATGATCGACAACGGATCTTCGCTTCGCGGATTATCACTGGTAACAATACAATGATCTGCCCACTGATTAGCAACTCTTCCCATCAAAGGCCTCTTTGTCTTATCTCTATCACCGCCGCAGCCGAATACTAAAATAATCTTCGCATCAGAAGTCTGACGGATCGCTCTTAAAACATTTTCCAATGCATCCTGAGTATGCGCATAATCAATAAAAATAGAGAAATCCTGCTGGCAATCAATCCGCTCAAGCCTGCCGGGAGCTGATAAGAATGTTTCCAAAGCAGCTTTTATCTTCTCAAGATTCACCCCTTCACTGAAAGCACACGCGCTCGCCGCAAGAATATTATAAACATTATAGATCCCGATCAATTTTGTGCGGACAACAACTGCATCTTTATCAATGCAAAGCTTAAACTTCGTTCCCGAGATCCCCATCTCAATTTCTTTAGCCATGACATTCGCGTTATTCTCGATCCCATAAGTTAGAACTTTCGCCTGTGTTTTAGATATCAATTTTCGGCCATAAACATCATCGATATTAATGACCGCAACAGCTCCCGAAGACAGATTAATGAACAATTCTGCCTTCGCCAGAAAATAATTTTCCTTTGTGCCATGATAATCTAAATGATCACTTGTCAAGTTGGTAAAGATCCCAATCTTAAAATCGATCAGATCAACCCGCTTCTGATCGAGGGCATGACTTGAAACTTCCATAACACAATAATCCAATCCTTCATTGATCATCTCAATTAAAAGCTGTTGATTCTCAAGAAGCCCTGGTGTCGTATTTAATGATGGACGGATAAAAGAACCAAAACGGTAATTCACCGTTCCGATCACTCCACAACTTTTATTGTTTTTCTGGAAAATTGATTCAATTAAATACGCAACCGTCGTTTTCCCATTCGTACCCGTAACTGCGATTGGCCGGATCTTCTCAGAAGTATTCCCATAAAATTTCTTTGCTAATTTTCGTAAGAATCCCGCAGGATCAACAACTTTCAAGATGTAACAAT
>CAYGEE010000004.1:0-40975 GCA_964348765.1 uncultured Planctomycetales bacterium | reverse complement strand
ACATAGAGTATCAATAGAGAAGAAAGAAGAAGAAATTATTTTCGATGCAGTTAAATTTCTTAATTTTTCCTCTGATAAAATATTAAAACTAGAAGTTGAGAGAGATTTTAAAAATTTCTATGAAACCATTGATGTGGATTATTTTCCAAAACTTGAGTTAATTAGTTTTCAGATAAGAAGATTAGAAAACAAGGAAATTTGGAAGGGATTCCAAAAAACATATAAAGCTTTTGTAGTTTTTGCAAATTTATTGCAGAGTTTGATAACTGAAGATCAAATAAAAAGCAATCTTAAAGAACTCGTTAATAAAAGAGAAGTTTGGTTAGAGGAAGAACGAGCTTTTGTAGACTACTGTACAGAATATCTAAAGTTAAAGAGTAGAAAAAGGTATAAATAAATCAAGGGGGATTATATGAAACAGTTCTTATTTTTAGCGTTATGCTTGGGGTTGGCTGGCTGTGCTACGACGGCAGGATATGAAGCAGTATTGGACACTTGGGTGGGGGATAGTGAAACAGCATTGATTTCTTCTTGGGGATACCCAAACAATGCCTATGTTATGGTAAATGGTCAACGTGTCATACAATATGTACAAGAAGAGAATATGCAAACAGGTGGTGGTACCTATGAGGAGCTTCAGCGGATATACGATACACAAGGTGACATTTATGTTGATGGTACGCATGCGGGGACATATTCAGGAGGGGTAACGCAAGTGGTAACAAAACAAAAACCAATTTATAATCTTCTAATTTGGTGCAAGACAACATTTATTATAACTTCTTCTGGAATTATTGAAAGATGGAAATGGGAAGGCAATAATTGTAGAGCCGTGGCACCTCAAAAACCAAAGAAAATAATTAATGAAATTAATAAACAAGAAGAAATTCAGGATAATCCATCCTCTGGAAAATTAAAGGGAGCGATTAATTCATTTACATTTGATGATATCTTGGGTGTTAGATATGCTCCTAGATAATTTCAATTATAGTTCAATTGGGGCTATCAATAAAATGTAGAAAAACGTATCACAGGGTACCGAGAACCTTATGCGGGGGAAAAAATTCTGAATGACCTATCCCTGGTTTAGGAATTAAGTGTTGCGTTTCATAAGATCGTTTACAATTTTTGTTTCATTTTAAAAGTGAATGGTACACGTTAACCTCTTTAAAATAAATATTCAAAGCGATATCTAGTAGACTGGGGGATGTATGAAAATTTATAAAAAAAGCAAAATGGGTGAATTTTGCGAAGTTATTTTCGGAGCTATAGGAATTCTTTTGTTGTGGCTGATTGGGTTCGGGATATGCTTATTAGTTATTTTTGCTATCATTAAATGGGCATGGGGAGTTGTCTTTGGAGGAAGCATGTAGACCCAATTATTCAATTATTTGGCGAAAGTAGGATTTTATGGGCAAAATTTTAGATGAGATCACAGACGAAATGCAGATTTGGATGCAGCAACAAAAAATGTTCTTTGTTGCCACATCGCCGTTAAGCGTTACGGGACACATCAATTGTTCTCCTAAGGGAATGGATACATTCCGCATTTTGGATAAACATTCTGTGTGTTATATGGATCTGACCGGAAGCGGGATCGAAACGACTGCGCATTTAAAAGAGAACGGACGGATCGTCGTCATGTTCTGCGCTTTTGACGGGCCGCCCAATATTGCGCGATTGCATGGAACGGGAGTGGTGTCAAACACAGGCAACGAATTCGAAGAATTAAAGAAATTATTTCCTTCCAATCCCGGAATACGCAGTATCATTAAAATAAATGTTTCACGCGTGTCAACCTCATGCGGATTTGCCGTCCCACTCTACGATTTTAAAGCTGACCGGCAAGTTTTAAATGATTGGGCAGCAAAAAAAAGCCCCAAAGAATTATCTGAATACAGGCAGCAAAAAAATTCAAAAAGCATCGATGGACTTCAAGGATTATCGCAATAACAGCTAAAAAACCATGCTTGAACTTCGACCCACCTGTGAACATTGCAACAAAAAATTACCCCCAGATTCGCTGGAGGCGATGATCTGTTCGTTTGAATGTACTTTTTGTAAAACGTGCGTCGAAGAGATCCTCCATGATGTCTGCCCGAATTGTGCCGGAGGATTCACTTTTAGGCCGATCAGGCCAAAAACAAATTGGAAAAACAACGATTGTCTAGTAAAATATCCTGCCAGTACAAAAATTAAACACCGTCCAGTTAATAAATTAACGCATGAAGAATTTTTAACTAAAATCAAACACATTCTTCCAGAAAAAAGATGAAGGAGAGAACTTATTAAGCTTTACGGCAATGATTTTTCACCCAATAGCAACAAAATTCGCTATAACGCAGCCGAGAAACGCAGTACCCAGAACCACACGTCAGAAAATAATTTATGAGCAACCTGTCCCCCGTGTTAGCGATTAGGGGATAGGGATAAGATTTTTAGATTTCATTTGTCGTTCGTGAAGCGTAAGGCTTGAATTTTAATTTGATTTAAGATATATGTTAAGTAGTCAGAGGGAAGCAAATATTAAGCTGCAGGAAAAAAGCTAAGGAATGAAGCGATTCACTCCTTAGCTTTTTTCTTTAATTTGCCGCTCCTGTGATATCATAACTGATCACCCTATACAATTCCTATACAATTCCTATACAATCCCTATACAATATGCTACACTTGTTTTATGTTCAACCCTAACTATCGGATCACAAAATATCTTCTGGATTGCCTTGAGAGGATCGCGGGTGAGATCACCCTTATCAAGAACAAATCTGTTGATGTTCTGATCAAGACTAATCTTGAAAGCGAAGCGGTAAACCGCAGCGTTCATTCCTCGACGAAGATCGAGGGCAATGAGCTTTCTCTGGCGCAAGTGCAGGCCCTTGGCGCGCATCAAAACATCATCGCTAATAAAAATCAGAAAATGGAAGTTGAGAATTATCATGAAGCGCTGCGGTTTATTATAAAAAACAGAAAAAGGCCTTTTACAGAACGAAACCTTCTTAATATTCACAAACTGATAAGTAAAAACCTTTTAGCCTCGAATCGCTCGGGGAAGTATCGGACGATACAAAATTATATTGTCAACGCAAAAAATATCCGCATTTTCACGCCCCCAGCCCCGGACAATGTCGCTAAAAGGATGACGAATCTCTTTCGATGGCTAAAAAACGCGGACGATGTTCACCCTGTCATTCGTTCAGCTATTTTTCATCATGAGTTTGTGACAATCCATCCTTTTATAGATGGTAACGGGCGTGCCGCTCGCGCCGCGTCGCAGTGGCTGCTTTTTAAAAAAAATTATGAACCAGCTTTCACGCTAGGGATCGATGAATTTTTTGCAAACGATCGAGACCGCTACTATGAAAAGATCCAGCAAGCCCGCGAATTGGACGGTGATTATACTTATTGGGTGGAATACGTAGCGGAAGGATTACTCGACTCAACCAGAAATATAACCTCGCGTCTAAAAGCCAAAACATTGCAGTTTAAGCGAAAAAATATTGCCTTAACACCTAAACAAGAAGAGCTGTTAAAAATTTTAAATACTAAACACTTGGGATCAACGCAAATTTCCAAACTCATGAATATTAACCGCGCGAGGGTTAATCAACTCATAAACCCATTAGTAAAATCCGGTTTGGTCGTCAAGGATGGCAAAACACGCGGGGCGAGATATCGGTTAGTTTAAATAAAATACTTTTAAATTGGTAAAAATTTCTTATGCCTACAATCCGAGTCATGACCTACAATGTCCACAGCTGCCGCGGGATGGATGGGAAAATTATTCCGGAGCGGATCGCGAAAGTGATTGAAAGTTTTAATCCCGATATCGTGGCTTTGCAGGAATTAAAGATCCATCGCCATGCCACCAAAAACATCGACCAGCCTTTAATCATCGCGCAGCATCTGCGTATGCATTGTCATTTTCAACCCGCTATCGCCGTTGAGGGAGAAGATTTCGGGATTTCTATTATGAGCCGGTATCCTTTGGAAATTAAAAGAGCAGGCCACCTGCCCAACCATCCGTCGATTTTGCCTAAAGTGCGGGGCATTAATATTTTATTGCAGCCGCGAGAAGCGATTTGGTGTAATATTAAGATTGAAAATAAAGAACTTCATTTAATAAACACCCATTTGGGATTAAGAAGCGCTGAACGATTGGTTCAAGTCAAAGCGCTTTTGGATGATACGTGGCTGGGCAAAGCCCAAAAAGAAAATAAGCCGATGATACTCTGCGGAGATTTTAACGCGGGGCCGCGTTCCAAACCCTATCATCTGCTTTCGGAACATTTCCAAGAAGTGAAAATATGTTCCAAGTTTAAAAGAAAAAAGACATTCATGAGTTTTATGCCTTTTATTGAGCTTGATCATATCTTTTTTAACAAACACCTGACTTTAAAAAACATCGAGATCCCTCGCAGCAGATCGACGAGAATTGCCTCGGATCATTTACCCATCATCGCGGAGTTTGAAATCTAATGCATCTTTCTTTTATTCTTTTACTTGTTTTTTATATCGGATGTTTATGGGCACTTATTTCGCTTCTTTTGGAAAACAGAGAACCAGCGGAAACATTTGCCTGGATCTTTATCATTATTATTTTTCCTATTTTTGGATTTTTTATTTATATGATGTTTGGACGTAATTGGAAAAATAGTTACGACCATAAACGCCGGCTGCCGCAGTTTGAAGCAAAAAACCTTGTTAATCTTTTTAAACCGTTGACGGACCTTCAGGACCAAGCGATCCAGCAGCTTAAAAAGAATTCATCCGTCTATCAAGATGATCTGATGACGCTGTTATACCGTAATTCGCGAGCGTTGTTGACGACAAACAATAAAGTCAAAATTTTTCATGACGGGAAATCCAAATTTGAAAGTCTTTTTGAGGATATTAAAAATGCTAAACAATTTATCCACTTGCAATATTTTATTTGGCGCTCGGAGGATACACTTGGCCGAAAGATCAAAAAACTTTTAATTGAAAAAGCCAAAGAAGGTGTCGAGATCCGCATTCTCTATGATTTTTCAGGGTGTCTTTTTTTGCTGAAGAATAAATACATCAAAGAATTACGAAAAGAGAAAATTGAAATTTATCCTTTTTTTAATTATTTGTCTAATTTTAAAGCCCATACGCTTAATTATCGCAACCATAGAAAGATCGTCGTAATCGATGGGAACATTGGATATACCGGCGGAATGAACGTCGGGCAGGAATATATCGACGGCGGGAAAAAATATAAATCCTGGCGCGATACGCATTTAAGGCTGGAAGGAGAGGCGGTGGGTATTTTACAGGCCGTTTTCGCTATTGATTGGTATAACACCGTTGAGAAAGAAGCTATTTTTGATGCAAAATATTTTACGGCCATCCCAGAAAAAGGGGATTTAAAAGGTGATTTGCCGATCCAATTGCCGACCTCCGGGTTTGATTCCACATGGTATTCCATTTTACAATTGTATTTTACGCTCATTACCGCCGCTCAAAAAAATATTTACATCGTCTCGCCGTATTTTATCCCCGACGATAGTTTACTTATGGCCTTAAAAACAGCGTCCATGCGCGGGGTCAAGGTCACGGTGCTTATGATGGGTGTTCCAGATAATCTTATCCCTTACTGGGCGGCCTTTTCTTATTTTGATGAACTCTTGCGTGCGGGAGTTAAAATTTATCAGTATAAAGCTGGATTTATGCACGCGAAGATTGTCTCAATCGATGGAAAGATCAGCACAATTGGAACAGCAAACTTTGACATCCGTAGTTTAAAATTAAATTATGAGATCAATACTGTTTTTTATCAGGAAAAGTTAACTCAAGGCATTGACGCACAGATCAAACGCGACTTAGAACAATCCAAAGAAATTCTTTTAAGCGATATCAAAGACGCTTCCGTTTTTGTCCGGCTGCGCAGTTCCATTTTACGCTTGATGGCGGGGATATTATAAATCTTTCTTATTCATAAAAATGACAACTAATTACCACTAACGCGCAAGTTCTCTCCCAAAATAAATTTGCCTTCTGGCTTAAATAAATGTTATAATTTCACTCGTTTCACCTATTTACGATCACTGCAAGGAGAACCGTGGACTTTGAATCCGTTTTCAAAATATTGCTTGATGGTTTCAAAAAAGAAAAGATCCGCGCAGCTTTGATCGGCGGTTTTGCCATGCACACGGCAGGGCATTCTCGGGCGACACAGGATATTGATTTCCTTGTTGATAGGAAAGATTCCAGCAAGATAAAATCGTTGTTAAGCTCTTTCGGCTATGATATATTGCATGAAAGTGAAGACGTTATCAACTTTGGCGGAAAATTAAAACCATTAGGACGAGTCGATTTCTTACTGGCGCATCGAAAATACACAAAAGAGATCTTAGAACGAGCTAAACCGGATAGTGTTTTAAACGGTTCTTTTACAGTAAAAGTCATTTTACCCGAAGATATGATCGGGCTTAAGGTTCAAGCGAGCTCCAATGACCCGTCAAGATTCCATCAAGACATGGCGGACATTGAAGCTTTAATGAAAGCAAATTGGAATAGCTTAAACTTCGAACTAATCCGGGAATACTTTTCGCTTTTTGAACGGGAAAAAGAATTAGATCAGATCATAAGGAGAGCGGAAGATGCTGTCAAACATTGAAAAAAAAGAATTAAAGAAAGATGCTAAGTCAAAAAAACGCGGGGCGAGTTTTGCTACAAGCAAAAAGTACGATTCGCTTGTTTCCCGCTCTTTAGACGATTATCTGCGCTTTTTAAAAAGTGTTCAGCAAGCGTTTCCCTCGATGGCGAACAAACCTTCCGTCAAAACCCGATCAGCGAACAGACTGTAAGTTATGCCCGCAAAGAACACATCATCAATCAAGTGGATTGACGCTCGCAAATTTACCGATATTAAATATCAAAAATACGACGGCATTGCGAAAATCACGATCAACCGTCCAGAAGTACGAAATGCCTTTCGTCCGCTAACGGTCAGAGAAATGTCGGAAGCTTTATCTGATGCACGCGATGATGAAAAGATCGGTGTCGTTATTTTAACTGGAGAAGGAAAAGACGCGTTCTGTTCCGGTGGCGACCAAAAGATCCGTGGCGATGCCGGATATAAAGATATGGATGGAACGAATCGCTTGAACGTCCTTGATTTTCAACGCCAAATGCGGACATGCCCAAAACCTATTATTGCCATGATCGCTGGTTACGCAATCGGCGGCGGACATATTTTACATCTATTATGTGATATCTCGATCGCCGCTGACAACGCACGCTTTGGTCAAACAGGACCAAAAGTTGGCTCCTTTGACGGCGGATATGGAGCAAGCTACATGGCCCGCATCGTCGGACAAAAGAAGGCACGTGAAATTTGGTTTCTTTGCCGGCAATATAATGCCAAAGAAGCCCTTGAAATGGGATTGGTCAATAAAGTTGTCCCTTACAATAAATTAGAAAAAGAAACTGTTCAATGGTGCCGCGAGATCCTCGTTAATTCACCAATTGCGATCCGCTGTCTAAAAGCCGCGCTCAACGCTGATTGCGACGGCCAAGCCGGATTACAGGAACTCGCCGGTAATGCCACAATGCTTTTTTATATGACCGAAGAAGGACAAGAAGGACGAAACGCCTTCGTGCAGAAACGAAAGCCAGATTTTTCAAAATTTCCGAAAAGACCATAATTTAGTGCTCAGTGACCAGTGATCAGTGTTCAGAATTTCTGAACTGACCACTGACCACTGACCACTGACCACTCAAATGTTAAATTCACATATCAAAAACTGGCTCCTCGCCATCCGCCCCAAAACACTCCTAGCGTCCGTTAGTCCCGTATTGATCGGAACCGCCATGGCCTTTGGTGATGGGATCTGGCATTGGCCGACGGCTATTTTATGCTTATTCGGAGCACTCCTATTACAGATCGGAACGAATCTCGTTAACGATTATTTTGATTTTAAAAAAGGCGCAGATACGGCTGAACGAAAAGGACCGATCCGTGTCACGCAAGCCGGGCTCATCAAACCGCTTCACATGATGATCGGCATTATCATCACGTTCCTGCTCGCGAGTATTGTTTCATATTTTGTTTATCAAAGAGGAGGCCTGCCGATCGCTGTGATCGCAGTAACATCGATCCTCTCAGCGATCCTTTATACCGCCGGACCGAAGCCTTTAGGATATCTTGGGCTAGGCGATATTTTTGTTTTTATTTTCTTCGGGCCTGTGGCTGTTGCCGGGACCTATTATGTTCAATCTTTTGAAATGAATTTAGGGGTCATTCTTGCTGGCATTGCGCCGGGATTATTTTCTGCGGGGATCCTCGCTGTGAATAATTTACGCGATATCGATACGGATCGCAAATCCAACAAAAAAACGCTCGCTGTCCGATTTGGAAAAGATTTCGCTAAAATGGAATATTTATTTTGCATGATCGGCGCGTGTTTGATCCCGGTCCTTGTTTATTCCGTAACAATGGATCATCCGGCAACGCTTCTTTGCGTTACGATCGCGATCTTTTCGATCCCAACTTTAAACAATGTCCTAAACGCAAGTCGCGGTGAAGAACTTAATAAAGAACTCGCCACCACAGGAATACTTCTTTTTGTATATTCAATTCTATTTTCCATCGGATGGATCATATGAAGATCGCTGAATTTAAAGTTTATCAATACACCTTACCGCTCGCCCGGCCGCTCGTTGTACATGGTTTGCAGTTAAGCACCCGACGAGGAATGATCCTTCAGTTAATATCTAATAAAGGAGAGGAAGGGTTTGGAGAAATATCCCCGTTGCCGGCCTTAAGCAAAGAAAGTTTTGAGATCGCCAGTAAACAGATCCTTTCGTTGCAAGATTTCCTGACAAATAATAATGTTCCTTCAGGGATCGAACGTCTTAACGGCGGATTTAAAAAGTGGTTCAAAAACTTGAGACTTGTGCCATCTGTTCAATTTGGGATCGAGATGGCTGTTCTGAATTTGATCGCCAACAGTAAAAAAGTCCCGTTACATAAGATCATTTCAGAAGAATTCCATACCAACGTCCGCATCACGGGACTGATATCAGGGAGTAAAGAAACGGTTAAAACACAAACGGCTGAACTATTAGCAAAAGGCTTTGTTGATCTTAAATTAAAAGTCGGAGAGCACATTGAAGATGAAATAGAAAAAGTCCGGATCGTTAATGAAACCATTAATGGTAAAGCATTGTTACATCTTGATGCCAATCAAACTTGGGACTATGAAGAGGCCGTGCGTTTCGGTGAGGAAGTTGGTCTTGCCGCCATGGATTACATCGAAGAACCTTTTCGTGATATTGACAGGATCCCGGAGTTTTTCAATAAAACAACCATTCCCGTTGCACTCGATGAAACTTTGCAAACCTTGGATTTTGAAAAATTAAAATCCGTAGAAGGCGTCGATGTTCTTGTCCTTAAACCCACCGTTATTGGCGGAATTGAAAAAGTATGGCAAATTATCCAAACAGCGAGAAATTATGCTATAGATATAGTGGTCAGTTCAAGTTTTGAGTCCGATATTGGGCTTTTAACACTTGTCAATTTAGCCGGAGCCTACACGTCACGCGATCGTGCGGCGGGTTTGGACACGGGGAAATGGTTCGAAAATAATTTACTTCGCCAAAACCTTGAGATCAAGGGCGGAAAGATCGATATCAGCAACCGAATGATCCGTTCTCATGACATTCATTTTGACCAACTAAAACAGATCCTATGATCGAAGGTCTGACATTCAAAAAAGCAACAATTTCTTTGGAAGCAAGTGATCAGCCCGCGATCATCATGGGCGCACGGGTCATCACTTACAACGAGCTTTCTAAGATCGTAAGCGCAACCGCGCAAGATCTGAAGATCTTAGGGATCAAAGCGACAGACCGTATTGGGATCTGCCATCAAAATGATGCAAATTATCTCATTGTTCTCTTAAGCCTCTGGGCCGTTGGTGCAGTGGCTTGTCCACTTAATCCGCTTTTGCCGATCGAAGCGATCGAAGAACAATTAAAACAGATCGGATGCAAATTTTTATTTGGTTCTGGAGTTGACCTTGTCAGCTTGAAAGAAGTCTCGATCAAGAAATTTAATCTTTCGGATATTGTTCAAACACAGATCCTGGACTTAAAAACTACTAATATCAAACCTCTCGAGTTCCCATTAAATAATAGCGCGACGATCCTGTTTACATCCGGCAGCAGCGCAAACCCCAAAGCCGCGATCTCGACGATCGGAAATCATTATCACAACGCGCTGGCTTCAAATGAGAATATTCCATTTAAAACAGGGGATCATTGGCTATTATCACTGCCGTTGTATCATGTGAGCGGCATAAGTATTTTATTCCGCGCACTCGCCGCAAAAGCAACCGTCGTTATTCCCAATCCTGGGGAGAATATCATTGAAACGATCTTAAAATACAATGTCACACATTTATCGCTTGTAACAACTCAATTATTTCGGCTCTTACAATCAAAAGCCAATGAAGCACCGTTAAAGACAGTCAAATCCATTTTGATCGGCGGCAGCTCGATCCCCAGATCGCTCATCGAAAAAGCGATCGCGATCAATCTGCCCATTCACTTAAGCTATGGTCTAACAGAAGTCTCATCCCAAGTAGCAACATCCGAAAAGATCACAGCTGATCCAAAGACACAGCGAGCCAAGATCCTAAAACATGTGCAAGTAAAGATCTCCGATGAACGGGAAATATTAATTAAAGGCGAAACATTATTTAAAGGATATATCAGCGGAACTTCCATAAAACTGCCCATTGATAAAGACGGATGGTTCCATACAGGCGATCTCGGACTTTTGATCGAAGGGGCTTATTTAATGGTCCGCGGGCGCAAAGACAATATGTTCGTTTCCGGCGGAGAGAACATCCAACCCGAGGAGATCGAACAGCTGTTGTGCCAGATCAACGGCGTTGAACAAGCGATCGTCGTTCCGGTCGAGAATCAAGAATTCGGATACCGTCCGGTTGCATTTATCAGAAGAGATCCGGATTCTAAGATCAACAAAAAACAACTGATCGAAACCCTCCGTAGCAAACTCCAATCCTACAAGATCCCGGAAGAATTCTATCTTTGGCTCAAAGAATGGGAAATGAATAACAGCATAAAAACCAGCCGAAAGCGTCTTGCGGAACTGGTGAAGAATAAAAATCCAAATTTAGAAGCAATTCTTTAAACAGTAGAGACGAGCCATCGGCTCGTCTCTACATTTTTTAATTACAAAATTTATCCCTTTTTATCTCTCTGATAGATCTTCAAGATCTCTTTCTTCATCGCGGCGGGAAGAGAGATCTTCTTTCGAGATTTATTATCGATCGTCACATGCACTGTACGGGCCGTTCCGACGAGAAGGCCGCCTTCTTTGATGATCCGGTAAGCAAAACTAAAAGATGATGTTCCCACTTGATCCAGGATCACCTCAACAGTGATCTTGTCTCCGACATAAAGAGGAGCTTTATAATCCGATTCGGCGTGAACAATCGGTAAAAAGAAATTCTTCTTTTTAATAAGCTCTGCGAACCCGAAACCCATCTGCTCCAAAACACATTCATAAGCATCGTGAATGATCTCGAATTGATGACTAAAGAATAAAATCCCCGCGGCATCAGTGTCGTGCAAACGGATCTTTGTTTTGTAAGTGAACATGAGAGAAGTCCTTTCGAATTTAAATATTTCAATTGATCTGCTAAATTAGATTTATTTGGGACTTTCGCGTTTGTGTCATTGCGAGCGCTTTTTGCGAAGCAATCTTTTAAAAAGATTGCTTCGGCCGAAAAGCGGCCTCGCAAAGACACAGGACGGTATTCAAACACGAAAGTCCTATTATTCATACTCTTTATGTCATTGCGAACCTCGAAGGGGATGACGCAATCTCTTTAAAAGATTGCTTCGCTTCGCTCGCAATGACACACATTACAAATCTTGTTAATCTTAACACAACCTCTCGTCAGAACAATAAAATATCAGCAAAAATTTAAAAGTTTGCCTTGATTTTGTTTGACAAAAAAATCAATTTTAGTATTATAAAAACACCAAATCGAGCAAGAACAACCCTTATGAGCCTTTCATTAAAAAATAAAGGAGAAGCAATGAATTACAAAGCACTCGTCGCCGAATTTATCGGGACATTTGCACTCATTTTCGTCGGTGTCGGCGCGATCGCAGCGGACTATCTTTCCGGCGGTAAAAGCGGGCTGGTCGGTATCGCTTTGGCTCACGGATTAACGATCGCGGTCATGGTCAGTGCAACCGCTGCCGTTAGCGGAGGCCACTTAAACCCGGCGGTCACAATAGGATTATTTTCAGCAGGAAAGATCGATATACAGAACACCATTGGCTATGTCATCGCTCAGTGCTCTGGAGCGATCTTTGCCGCAGCGCTTATTAATTTATGCGTTCCGCAATCAGCCCTTGTGGCGGTCGGCATGGGAACGCCTGCGTTGGGTGCCAATATCACGATCCCGATGGGATTATTAACGGAACTCATCCTAACATTCTTTTTGGTTTTTGTTGTTTACGGCACGGCGGTTGATAAACGGGCGCCGAAAGTCGGCGGACTTTTTATCGGATTAACTGTTGCCCTTGATATTTTGATCGGCGGCCCAATCTCAGGTGCTGCAATGAATCCAGCACGGCATTTAGGCCCGGCATTATTAGGCGGGGGATTACAGAATTTATGGTTATATTGGGTTGGACCGGTCGTTGGAGGCGTTCTCGCCGGGATGACGTATAAAAAATTCTTAGAATAATTCACTTAATTTGAAAGGAGTTTTTCATGTCGAGCACCTTAACAGCTGTCACAATGAAAGGAAATCCTGTTACCCTCTTAGGAACTGATGTCCATGTCGGGGCATCCGCGCCGGATTGTACATTGGTTGCCAATGACCTTTCTGAATTTAAACTTTCTTCTTTGAAAGGCAAACGCGTTATTTTATCAGTCGTTCCATCTTTAGACACAGGAATATGTGATCTACAGACAAAAAGATTTAATCAAGAAGCCGGAAAATTAGGCAATGATGTCGTCATCTTGACAATCAGTATGGACTTACCGTTCGCGCAAAAACGCTGGTGCGGAGCAACCGGATGCGACAAACTTAAAACTCTTTCCGATCATCGCGATGCTAATTTTGGCCAAGCTTATGGACTTTTAATCAAAGGTTTACGTTTACTGGCCAGAGCGATTTTGATCGTTGACAGCAATGGAACACTTCGATATAAACAGATCGTTCCAGAGATCACCACAGAACCAAAATATGATGACGCACTCGCGGCATTAAAAAATATCAAGTAATTCTTTAGAGAAAAAAGGAGGCTTCCCATGGCTTTTACATTACCCAATTTACCATACCCTACAAACGCGCTCGAACCGCATATCGATACACAGACAATGGAGATCCATCACGGCAAACACCACGCCGCGTATGTGAATAATTTAAACGCCGCGATCGCTGGAAAAGGCGATCTAGAATCAAAATCCTTAGAAGATCTAATCTCAAATATTA
The DNA here is from genome assembly GCA_964348765.1 of uncultured Planctomycetales bacterium. GTDB lineage: Bacteria > Omnitrophota > Gorgyraeia > Zapsychrales > Zapsychraceae > CAYGEE01. The sequence goes on along the minus strand of CAYGEE010000004.1, from coordinate 27,467 downwards.
ATAAACTCCCTGAAGATATACGAAATGCCGTCCGAAACAATGGCGGAGGTCACTACAATCATTCGTTATTCTGGACGATCATCGGCCCAAAAGCCGGCGGCGCTCCGACAGGCGAGATCGCTGATGCTATCAAAAGTGACTTCGGAAGTTTTGAAGCCCTCAAAGAACAATTCGCAAAAGCTGCCACAACGCGTTTTGGCAGCGGCTGGGCTTGGCTTTGTTTAAAGGGAGGCAAACTCACGATCGGTTCAACACCAAACCAAGACAATCCGCTTATGGATGTCTCCGACTGCAAAGGCTCGCCGATCATCGGTCTTGATGTTTGGGAGCATGCCTATTATTTAAAATATCAAAACAGACGTCCTGATTATATCGCAGCTTTTTGGAACGTGATCAATTGGGAAGCTGTCTCAAAACGATTTAAAACTGTTTTACAAGCAAAATAAAAATACTTTTTTCAGTTTCCCGACGCCAAGTCGGGGAGCTGAAAATTAAAATTTTTCAATATTTCGTTGACGTTCATTTTATCTTAAAATACTATATATAGTACTGGTTAGTAAAAAATATCAACATCTTGTGCATAAATGCAAATACACTCAAATATATCCTCCGTTGCACCTCTTAAAAAATCTTCAAAGAACAACATAAAATCCACCAATAATTTTGCTATATTTTATTTAACCAATTTGAGCAACGCTATACGGAGGTAACACCAGATGCCCAAAGAACCTACCACAACAATCGACATGAAAGTTCAAAAACGCAACGGACAGATCGTATCTTTTAACGAGGCACGCATTAAAAAAGCCATCGGAAATGCGTTCAAGGAATACAATAATATGCCTCGGGAGGTGGAACTTTCGATCGAAGACTCGCGAAAATCCGAAAAAGTTTTCGCCTGTATTATTTCCGTCATGAAAGAACGACAAGCCGCCCAAGACCACATTAACGTTGAAGAGATCCAAGACGAAGTTATTCGACAGCTTTATGAGAACGGTTACTCTGACGTGGCTGAGCTTTATGCAAATTACCGAAAACTCCATTCATCCCGAAGAACTCTATATGAATTATATTCCATCACCAAACGTGAAGGAAAACCCGTTTCTTTTAAACCGGAAAAGATCACCTACGCTGTCACCAAAGCGTTTCGTGCGGCCAATAACGGCATCTTAAGCGAACAACTTCTTGATATTGCCCGGGAAGTAACCGGCAATGTTGTCACCGAGATCAAATCTCTCTGGCCAAACGGAAAATCGATCAACATTGAAGAGATCCAAGACTTAGTTGAAAAAAACCTCATGAATGCCGGTTATCATGACGTGGCCCGACGATACATCATCTACAGAGAAGAACGTTCACGTATCCGACGAGAACAAACAAAAAGATCAAAAGTAACAACGGATACATCCTTAGACTGGATGAAAAATGTTTTTTACAAAAGCGAAAAAGGCGACAGTAAACCGATCAATTTAGAAGAGATCCGTTTTCAACTTGAGACCTGCTGCCAAGGATTAGATAATGTTTCATCTGAACTCATCCTTAAAGAAGCCGTAAAAAATTATTATCATGGCATGACGGAAAAAGAGATCATGTCCGCCAATATCATGGCTGTAAAATCATTCTTAGAGATCGAACCGGATTATAGTTTTGTCGCCGCCCGGCTTTTGTTGATCAAAGAATATCTTGAAGCGCTCGGGTATCCAGCGACTTTTGAAGCCATGAAAATGGAATATCCGGCCTACTTTGCGAAATTCATCAAAAAGGCTGTTGAGCTTGAACTTCTTAGCCCTGATCTTTTACAATTTGATCTGGAATTTTTAGGCACTCACCTTAAACCAAAAAGAGATTTTCTCTTTAAATACATGGGCCTGCAAACGCTTTACGATCGATATTTTATTCACTGGCAAGATCGCCGGCTTGAACTTCCTCAAACATTCTGGATGAGAGTGGCGATGGGGCTTGCTAAACGTGAAGGCAAACAAAAGAATGAAAAGGCAGTTGAATTTTACAACGTCCTTTCAACATTCCGATTCACATCCTCAACTCCGACGCTATTTAATTCCGGAACGATCCATTCGCAATTATCTTCCTGTTTCTTAACAACGATCGAGGACGATCTCTTGCATATTTTCAAATGCATCCAGGATGACGCGATGCTTTCCAAATGGAGCGGCGGACTCGGTAATGACTGGACAAACGTCAGAGCCATGGGCGCGCGCATCAAGGGGACCAACGGTAAAAGCCAAGGGATCATTCCATTTTTGAAAGTTGCCAACGATACTGCTCTTGCTGTCAATCAAGGCGGGAAAAGACAAGGGGCGATGTGCGCTTATCTTGAAGTCTGGCATCTTGACATGGAAGAATTCTTAGAACTTCGAAAAAACACGGGTGATGACCGGCGACGAACACATGACATGCACACAGCCGCGTGGATCCCTGATCTTTTCATGAAAAGAGTTAAAGAGAACGGCAACTGGACTCTCTTTAGCCCGCAGGATGTTTCCGACCTGCATCATATTTACGGCCAAGAGTTCGAACGGCGTTACAATCATTATGAAGAATTAGCCAAGGAAGGGAAGATCCGTAATTATAAAACAATGCCCGCCATTGATCTTTGGCGGAAGATGCTTTCCATGCTTTTTGAAACTGGACACCCATGGATCACGTGGAAAGACCCCTCGAACGTCCGTTCACCGCAGGATCACGTCGGAGTTGTCCACAGTTCCAACTTGTGCACCGAGATCCTTTTAAACACATCAAAAGAAGAAACCGCCGTTTGTAATTTAGGATCCGTCAATGTTGCTGCGCACACAACTGTAAAAGGCATCGATCATGCGTTATTAAAAGAAACGATAAATACCGCGATCCGAATGCTCGACAATGTTATCGATATTAATTATTATCCAACACTGGAATCCCAGACAGCGAACCAAAAGCATCGACCGATAGGCTTAGGCATTATGGGTTTTCAGGATGCGCTTTTTATCCAGAATATGAGCTATGCTTCACAAGAAGCAGTTGATTTTGCTGACGAGAGCATGGAAGCCGTTTCATATTATGGGATCTTAGCTTCCATTAACCTCGCAAAAGAAAAGGGCGCTTACAGCTCTTATCGCGGGTCAAAATGGGATCGCGGATATCTGCCTATTGATACGCTCGATCTTCTTGAAAAAGAACGAGGCGATTACTTAACAGTTGACCGATCTTCAAAAATGGATTGGAATCCTGTTCGTGCAGAACTTAAAAAACACGGTTTACGTAACAGTTTGATCATGGCGATCGCTCCGACGGCAACAATTGGAAATATCGTCGGTGTCACAGCATCCATTGAGCCGATCTACAAGAACATCTTTGTCAAAAGCAACCTCTCCGGAGAATTCACCGTTGCCAATGAATATTTGGTGAACGATCTAAAGAAGTTAGGGCTTTGGGACAAAGAAATGATCGATGATCTTAAGTATTTCGACGGAAGCATTCAAGAGATCCAACGGATCCCTGAAGATATCAAACGAAAATACGCGACCGCTTTTGAGATCGACTATGAATGGCTGATTGAAGCCGCCAGCCGCCGTCAAAAGTGGATCGACATGGGACAATCCTTAAATCTTTATCAAGCCAAACCAAGCGGCAAAAAAGTAAGCGACATGTATATCTCCGCATGGGAAAAAGGATTAAAAACTACCTATTATTTACGTTCGATGGGTGCGACACGGATCGAAAAAAGCACGCTCGACACCGGCAAATACGGCAACAACGTCGTCGGGCAACGCGAACGTGACGATCTAGGGCATGTTATTGATAAATCGGCCGTTGCCGCCGCCCCGATCAAATTAAGTGTTGAACCTAAAGAAGACTGCGAATCGTGCCAATAAATATAAAATCATCAAATTGGGAAGACATTGGAGGAACAACTCATGGCTGATTCTTGCATCAAAATGACTAAAGAACGGGTGACCGTTGATAATAAAAGGATTATCAATAACGACCGCACGGTCGATTGCAACCAACTGGTTCCAATAAAATATAAATGGGCGTGGAGTTATTATTTGGATGCCTGCGCCAACCACTGGATGCCGACCGAAGTTTCCATGCAGCGTGACATCGAACAATGGAAGAATCCTAAGTTTTTCACACCCGATGAACGGCATGTCATTAAAAGAAGCCTTGGATTTTTCTCGACCGCGGAAACGCTCGTTGGCAACAATCTTGTCCTTGCCATCTATCGCATCGTGGATAATCCGGAATGCCGTCAATATCTTTTACGACAAGCCTTTGAAGAAGCCATCCACGTGCACGCTTTTCAATACATCGTCCAATCGCTTTCCTTAAATGAAGGTGAAATGTTTAACATGTATCGAGAAGTCGAAGCGATCTACGACAAGGATCAATACGCAATGAGCTGTACGGACGGAATATTAGATCCGACGATCGATGTGAAAACAAAAGAAGGCTTACAAAAATTCATCAAAAACCTCGTCGGATTTTACGGCATCACTGAAGGAATATTCTTCTACAGCGGATTCGTTACCATGCTTTCCTTCGGACGGCAAAACCGTATTCCGGGAACGTGCGAACAGATCCAGTATATCTTGCGCGATGAAAGTATTCACATGAACTTTGGGTTACAACTCATCAATGCGATCGTCGAAGAAAATCCTTTTGTGTGGGATGCGGAATTCAAAGACTTCCTCACCAAATATATCATGCGCGCTGTTGAACTGGAAAAAAATTACATTAAAGATTGCCTTCCCAATGGCATTTTAGGGCTTAATCAGGATTCGTTGCGCGAATATGTCCAGCACATCGCAGATCGAAGATTAGAGAGATTAAATCTTCCAAAACTATATAATTCCAGCAATCCCTTTCCCTGGATGAGCGAGATCATTGATCTTAAGAAGGAAAAGAACTTCTTTGAAACTCGCGTGACCGAATATCAAACTGGCGGGGCTTTGGAGTGGTAAAACAACCACCTTCATCGTCATGAATCGGAAATACTACTATTTAAGTTTAGTATTTTTTTTAGCGATCCCGGCGGTCGTTTATCTTAGGATAAACATCATCAATTTTTTTAACTCTCAGTACAGAGGCTTTTCTGCTGCGTTCTCTTTATTGCCCATACCGATATTCTGGTGTTTAGTATTCTTTTCTCTAATCAAGGCTAAACGAATATCACAAAAATGGCTTGGGCTCATACTGCTTGGCCCGATTGGACTCATCAGCTTAACACTAAAAAGTCCAACCGCATTACATCGTTCTGATCAAGAAAAAATAAATATCCCGCTAAAATTAATTATGGAAATTATATTTGGGGCCGCAACCTATAAACTCTCTGGATTATTAGTTGACATTGGTTTAAATCTAGAGAAACATACGGCTCCTGACGATATGACGGGATTCGCGGCATATCCAATGGTTATCTATTTATTCCTTCTTTTTTATCTGTTTCGCCCGTTAGTATTGAATATCTTCTCTAAAATTCTTCCTTCCATACGAACCCAATTTAGTCGTGTTTAAGAAATTTTCCATCACTCTTTTAACTATTTTTAACATAGGGATATTGCTGGGATCTGTATTTTTATTAACTCAAGCTGTCACGATCCGCGGTATATTGCTTGGATTAAGCGTACTGGGTCTAAGTTTCTTGGGGGTTACAATCCCTTTCTGCTCACGAAGTTTCTTATTAAATAGAAACCTTAAGTTCATTTGGGGTATATCCGCTACTTTGACACTCTTTAATCTGCTGTGTATTCCCTCAGGAAAAAATCTAAATTCTTCACCTGTTTCGAACCGATTCCTTAAACCATATTCTTTTAATCACTTCATTATAACAAATTTAATTCCTGAAATTGATCAATTACGCCTCGGCTTTTTTATACTACCGCGCTTGCATAAGATTTTAACCATTTCACAAGCCGAAAAATTAAAGAATTTACTAACGCCGTTGTATATTCAAATGGAAAAGGACAAGAATTTTTATAATTTAGGTTCGGTTTTAGGATCAGCCGAAGCAGAATTGCTCGGCCAAAGAAATCCTGCTGAGCATTATTATATCTACATTCCATCAAACATTTCCAAAAAACCTTTGCCCGTCATTGTTTTTTTGCATGGGGCAGGAGGTAATTTCAAGATTTATACCTGGTTATGGTCTCAATTCGCCCAAAAAAATGGCTTTATTATCATAGCGCCGACACTTGGATTTGGTGATTGGAGCCGTCCTGAAGGAACACAACTTGTTTTAAAAGCCATTGATGACGCAGCCAAGATTGCGCAGATTGATCAAAAAAAGATTTATCTCGCTGGTCTGTCTAACGGCGGACGCGGCGTATCACGCTTAGCCGGCCAATTTCCTGACAAATTTAAAGGACTCATCTATATTTCACCGGTTATCGAACCTCATTTACTCAACACAAAAATATTTATTGATCAATGGCTAAAGAAACCTATTCTGATTATTTCAGGAAACGAAGATGATCGCATTCCGATTCAATCGATTGAAGATCAAACCAAAAAATGGATGTCATCTAACATGGACATCACCTTACATCTTTATCCTCATGAAGATCATTTCCTTATTTTTAACCAGACACAAAATATTTTCGAAATAATTAGCGCCTGGATTAAAAGAATAGATTTATAAGGATTTCTTGTCTATACTTACTTGTATAAGGAGAAAAACATATGCCCTGTTCTGACAGTTCCTCAAGTATCACCTTAAAACTCGACAGTGAAGAGCGGTTCCTTTCTTTTGATTATGCCAAGATCACCTGCGGGCAGGAGATAAAAGGCGGGACTGGTCTTAATGACTACTTTAAAATGAAAACTCTACCCGAGATCCTGACGATCCCGTTTAACACCATTTCAACTGATCTAAATTTAAAAGAAGAAGAAGCTCAATTTGTTTTATATTTGGAGTGGGATGCCCTGCGTTCATCGATCGCCCAATATTTAGGGATCAAGGACGAACATATTGATGCGGAACGTTCCAGAATTACATCGATTGAACAAACATTGGAAGGAGTTGAGATCGCGCAAGTGATCTTGCCGCCGAAAGAACTTCCGAAGATCCTGCCATGCTCACTTGCGGAGCAGAGAAAAAACTAACTCGTGAAACGTTAAGCGTGAAACGTGAAGCGCGTGCATTCGCTTCACGCTGCCCTGGCCTGCAAGTCACACATGCTAGGGCAGGCACGAACGACGCTTCACAATTAAGTTGTTTCTTTCCCTTTAGCCATCACAAGCTTACCCGAACGGACCATTTCAAGGACTTGAAATTTCTTCATTTCCACTTCAAAACGGTCGAGTTCGTCACTTGTGCCAGCTTGTTCGACAATAAAGATATTGTCCGTTGTATCAACAACTTTCACATGGAATTTTTTGGCAAGTTTCATGATCGAAGCTTTATTTTGCGAGGTGGTTTTGATTTTAATAAGAGCATATTCTTTGGACAGAGAATCGATCCCTGTATGTTCGCTTACATGGATCACATCGATCAATTTCGCGCTTTGTTTGATGATCTGCTCAAGCGTTTGAGGGTCACCCTGGGCGGTAATCGTCATCCGTGAATATTTCGGATTGACCGTCGCGGAAACAACCAAAGCATCAATATTAAATCCCCTCCGGGCAAAGACCTGCGCGCAGCGCACCAAAACTCCGGGTTTATTGGAGACAAGAATGCTGATCGTATGAATATCTTTTTTCTTTATCTCTGTCATGGGACTGTCCTTTATTTTTGCACTGTGTCATCGCGAGGTGGAATGATCTTTCTATAACGAAGCGATCTTTTAAAAGATTGCTTCTCCGCCTTTGGCGGATCGCAATGACACGAACTTCACAAATTACGTGCTTCCTGTCGGTTTTTCAAGTTTTGTAGTCGCATTTGGCGGTTCAATGATCATTTGATACGCACTTTTTCCAGCCGGAACCATCGGGAACACGTTATCAACTTTGATAACTTCCGCATGAATAACGACCGGGCCAGGATATTCCATCGCTTCTTTTAACCGCTCTTTACAGTGAGCAACATTATCAATATGAACACCTTTGATGCCATAAGCATCCGCAAGTTTTATAAAATCAGGATTTCCTTCAAGATCAACGCCGGAGAGACGGTTATCAAAAAATAATTCCTGCCATTGGCGAACCATCCCTAAATATTTGTTGTCGATGATCAAAACCTTCACCGGTAATTTATGAATAAAAACTGTCGCGAGTTCAAAAAGCGTCATTTGAAATCCACCATCACCGACGATAGCAACAACAAGATCTTTAGGTTTTGCAAATTGCACACCGACCGCCGCCGGAAAACCAAAACCCATCGTTCCCGCGCCGCCCGAAGAGAGCCACTTATTTCCTTCATTGCTTAAATAAAACTGTGCGGCCCACATCTGATGCTGACCGACGTCGGTGGTAACATACGCATCACCTTTGGTGACTTCATAAAGATCAGAAATAACACGCTGCGCGGTCAACCCCTTTTCATCATTGATCTTAAGTGGATAACTTTTTCGATAATGATCTAACTCTGTAAGCCATTCTTTGGTATCCAGAGGCTCAACTAATTTGATAAGTTCAGCCACGATCTCTTTGGCATCGCCGACACAAGAAGCGTCAGGTTTAACAATTTTTCCGATTTCAGCTGGATCGATATCAATGTGCAACTTTTTCGCGCCAATACAGAATTCATCATTTTTGCCATTAATGCGATCATCCCAGCGGGAACCAATCGACAAAATAAGATCACAGCGAGTCAATGCTTTATTCGCGTAAGCAGTCCCATGCATTCCAAGCATCCCCATTGAAAGAGGATCAGTTTCAGGAAATGCGCCTTTACCTAAAAGTGTATTTGTCACGGCTGCGCCTAATTTTCTAGCCAACACCGCGATCTCTTTATGCGCGCGTGATAAAACAGCACCATGACCGATCAAAAGAAGAGGGCGTTTGGAACCTTTGAACAATTTCGCCATCTTAACAATATCTTTTTTAGGACATTTTTCCCGGACTTTATATCCTGGAATATCCATCTCAGGATCAAGAGTCGCTGCAGAAAAAGGACCAGATGTAATATCTTTAGGAAGATCGATCAGAACAGGACCAGGCCGGCCGGTATTAGCAATATGAAAAGCTTCTTTCACAATGCGCGGAATGTCATTAGTGTTTCTGACCAAATAGCTATGCTTAACGACCGGCATCGTAATGCCAAAAATATCTGATTCCTGAAAGGCATCTTTGCCGAGCATAGAACTGATCGTCTGACCGGTCAAAACGATCATCGGGATCGAGTCCATATGAGCGGTCATGATTCCCGTAACGGTATTGGTCGCACCCGGACCCGATGTCACAAGAACAACTCCAGGTTTCCCGGTCGCGCGGGCATATCCGTCGGCAATATGTGTGGCACCTTGTTCATGGCGGACTAAAATTAACTTGATCTTTGATCCTACGAGCGCGTCAAAAATAGGAATAGCAGCGCCACCGGAAAGGCCCCAGATATATTCAACACCAAGATCTTCCAAACAACGAACAAGAGCTTCGCCGCCGGTCAATTGTTTTTTTATTTGAGGTTGTTTTGATTTTTTTGCAGACATAATTTTCCCTGATTTTTAAGTGGTTATCCTATCACAAAAGTCGTTTCCTTGACAAGATTTTATTTTAGTCGATTTTTATAAGAGTCTTCTTACGAATGACTTGCAAAGATTTTTAACTTCGTGTATGCTTGTGAAGTTATAAGGATAACATATTTTTTATTCATTCGCACATTTTTATAATTAAAGTGTTGTGTCTCCACGATAACACAAAATCATCAAATATGATAAACGAAACCGACGTCAACAACGCCTTAAAAACGATCATCGATCCTGATTTCAACAAAGATATCGTTTCTCTGGGCTTTGTCCAAAATATTAAGATCGAAGGAAGTCACATTTCGCTCGATCTTGCGTTAACAACTCCCGCCTGTCCGGTCAAAGAAACATTTAAAAAAAGCGCGGAAGATAATCTTTTAAAACTAAAAGGAATCACAAAAGTTTCCGTCAACATGACAGTATTGCCGCAAAAAGCGATGCCTCAAAATGCGGCCCCAACTCAAACATTAAAGAACGTCCGGTCCATTATTGCCATTTCCTCCTGCAAAGGCGGCGTTGGGAAATCAACCGTCGCCGGATATTTCGCGATGGAGCTTGCCCGTCGAGGATATAAAGTCGGCCTCGTTGACTGCGACATCCATGGGCCATCGATCCCGACACTTTTTAATTTAAACAAAGTCGATCTTTATCAGAATGAACACAAACAACTCATCCCTGTCGAAAAGAATAATTTAAAACTGATGAGCTTTGGATTTCTCTTAGGCGATGCCCCGGCGGTCATGCGCGGGCCGATCGTGACACGCTACGTCCAGCAACTTCTGGTCGGAACGGACTGGGGAGAGCTGGATTATTTATTTATCGATATGCCCCCCGGAACCGGCGATGTGCAGTTAACGATCACGCAAATGCTCCGTTTAAACGGCGCTGTCATTGTCACAACACCGCAAACGTTATCGCTCGTTGATGTTTCTCGAGGGATCTTGATGTTTGAGCGGGTGAATGTCCCTATTTTAGGGCTTATTGAAAACATGTCGTATTTTATTTGCGACAATTGTGATAAAAAACATTATATTTTCGGGAATCATCAAACACAATCTCTAACAAAACGTTTTGGCTTAGAAACGATCGCTGAACTACCTATCTTGCCGCAATTCATTCAAAAGATCGATGAGCCGATCGCCAATGAATTCATCATGTCTGCCGTTGACAAACTGATCCGCGCTGTTGGCAAACAATCCATTAGCGAATCACAGATCCCGAAGATCGAATTTGATCAAAATGAGATCACCCTGACTTTTGAAGGCCAAAAGCCGATCAGCATTTCTAACCACGATCTGCGCGCCAATTGCCAATGCGCGTTATGCATCAATGAATTAACCGGAGAGGCGATCCTCAAAGGTTCCGACGTGAACAAAGACATCGCCGCAAAAGAAGTTTTTCCGCTAGGAAATTACGCACTCGGAATCATCTGGAACGACGGACACTCGTCGGGAATTTATCCTTACAATTTGATCCGCAACCTCGCTGAAAACAAATCACTGAAATAGAAATATCGCTTTATTACTTTACCGATTGAAGAACCTTCGCCAGTTCTCCGGAGCCTTCTAATTCCATCACGATATCACAGCCGCCGACGAGTTCGCCGTTGACGTATAATTGAGGAAAGGTGGGCCAGTCGGAGTATTCTTTGACGGCGCTTCGGATCTGTTCGTCGGAGAGGATGTTGAATGTTTTAAAGGCGACATTGTGTTTTTTGATAACATCAACGACGCGCGCGGAAAATCCGCACATGGGGGCTTCGGCGGTGCCTTTCATATACAAAAAAACTTTGTTGTTCTTGATATCGTTTTCGATTCTTTGTTTGATTTTGTCGTCCATTTTAGTCTCCTTTTTATAGTTGTAAGTTGTAAGTTTTAAGTTGTAAGTAAAGAGATTTTGAACCGCTTATCACTTACAACTTACCACTTACAACTTAAAAATCACACCAATCCCAAACCCATCCTGATCTACATTCTCAATAAATTCCTGAGTTTTCAATCCCTGTTTCTTTAATTCCTGCCAAAATTTTGGCACTTCGCCAACATAAGCGGGGGTTTCGATGCCGAAACGGGTTTTAAAATCAGCAACGATATCATGAAAACCAATGATCCCGCCGGCGCGGACGAAAGGGGAGTACAAAATATAATCTTGTGAGACGCCATGATAGGAATGATCGCCGTCGATAAATAAAAGATCTATTTTTTCACCTTTGAGCCAATCCTTCAAATAAGCGATCGTCTCCGGCGCATAAGAGCTTCCTTGAAACACCGTGATCTTCTGCTCGTCCTTTAATAAATGAGGAAATGACTGCTGTCTTAGGCTTGTGTTATTTATATCAACACTCAAAATTCTTGTACTTGAGTCCGCGCACTGTGAGAAGAGCCGAACTGTGCCACCGCCGGAAGAACCGATATCGCAAATGACCTTTGGTTTAAGGTCCTTAACTAACTCAACCAACTTTAAGATCTCCGGCCGTTTTTGCACAAGTGAGAACTTTTTTGAACTTAACACCGTATCAATCAGCTCCTCAAGGCTCGATGACTTCTGGCAGTCAGAATTCAGATCCTTCGCATAACCGATCAGCCGCTGTGTTTTGAAGAAACGATTAACTGTGGCAACAATACTCATGTTTCAATCCTTAACACCATTTATTTTAACCTCTGTGTCATTGCGAGGCCGTTTTTCGGCCGAAGCAATCTTTTAAATAGATTGCTTCGTCGCCGACAATGTGAAAAAAATGGCTCCTCGCAATGACACAAAGTTGACAAACTCAACCTTATGTTAATCCCTAATTGGATATTGTGATCTAACCTCATTCCACTTCGCCGGTGTAAACGTTTTTAACGACAATGCATGCACACTTTGCGCGAAAGCTTCCTTAAGAGGCTTCATCACCATTTGATGCTGTTTAACAAGCATGATGCCTTCAAAAGAAGAACTCACAACGATCGCCTCCAAATGCTGGCCGTCGTGCATGGGATCAAAAATATACGCTTTCGCGTTGGGAACTGAGGATTCAATGATCTTTTTAATGTCATCCAAGATCATGATCTCACCGCATTCGCAGAAAGCCATTTGATAATATCGTCCGACTCATACATCGCTTTCCCATCGATCAAAAGGCAAGGGACTTGTTTCTTTCCGCCGATCTTGATCAGATTCTCAAGATTCTTATTGTCGGAAATATCATCTATGGGGATCTGGATATTATTCTGCTTCATGAAGCTTAATACTTTTTGGCAATAAGGACATGTTGTTCTGTAAAACAATGATACTTTCATAATTCTTTCCAATCTCGTGAAGTGTGAAGCGTGAAACGTGGAGCGCTTCCCTGGCCTGCCAATTGCGCTTGCCAGGGCAGGCACGAACGACGCTTCACTAGATTATCTTTTAATTTTCCAAAGGGTCAATCAATTTCTCAGTAAATTCAATAACTTGATCTTCCAATTGTTTATCATAAAGCGCATTCATTTCCTGCAAACATGTCGGCGAGGTGACGTTCACTTCGATCAAATATCCGCCAATAATATCAATGCCGACAAAATACAAACCCAGTTCTTTAAGCTTAGGTTTAAGAATACCAATGATCTCCAGATCGCGTTTTGTGATCAGCGTTGACTTTGGTTTTCCACCGGCAAAGAAGTTATTGCGATGATCACCTTTCTCATGGACACGCAAAACAGCGCCAAGAGGCTCGCCGCCCAAAAGAAGGATCCGTTTATCACCATTTTTTGCGTCAGGAATATATTTTTGAAGCTTGATCTCATCACGAAAATTCCGGCTTAACGTTTCAAGGATCACTTTGGTATTCACATCGCCTTTTTTGATATAAAAGATCCCGCCGCCGCCAAAACCGTTAAGAGGTTTGGCAATCACTTCATTCTCACTGTTAATAAAATCAAGAAGCAATTCCCGTTTTGAACCAATAAAAGCCCGCGGGGTGATCGCTCTAAATTGCGTCGCCCAAAGTTTTTCATTGGCCGTACGGATCCCGTTGGGACTATTGATAACGGGAATATGCTTTGGCAAGAGATCCAAAAGCCACGTATGAGTTAAATATTTCTGGTCGAAAGGAGGATCCGTCCGGACAAAGAACGCGTGGATATCTTTTGAATTTAAAAGATATTGCTTTTTTATAATAAACGGCTGTTTAAGGATCTTTTGCGCGACAACTTCCGTTGCGGCGACAACAAGCTCACCGTTTAATAACGACAATCCGTCTTTGGCGACATAAAATGTCCGATGTCCCGCTCGATGAGCGCCGACCATCAGAATAAAAGTCGTGTCTTTTTTGATGTTGATCGATTCCAGCGGATCCATTAAAAAGAAGAAATTCATAGTTTTGATGCCTCCAAACTGACAACTTCACGATGCGCGGCGATAACAGCAATGCGCGCAAGGATACGATAAAGATCAAAAATATTCATATCATGATGCACGCCGCAGATCCCGTATTTAGGAAGGTGCGGGCACATTTTTTTAAAACTCATTCCTTGCGAATTAAGGTTCTGCCGATCCGTTTTCTGAGAATTGAGCCGATAAAACCCGCCGATGATATTATTTTCAATCTGATAAAGCGAAACTTCACTGACCTGATCATCAATGTTATAGATCGTCGGCACGCCTTCCTGAATGAGAAAACGATCAATGATTTGAGCGCTTTTTCCCTTATTAAGATTATTCCTGATCTTTCGGTTAAGCGTAAGGATGTCCTCGGGCTTTTCAATGGGTTCAACGCCCATTCCATAAGTGCCGGAATCTGATTTTAAAAAAAGATAAGGTTTTCCATCAATATCATGCTCTTTATATTTTGCCGCGACTTTTTTGAAGATATTTTCCGCTTTTTCCATCAATTTCTGACGGTCAAAATCAACATTGATATTGACGTTCTCAACAACATCATAAAAGCATGAAAAGAACCAGCTATCGATATTGATAATTTTAGCAAATTCATCAATAAGCTCCTGTGTAAGTTCAAAATGATGCGACTTTAAACGCGCATGCCAGCCGGCCTGAAGGGAAGGATAAATAGGGAGTTTCGAATTTTTCAATATTTCTGGAATTCCCGTCGTAAGGTCATTGTTCATAATGATCAGGTCATATTGCTGGCGGCCTTGTTGATAGTTATTTAAGATCTTTTTAAGACAAAAGATCCGGACGGGTTTGTTTGCCGCGGTTTCTAATTCCACATAATTAGCATTATCACAAAAAGCAGGTTCCACACTGATAAACGTCGCGATGCGAGCCTGAAAACCCGCTTTAGTGATGATCTCTTCTAGAATACGGATATTTTCCAAATACCAGGTATTACGCGTGTGTTCTTCGGCAATAATAAGGATGTTCTCGCATTTAGGAACTCGCGCTAAAATCGCCGCTTTCATAAAACCCACCGCGTCAGCAAGCCCATGTTCGCATAAATTATTAAACCCGCCGGGAAAAAGATTCGTATCAACGACAGCGGCTTTAAATCCGGCATCCCGGATGTCAACGGAAGAATACAAGGGAAGTTCGATCGTTTTCTCCTGCTGATCAAGCCAAGAATAAACAGCTTCCTGTTTTTGATTGACCTTAGAAAGAAGATCAGCCATTTGTTTGCAAAGTTTTATGGAAGTGGATTCAGACATATATAAATCAAATTAGCGTAGAGACGAGCCGTCGGCTCGTCTCTACATTATTATTTTTTGAGGATAACCATTAAAAGGATATCGTATTTAATCAGATAAGTCAATTTTCAATAACCGACAACTGTGCTAGACTAACGCCTATGACAACACAAGAAACGATCGAACAGATCCTCCGACAATCTTTAAATATCCGTTCTCTTAAGATCATTGATGACTCCGACTTACACAAGGGTCATCACGGTAATAAGGATCACAACAGCGGGCATTTTACACTGCTGATCCAATCACCAGATTTTCAAGGAAAAAGCCTTAAAGAGTGCCATCAACAGATATATAAACTGCTTGAAAATGAAATGAAAACGACTATCCACGCGCTGGCGATAAAAATTATCCAATAAGTCATCAGTCAAATGTTTCAACTAACATCTGCCAGGTGACCGATGACTGATGACTGATGGCTGATGACTCACTTACGTCCGCAACTTATATCCAGTTTTAAATAAATAAACCGTCCAGAAAAAAAATCCCGACGCCCAGATGCCGGAAAGAAGCATCGAAATGACGATCGAGGTATCGATGACACCGATCAAACTATATCGCATGCCTTGAACTAAATAAAACATCGGATTAAAGACGGACAAAGTTTGCATGAACTGCGGCAGCATTTTGATCGGATGAAAGACCCCGCCCATAAAAATAAGCGGCATGATGACATAGATATTCCACATGCTGAGCATATTAAAATCCTCCGCCCACAACGCACCGATCATCCCAGCACAAGCAAAGATAACTGAGATCGTGATCATAAAATACAGCAGAATAAAAGGATGCTGGATCCCGGAAAATGAAAAAAACAAAGAAATAAGATAAACCCCGCAACACACCATTATCCCGCGGACAACCCCGCCGGCGAGTAATCCTAAGACCATCTCAAAATATGATAATGGAGCCAAGAGGACTTCCTGGATATGATTATGCCAACGGGCAATAAATAGCGATGACGTTGTGTTCTCATACGAACTTGAAATTAAATGCATCGTCATCAATCCCGGAACAATAAATTGGATATAAGTCAACCCCATGTGCGAAAAATCGATCCGGCTGCCGATGGCCACGCCAAAAATGAACATAAAAAGCGCAGAGGACACAAGCGGAGGGAAGATCGTTTGGCTGGCAACGATCAAAAACCGCAAGATCTCTCGTCGTGATAACGCAATTACACCAACAGGATTCGTGATCATAGTTTATATTTCTCTAAATTGTGTCATCGCGAGGTGAAATTATTTTTTCTATAACGAAGCGATCTTTTAAAAGATTGCTTCGTTGATAAAGCAAGGGCTCCTCGCAATGACACAGAATTTTAAAATTATTCCGCGCCGGTAACCTCTAGAAAGACATCCTCAAGACTTTTATCTTTCAAAACATCTTTTTTATCCCCGATGCGGACTATCTTTCCTTTATTGATGATCCCGATCGTTTTACAAAGCTTTTCCGCTTCTTCCATATAATGCGTCGTTAAAAAGATCGTTTTGCCTTCTTTGTTAAGTTCGGTGAGCGATTCCCAAATCTGATATTTTAATTCAAGGTCACAGCCGGCCGTCGGCTCATCGAGAATAAGCATTTTAGGGTCATGTATGAGCGCCCGGCAGAGCAGCAGCCTTTTTTTCATCCCGCCGGAAAGCGCTCGGTGTTTGACATTTCGTTTTTCAGTTAATTTGAATCGTTCTAAAACCTGATCAGCACGTTTTGATGCTTCTTTAGGTAAAACTCCAAAATATCCGGCCTGATAAACCAAAAGCTGATGAATACTTAAAAAAGGATCAAAATTAAATTCCTGCGCGCATAAACCGATCAATCGGCGGGAATTAATATAATCCTTTGTAACATCATTGCCGAAAACTTTCACTTCCCCCGACTGATAATTGGAAAGCCCCGTAACAACATTGATCGTCGTCGTTTTCCCGGCGCCGTTAGGGCCTAAAAAAGCAAAAAAATCGCCGCGCTTAACTTCAAAACTGATATTATCGAGGGCTTTTAATTTTTTATAATATTTTGTTAAGTTCTTTATGCTAATCGCATGTTGGGGATCTTTCATCATTTTCCTAAAGCCTCTTTCGCTTTTCTCGCCGCATTCCTGACAATTTCCGGAAGCGCCGGATGAATGTAGATCATATTTAAAAGATCATCAAGCGTTCCGTTCTTATTCATAAACGCGATCAGCATATGGATCATATTCGATGCTTCTTCGCCAACAATATGCGCGCCTAAAATCTTTCTTGTCGAACGCTCAATTAAAATTTTACAAAACCCATGCTCTGAAAGAAGAGCCATGCCCATCGCACTGCTTTTATAAGGATTAAGTCCGATGACATAATCGACACCATCTTTTTTAAGCTGATCCTCAGTCTTTCCAACACCTGCGATCTGCGGATGAGTAAAGATGGCATGCGGAACAGGCGGATAGTAGATCGGCTGGTCATTCTTATCGACGAAAAGGCGGTTAAAAAGATACTCGCCTTCAAAATTGACGCTATGGCGAAAGAAATAATTCCCCACGCAATCGCCCAAAGCATAAACGCCGGGAACGCTTGTTTCCAATCGATCATTAACCTTCACAAATCCGCCGTCGCGGCATTGGATATTTGTGTTTTCAAGAGTCAATGTATCAGTATTGGATGTAATACCCGTCGCAACGAGAAGCGCGTCAGATGTCATATCATGCAACGTGCCATCGTTACTTTGATACCGTACCGTAAATGATTTTCCATTATAAGACACTTTTTTAGGAACCGCGCCTAAATGGACATGATGATATTTTGAAAAAACTTTCGTGAATTCTTCCACAACTTGAAAATCCTCACCGCGCAAGAACTGACTGCGGACCAAAAAATGGACTTCGCTTCCCAAGGCTGCGTACGCATAACCCAATTCACAGGCAATATATCCCGCGCCGATCACGATGAGCTTTTTAGGAAGTGTTGTATTGCGAAGCGCTTCGGTACTCGTCATATAAGGCGTCCCGGCCAATCCCTCGATCGCGGGGATCGTGGGCCTCGCGCCGACGGCAATAAAAATTTTCTCAGCTGTTAATTGTTCGCCGTTGACTTCAATGACTTTATTAGAAACAAATCGTCCCGTGGAATGATAAAAATCAATATTAGGATTTTTGTTGTAGCCTAAAACAATACTTTGCGAATCCGCATCGACCGTATTTGAAATACGCGTGATCAGTTTTTCAAAGTTCACTGTAAAATTAGGATTGTTGATAATATCAAACCGGTGAGCGTCTTTGACCTGCGTCGCCACATCCGCCGGATGGATGAGCATTTTGGAAGGGATACAGCCGCGATTTAGGCATGTGCCGCCTAATTGATCTTTTTCAATGCAGGCGATTTTTAATCCCAATCGCGCCGCAGGAGAAACCATCTTTGTGCCTCCGCCGGAGCCGAGGACGATGATGTCGTAGGTTTTCATAATAATATTAAGATTTATAGCTCTAAATAAGGTTTTGGTTGGGAAGCCTGTATGGTGAGGGGGTTAAGTTTTAGAACTAACATTGGACTAAACCAAAACCCCTAAACCATACTGGCTTCCACACCTAAACCCAAAAATTCAAATAAATTACGAGTAGATCGGCACATTCTCGTTCTCATCAACAAACCGATTCAATCGCGCCACTAATTCCTCTAAATTCTCGATCCGCATCACATCCGCACGTAAACTTGCGACGTTCGGTAAACCTTTTAAATATCCGGCAAAATGCTTTCGAAAAGGCATGATCCCTTTCGCGTAATATTGCATCTTAACAGATAATTGAATGTGTTCGATACAAAGTTCGATTTTTTCTTTTAAAGTCGGAGGAGAAAGAAGCTCACCCGTCGCTAAATAATGTTTCGCCTGCTTAAAGATCCACGGATTAATGATCGCCCCGCGGCCGATCATGGCGCCATCACAGCCGGTATCAAAGACACGCTTAACATCTTCCGGCGTGCGGATATCACCATTGGCAATTAAGGGAATGGAGATGACTTTTTTGACTTTCTCAAGCCACGTCCAATCGGCTGGCGCTTTGTCGTGGGCCTGATCACGGGTTCGGCAATGAAGAGTAAGCGCCTGAGCGCCGGCGGCTTCAACCATTTTGGCAACATCTAAAATAACAATGCTGCTCATGTCCCAGCCCAAACGTGTTTTAACAGCAACAGGAAGTTTTGTCCCGCGTACCGTCGATTTAACGATCTTTTCAAAACGAGGAAGGTCTTTTAAAAGAGAAGCGCCTGATCCTTGGGCGACGTTATTTTTGACCCAGCATCCGCAATTAATATCGATAATATCCGGCTGAAATTTTTCAACGATCCCAGCCGCTTTTTCCATCGATTCATCAAGCCCGCCAAAGATCTGAATGCCGACAGGGCGTTCTTCATCGAGAACTTTGATCTTCTTTAAAGCGCTTGGGATATCCCGGATGATCGCTTCACTGGAAGTAAACTCTGTGTAAACAATATCCGCGCCCATGCGTTTGCAGATCAAACGAAAAGGAAGCTCGGTGACGTCTTCCATCGGAGCTAACGCGAGCGGATTTTTAAATTCGTATTTGCCGATTTTCATAGGATGACTTCTTGAAATGATTAATTTAGACTTGTAAATTATACTTTATTTTCACAAAGATGCAAATTGATTGCATTTTTCGTGGAGAATTCATATACTTGTTTAAGTCAGTCATCAGTAAACATTCTTTCCACTAACATTATGCCTCAAATAATAGAAAAAAAAGACACCGCCATCACCCGCGGGATCAAAGACGTCGGCGTTGGGAAAAAAGGGAGTAAGCCTTTAACTTTAGCACTTGCTCAGGAGATCTCTGCGGATATCCAATCAAAAAACATTCCACCAGCGGCTTTGGGTGCGTTTTTAGGCGCGCTCATCCTCAAAGGTGTGACGCCGGACGAAAAAATATTAGAAAAGGTGATCTTTCCAGATGCGTTAAGTAAACCCAAAGAGATCATTGAATTCTTTTCCTCCGAAAGTCCCGCTTTTGCGAAAGAAACGTGCCGGCAATTGTTGACGGGAGAAGTCCTTGATAAACAAAACGCGCTAAAATTCGGCGATTTTCTTTTTTCGAACGAGCCTGGAGATTTTTTGCGCGGGCTTGCGGCGAGCGTCTTTCGCGTCCGATATGAAACAACTGATGAATATTCTGGACTTATTGAAAGCGCAGTAAAAACTTTGGAAAAGCCATTTCAAGATCCCGTCGCATGCGACGAACCTATCATCCAAATGGCTGAACCCTTCGACGGAGTTGATCATTCCAATATGATCACGCCGCTCGTTGGAGATTATTTACAAAAATTAAATTTCAGAGTCGTTCATTTAGTCGGACGCAACAGCGGGCCGAAATTGATTTACAATTTAGCAGAGATCGCCAAGCAGATTGATGGGACATTTCTTAAAAGCAATCAGGACATCACTCGATCAAAACAAACGTTCGGTTTTTTCCTTCATCAAAAAGACCTATCCCAAGCGCTTGACCGCTGGGTTGATATCCGCCGGCAGACGATCAAACGGCCGTTTCTCTCGACTATTGAACGCTTCATTGGCCCCATGAAACCATTTATTCATATCGCCTCCGCCTTTCATCCACCGTATGGCGAAAAAATGATCCAAATTTGTGAAAATCTGCAGTTGCCCGCGGCGATCATCGTTCGAAACGGCATGGAAGGGACGATCGCGTTGCCGTTATTGAGGCCAGCAAAAATATTAGCGTCTGTCCGTCAGTCTGACGGCACATATCTACGCAAAGAATTTGAATTCGTAACAGATCAATTCCTTAAAGAAAAATTTGATATTGAGGAAAAGAATGTTAATTTATCTCTGGATGGGAATGTTCGACTAATTAAAGAATATCAATCGAACGGAAAGACGGGAAATAGGCATTTTGATGCAAGGGTGAAGTTTACTTGCGCATGCTTGGCGGAAGTCATAAACTTCGTAAAGAATAATTGTGAAGCGTGAAACGTGAAGCGTGAAACGAGCCACTGTTTGCGCTTCACGAACGACGCTTCACGCTTCACGAAAAAAAGGAGCTGCAATGAATTGGATTAAATTAGCAAGCTTAATGATGTTCCTTGCCGTCGCCCTAGGCGCCTTTGGTTCGCACGCCTTGCGCGGGAAGATCACGGATTATTATTTAGAAGTCTATAAAACCGGCGTTTTATATCATTTTATCCATGCGCTCGGATTATTCGTCGTCGCGTGGCTGACAACGCAGTCTAATGACCCGAAAGTCAATTTAGCCGGGATCTTCTTTCTCGCCGGGATCATTTTATTCTCAGGATCGCTCTATGCGTTATCGATCACCGGGATCAAATGGCTAGGGGCGATCACGCCGCTTGGGGGAATTTCTTTTTTGGTTGGTTGGTTATTATTAATGCAAATAAAATAACTAGCGTAGAGACGACCCGTTGGGTCGTCTCTACATTTTAAATGAAAAATTCTCCTTCAATTTCCTTCTACACCTTCGGCTGCCGCTTGAATCAAAGCGAGACAGCTGTCATTGAACGTTCTTTTGGGAACAAAGGCTACCGTGTGGTTGATGTCAACGATCCGGCGGATATTGTTGTTATCAATACTTGCACCGTCACTGAAAATGGGGATGCGGATGCTCGGCGATTTGTTAATAAGATTTCCAATGCAAATCCCAGCGTCAAGATAGCACTCGTCGGCTGTCAGGCTCAAATTCAAAAAGAAAAATTAGCGGCGCTTCCTAACGTCCGCTGGATCATCGGCAACGCCAAGAAGATGGACCTGCTTTCCATTATTGAGGAATCGGAACATCAGATCAATTCCGCGGTCCAAGTCATCACGCCAACGATCCCAAAAGAATCGTTTACCATCCCGCACGCAGCCATTGACAAAAAACACACGCGTGCGACGATCAAGATCCAGGACGGCTGTGATTTCTTTTGTTCTTTCTGTGAAATTCCCTACGCCCGAGGACGCGCCCGCAGCCGAGATTTTCATGACATCATTAACGAAGCTCAAACACTCGCGGGAAATAACTTCAAAGAGATCATTTTAACCGGGATCAATATCGGAACGTACGATCAGCCCGGGAAAAGTTTTATGGATGTTATTGACGCCTTAGAACAAATTGACGGTATCGAACGGATCCGCATTTCTTCGATCGAACCGACAACGATCCCCAAAAAACTTATTGAAAAGATGTCCCGAAAAACAAAACTCTGCCGTTATTTGCACATTCCTCTGCAAAGCGCCAATGACAACGTGTTATCGGCGATGAAACGAAAGTACACTTTTAAGGAATATGAAGAATTTATTCACACCGCGCATCGCATGATCCCACAGCTTTCCATCGGAACAGATATTATCGTAGGATTTCCTACGGAAGAAGAAAAGCACTTTGAAGAAACATTTAACCGACTTAACGATCTACCCATTCACTATATCCATGTCTTTAGTTATTCCGACCGGCATCTTGCTAAAAGCCGAGTCATGCGCGATAAAAAATCAGGAAAGATCATAGCCGATCGAAGCAAACGTCTTCGAGATCTTAGTTTCCGAAAAAGACAACTGTTCAATCGAACGCTATTATCAACACAACAAAAAGTCTTATTCGAAAAAAGAAAAACAGCTGTTTGGGAAGGGTTTACGGATAATTACGTGAGAGTTTCCGTTGATTCCAATAAACACCTCGAAAACACGATCAGAGATGTTTCACTTGTTTCCCTTAACAAAGAACACATTATCGGCAAACTCATCAAAAAATAATTGAGTAACACCCAAGTTTTATCTCCACAAAAAAATCCGAAACAATCTTTTGAATTTCCTACATTTGTGATATTCTAATTTCATATCAAGCATATAAAGAATTGGCTCATGCAAACAAATTCAAAAAGCTCTCACATCATTGGTCTTGCCCAAAATCCCGCTGGTATTCTTTTAGCTGTTTTTTCTCTATTTTTTTTCGCTCAGACTATACAAGCAGAAAATGCTATAACTTCCCCAAAATGTAATCAATTCACATTTGACGCAAGTTCCTCTTATGATCCGGATAACCAAAATTTAACTTTTTCCTGGGATTTGGGCGATGGAACGAAAAGTGCAGAACCTGTCGTAACTCACAGCTATCAAACAGCCGGTAATTATGACGTAACCCTTACTGTAACGGATAATTCCAAAAGCAGTTCTGTTATTTCACGATCTGTCCGAGCCAATATACGGCCGCAGGCGGCGTTTAATGTTACTGACAACGTTTGTACCAATCAGCCTGTCGCCTATGATGCGAGCCCTAGTTCTTCTGATAATAAATTAAAACTACAATTTTCATGGGATTTTGGCGATGGAACAAATCCGGGAACCGGCAGAGAATTAACAAAAATTTACAAAAAAGGCGGAACATATAAAACTGTTTTAACCGTAACCGACCCCGGACAATCCAGCTGCGAATCAAACACCGCTGAAAAAACGATCATCGTCAATGAAGCCCCAAAAGCTGATGCCGGAGAAGAAACCCTTTTACGTTGCGTTCTGGAACAAACCGACATGACCGTGAATTTTGACGCATCAAATTCAAAAGAAACAAATAGTGGCGCATTATCTTATTATTGGGATTTTGGCGATGGAGAACACGCCGAAGGCGAAACTGTCGCACATACTTATAAAAATCTCGGTAATTACGATGCAAAACTTATCGTTAAAGATCCTGCACGTGACAATTGCGGAACAGGAGTAGATTTTATTGCCGTAAAGCTTCATGATGCGCCAAAAGCAAATGCAGGCGAAGATATCATTGCCTGTTTAAACGATGAGATTTTTTTCGACGGATCAAATTCCTACGTTCAGAAAAAAGGGACCGTCAGCGCAAAATGGTCTTTTGGTGACGGAGAAACAGCGGATGGAATGAAGGTATCCCATCAATACTCACAAGCCGGAAAATATCAAGCTAATCTTTCGATCGAAAGCCAATTAAATGAGCTTTGTCCGACATCAAAAGATACCAAAAATGTCACGATCAACACAGCGCCAACTGTTAAGATCTCAGCGGTGAATTCGGGCTGCGTTGGAAATAAGATCGATTTTGACGCCTCAAGCGCAACTGATCCTGACGGTGATAATTTAGAATACTACTGGAGCTTTGGCGATGGTGTCGTCATAAAAGCAGGGCCAAAGATCAGCCACGAATATAAGACCGGCGGAACATTCAAAGTTTCCGTTGTCGTTGACGACGGGTTAGGAAGCAATTGTTCCTCAGCGACCGATGAAATGCCTATAACGATCAATTCAGCTCCACAAGCCAATGCCGGAGCCAACACCGCCTGTTGTGTCGACAAACCGACATCCTTTGATGCCAGCGCCTCAGTTGACTCGGACGGAGATAACCTCACGTATCACTGGGATTTCGGCGATGGATCAGCGCAAGAGGGGATCAAACTTCAGCACATCTACAAAAAAGGCGGGTCCTATAATGTTGTCCTCACCGTTTCCGACGGAACGGACTCGAGCTGCTCAAGCGCCCAGGACAGTTACACCGCCCAAGTCAACGCAAGCCCCGTCGCCAGTTTTGACATCAAATAATTCATGAGAAAAAAAACAGCCCTGAAATCAGCGCGAAAAAAAATCCCGCGCCGGGCGGATTATTTTGTCTACATCCTGCGTTGTGCCGATACCACTCTTTACACCGGATATACAAACAATCTCGAAAGGCGATTAAAACAGCACAACTCAGGAAAAGGTGCGCGCTATGTTCGCGGAAAAACTCCCGCGGAATTAGTTTTCATCAAGAAATACATCAACTATAAAAGCGCGATCATGGAAGAGAAGCGGATCAAAACGCTATCTAAAAAAAGCAAAGAGGCAATAATAAGCACTTTTATCAAAAAGGATGAAAAGCTTCGCAACTGTGTTATTGCGAGCCCCATCAGGGCGAAGCAATCTTTTTAAAAGATTGCTTCGTCACTCCTAACTGCCTAACGACAGGTCGCTCCTCGCAATGACACATAAAGGTATAAAACGTAAAATTCTAAAGCCATGAAAATTTTTAACATTCTAGGTACCGACGGACGATTACTCTTTGCCACCCGGATCGTGCGCTTATTCGCGTACGGATTTTTGTCCGTTATTTTTGTCATTTATCTTTCAACGATCGGGCTTTCCAATATCCAGATCAGCTGGCTTCTAACTTTAACACTGATCGGCGATGCGGCTGTCTCGCTTTGGATCTCCGTTGTCGCAGATAGGATCGGACGCAAGAAAATGTTGATCCTAGGCGCAACTCTGATGATCTTCGCCGGCATCATATTCTCATTTACAAATTATTTACCGCTTTTAATTTTTGCCGCAGTGATCGGCGTCATCAGCCCCAGCGGCAATGAAGTCGGGCCGTTTTTATCGATCGAACAATCCTCATTATCACATATCATTCCCGGAGAAGAACGCACCCGGATCTTTGCCTGGTACAATTTAACCGGAGCCTTCGCAACAGCGCTTGGAGCATTATCTGTTGGGATCTTTTATAAGGTCCTTTTTCCATTCGGACAAAACCCCGAACACACTTACCGCATCCTTATTTTCACTTACGCGATATTTGGATCGATCCTTATAATTTTATTCCAAAGATTATCCGCAAAGATCGAAGTTATAAAAAATGATACAAAAACTCCAACTTTAAACAATTTTCTTGGATTAAATAAATCCCTTGGAAAGATCATGAAATTATCAAGCCTTTTCGCGCTTGACGCCTTCGGTGGAGGATTTGTCCTGCAAAGTGTCGTTGCCTATTGGTTTTATTTAAAATTCGGATTAGAGATCCACATTTTAGGAGGGATCTTTTTATGCGTAAATATTTTAGCCGGAGCGTCAGCACTCGTCGCTGCACGGCTTGCAAAACGATTCGGACTTATCAACACGATGGTTTTTACTCATATTCCGTCCAATTTTCTTCTGATCCTTGTGCCGTTGATGCCAAACTTGCCGCTGGCGGTCGCTGTGTATTTTCTGCGTTCCAGCATTTCCCAAATGGATGTCCCGACGAGACAGTCCTACACGATGGCCGTCGTCAATCCTGACGAACGTTCCGCGGCCGCGGGTGTGACTAATATCGCCCGCACGCTCGGCGCGTCAATATCGCCTATCATTATCGGAATATTCTTAACAACAACGAAACTTCTTGGGCTTATTTTTGTCTTAGCTGGAGGGATAAAGATTGTTTACGACTTGATTTTGTATTATAATTTCCGTCATATCAAACCCAACGAAGAAGCAAAGTCATAAAGAATAAAATGAATATCCATTGGCAAAAAGAAACAGAAGAAAAGTTCCATCAACTCATCGAAAAAGTACCCGTTTTCATGCGTGATCTTGCCAAAGCGAAAGTATCCCAAAAAGCTGAAATGATCGTCACGAAAAAAAACCGTACCGAGATCACCGAAAAAGACATGGTCGACGCGTTTTTTGAAGTAACCCCATTCGGTTTTCACGGCCCGATGAAAACAGACATGGAAGCGCTGGGGATTGATTATACGAAATATGGACATCACAAATAAAAGTAATGGAGCCCAATGCAAATTATTTTAGAGATCCTCGGATGGATCGGGACGTTTTTGATCGTCTGGGCGTATTATTTGATATCGACGAAGAAACTTGATTTTACGAGCAAAACGTATCACTATCTTAATTTATTCGGTGCGATCGGGGTTGGGGTCAATGTGCTCTACAAACAATCCTGGCCGGCGGTGGCGCTGGAAGTGGTGTGGATATCGATCACTGTTATGGCGTTAATTAAAAATAAATGAAAATCGTAGGGAACGGTCGCGACCGTTCCCTACATTATCAAAGGATAGAATATGTATATCGCTATGAACCGTTTTAAGATCGCCAATAATCATCAGGATGATTTCATTACCATTTGGAAGACTCGCAAATCAAATTTGGATGGCGTTCCCGGATTCCAAACCTTCAAACTGCTCAAAGGCCCCAGCGATGAACAATCGACACTTTTTGTCTCGCACTCGACATGGGATTCATTTGAAGCCTTTAACGCTTGGGTCAATTCCGAAAGTTTTACAAAATCTCATACCGGCGCTAAAGCTCCGGCCGGAACATATCTCGGGCATCCGCAATTTGAGGGATTTAACATTATTTTAGAACACTAAAATCATGCAGGAAAGAAGGACATATGAACCAGACAAAAGCTTACGCCGCCTTTAGC
>CAYGEE010000003.1:0-46057 GCA_964348765.1 uncultured Planctomycetales bacterium | reverse complement strand
AAAAGATTGCTTCGCAAAAAGCGCTCGCCCTGGTCTGCCAGATATTTCTTTTTTCCTGGCCAGGGCAGGCAATGACACAAATGCGTAAGTCCTCTCTTAATAACAGGGAGATTTACCGGCATGCCTCGTGAATTATTAGACGAACGTGAATTTGAGCTGGTAAATATTATCGGCAAGCGCCTTGATTCCAATCAAAGGGACATTTCTCGTCAAATGGATATGTCTTTAGGCATGGTCAATATGATCCTGCGCCGGTTGATCGCTAAAGGGCTTATCCGCATCCATCAATTAAATAAGAAAAAAGTCGAATATATCCTTACCCCGAAGGGATTTTCTGAAAAAATGCGGAAATCCGTTAAATATACTTTAAATACGATCAATGCGATCGGGCTGATCAGAAGTAAGTTAAGGGTGACGCTGCTGCCTCTTGTTGAACGAGGAGAGCGGCATTTTTTTCTTTTAGGCGAATCTGATTTTGCCGCCCTTGTTGAGACCGTGATCAAGGATCTTTGCGGGAATAAATATACGATCACGCACATTCAGCAGTTGCCTAAAGAAAAGATCTCTGGAGTTGTGCTTATTTGCAAGGAGTTTCTTAATGGCAATGAGAACCATCATAAGTTAGAATGTGTCGATCTTGTAAAAGTTTTAGCCAGTGATTTTATCAAACCTAATTTGATAGGAGAAAATTAATGAAAAAAGCGGTAATCCTTTGCGGCGGACAGGGAACGCGGATCAAAGATGTTTCAGAGATCCTCCCAAAACCGATGCTTCCTATCGGCGGGCGGCCGATCCTTTGGCATATTATGAAGATCTATTCTCAGTATGGATTTAATGATTTTGTTCTATGTTTAGGTTATAAAGGATGGGTGATCAAGGAATTTTTCTTGAATTATCTTGCGAAAACATCTGACGTGACGCTGACTTTAGGGAAGAAAGATTCGGTAGAGTTTCATAATAAAAATCAGGAATCAAATTGGAAAGTGACCCTTGTTGACACCGGAGAAGACGCTCAAACGGGGTTGCGGCTTTTGCGTGCCAAAGAATATTTGAAAGATTGTGGATCTTTCAGCGTGACTTACGGCGACGGTGTGGCCGATGTTAATATTGATAAGTTATTGAAAGCTCATCAAAGATCCGGCTTAGCGGCGACATTAACCGGTGTGAAACCGTCTGGAAGATTTGGTGAGATCGAAGCGAAGAACGGTGTCATCCAGGAATTCAATGAGAAGCCGCAAGTTAGTACAGGTCTTGTTAACGGCGGGTTTATGATCTTTAACAAAGAAGTTTTGACGCGATACATTGATGGAAAGAAGAATGAATCATTGGAAAGTGATGTTCTTCCAAAAATAGTCAAAGATAAAAAGTTGGGTGTTTATGAGCATGCGGGTTTCTGGCAATGTGTTGATACATCCAGAGAGTATACGATCCTTAATGAGTTATGGGATTCAAAAAAAGCGTTTTGGAGAACTTGGGAATGAGAAAAAAAAGTTTTTGGTTAAAGAAAAAAGTCCTTGTCACTGGTCATGAAGGGTTCTTAGGGTCGTGGCTGACAAAGAATTTAGTTGAGCTTGGCGCGAATGTTGTCGGAATTGATAAGCTTCATCATTCGGCTCATCCCGTTTTAAGTTCTATCGAAAAAGATTTTGTTTCCATTAAAGGGAATATCGCGAATTTGAACCTGATGCAACAAGTGATGGATATTTATAAGCCGCAGGTGATCTTTCATTTGGCGGCTGAAGCGATCGTCGGAAAAGCGAATAAGACACCGATAAAGACTTTTCAATCGAATATTCAAGGGACATGGAATATTTTAGAAGCAAGTAAAGGTCTTTCCGGTCTTCAAGCGGTCGTTGTTGCTTCGAGCGATAAGGCTTACGGCTCGCACGAGGTTCTTCCGTACACGGAAAAAGCTGCTTTGCAGGGCGAACATCCTTATGATGTTTCCAAGAGCTGCGCAGATCTGATCTGTCGGACATATTATAAAACATTCAATTTACCGGTTGTTGTCACGCGTTGCGGGAATATTTATGGGCCCGGGGACATGAATTTCTCCCGGATCGTTCCGGATGCTGTTTGTAAGATCTTAAAAAATGAAACATTCTTGATCCGTAGCGACGGAACGTTTACTCGCGATTATATCTTTGTGCAGGATATTGTTGATGCCTATCTTTGTCTTGCTGAGAATATTAAGAATCCTAAAGTTGCCGGTGAGGCTTTTAATTTCAGCTGTGAAGATCCCTTGAGCGTTCTTGAGCTTTATGATGCGATCAAGAAAGCTGCCGGAAAGAGAAACGCGTCGATGCGAATTCTTAATGAAGCCCGTTTTGAGATCAAGCATCAATACCTTTCTGCTAAAAAAGCCAGGCAAGTTTTGGGATGGAAGCCGTCTTTTAGTTTGGAAAAAGGTTTAAAAGAATCGGTCCGTTGGTATAAACAATATTTAGAGCGCAATTAGTATGTCAGAGATAAAGATCCCTACGATAGATTTTAAGACGTTTCGTTACTTTCTTAAAGGTCACGAGCAAAAAGTTTTCTTTGTTTTTGTGACGATGCTTCTTGCCGGGGTTTTTGAGTCATTGAACCTTATGGCGATCTACCCGATCATCAATTATGGATTAGAGCTCAAAGATAATCATCCCGGTTTGCAGTTTTTGGGGAATATTGTTCGGATGATCCCTGGTGAGAATTTATTCATTTCTTCGTGCGTGCTTTTAATTGCGCTGACGGTTATTTCGGCGGTCGTCAGGATCTGGCAGCATTATCTGTCCAATCAATTGATCCGTGAGGTCGTTTATCAAAATCAGATGGCGATCTTTGATAAATATAAGAACTCGGATTATTCTTTTTTCGTCAAGAATCAGCAAGGCAAACTTATCTATGCCAGTACTATTGCACCGATGGGTGTTTCGAATAATCTTTTTTATCTGATGCGGATCATTTACAGCGTTGTTAACGTTGCGTTCTTTTCCGTTGTCCTTGTTATCCTTTCCTGGCAGGGGACGCTTCTCGTTGGATTCATTGGGCTATTGTATGTTATTGTCATCCGAAAACTCACATCGGATATTGTGAATAAATCCGCGCGCCAGGCGGTGGATGAAGACCGTCATAAAAATGTGATCCTTAATGAATTTATCACCGGTATCAAGTCGATCAAAATATTCTTAAGTGAATCATTTTGGAGGAAGAAGTTTGATTCTGCGACGAGTAAAAGTACTTATCTGAATTTCAAAGTGAATATGGGACGGATCGTTCCGGATGTTTTTGTGAAATTTGCTTTCTTTATGATCTTTGCGATCCTGGGGATCGTTGTGAGTATCGGACAACACAGCAATATTTTGCCTTTCTTGCCGCTTTTGGCAACATTTTCAACGGTTGCCAGCCGCTTGTTTCCTTATATGAATTTAGTTGGAGGGGATATCGTTTCGATCGCGCGTTTTACACCGGATGTTCGGATCGTTTATGACCTATTAAACGAGCCCGTGAGCGTGCAGTCGTTTTGGAACGGAAAGAAAGAATTGAAAGAATTTGCGCGCGATGTTGTTTTTAATAATGTGTGGTTCAAACATGAGGCGGCAGAAGAATTCTTACTCAAAGATCTTAATCTAAGGATCGAAAAACGAAAGATTACCGCGATCGTCGGCCCTTCGGGATCAGGAAAAACAACGATTATTAATCTGTTGCTTCGCTTGTATGAAGTAGGCAAAGGCGCGATCGCCATTGATGGGGAGAATATTAAAGAAATATCTCGGGAATCGTATCTGGGAAAGATCGGTTATGTTAGCCAAGAAAGTTTTGTTTTTAACGGGACGATCCGGGAAAATATTGAGTTTGGGACAAGAGCGACTTTTGACGAGATCGTTGAAGCCTCGAAGCTGGCGAACGCGCATGAATTTATTTCCGCGTCAGAAAACGGCTATGATACGATCGTCGGCGATTCCGGTATGAAAATCTCCGGAGGGCAAAGACAGCGCCTCGCGATCGCGCGCGCGATGCTCCGTAAGCCGCAGATCCTGATCCTCGACGAGGCGACAAGTTCTTTGGATAACGTTTCCGAGCGTGCGGTTCAAGAGGCTATTAATCGTGTCGCGGCGCATACGACGATCCTTATTGTCGCGCATCGGCTTTCAACGATCCAGAATGCCGATAAGATCATTGTTTTGGAAAAGGGTAAGGTTATGGAAGAGGGGACTCACACGCAATTATTGGAGAATAAAAGCGCCTATTTTAATTTATACACCGTTTAACAGTTGTAATGATCAGAGAGGAAATAACGATGTTCGATGATAAAACGATCCTTGTGACCGGCGGGACCGGGTCTTTTGGCCAGAAATTTACAGAAATTGTTCTTAAGAAATATAAACCGAAGAAATTAATTATTTTTAGCCGGGATGAGATGAAGCAATATGAAATGCGCAAGGTTTTTAATCATCCTTGCTTGCGTTATTTTATCGGAGATGTCAGGGATGCAGAACGACTTCATCGCGCTTTTAATAAAGTTGATATCGTCGTGCATGCGGCCGCCATTAAGATCGTTCCGGCGGCGGAGTATGATCCATTTGAGGCGGTAAAAACAAATATTATTGGAGCAGAAAATGTCATTAATGTTGCCATCGATAATAAAGTCTCTAAGATCCTTGCTTTAAGTACGGACAAAGCGGCGAATCCGGTGAATCTTTATGGCGCCACAAAACTTTGTGCGGAAAAACTTTTTGTCGCTGCAAATAATTATTCCAGTGGCACACCAACTCGTTTCAGTGTTGTCCGTTACGGCAACGTCGTTGGATCCCGCGGAAGTGTCATTCCTTTTTTCATGGAATGTGCGAAAAAAGGCGTGATCCCGATCACTCATCCGGAAATGACACGATTTTGGATAACTCTTGATCAGGGTGTCGATTTTGTTTTAAGCAGTATCGAGCAGATGCAAGGTGGAGAAGTTTTCATTCCTAAGATCCCAAGTATGAAAGTTATTGATCTTGCTCGCGCGATAGCTCCTAAATGTAAAATGGAAACGATCGGGATACGCCCCGGAGAAAAACTTCACGAGACACTTCTTTCCGCAGATGATGGGATCGATAGTTACGAACTGGATGACCGGTATATTATTTATTCGAGAGTTACATCGGCGTATAAGACGAAAAAAGGGAAACTGGTAGGGCTTACGTTTCCTGGATATCGTAGTGACAATAATAAGGTTTGGTACACGGTTGATCAATTAAAGAAAATGGCTGCGCAAATAGGACAATAGATATGATCTCATATGGACGTCAAACAGTTGAGCGTGATGATATTCTAGCCGTTGTTGATGTTTTAAGATCAGACTGGATGACGCAGGGTCCATCGGTTATGCATTTTGAAAAAGCTTTGGCACAGTATTGTAAAGTGAAATATGCTGTCGCTGTTTCATCCGGCACAGCCGCGCTTCATTTGGCAGTTTTGGCCGCCGGCGTTAAATGCGGCGATGAGGTTATTACAACGCCGATCTCTTTTGCCGCAACATCCAACGCTATATTGTATGCACAAGCAACGCCTCGCTTTGCGGATGTGGTTCCTCAAACGATCAATATTGATCCATCGAAAATAAAAGAGCTGATCACAAAGAAAACAAAAGGGATCATTCCCGTTCATTTTTCCGGTCTGCCTGCGCAAATGAAAGAGATCTCAGGTATTGCACGGAAGAATGGCCTTTTTGTTATTGAAGACGGCTGTCATGCGCTAGGTGCAAAATACCGCGAGGGTAAAGAATGGGCCAAAGTGGGAAGCTGCCGCCATAGCGACATGTGCATCTTTAGTTTTCATCCTGTTAAGCATATCACGACGGGTGAGGGCGGTGCGATCACAACGAATGATGAAAAATTGTATAGGAAATTATTGGCTTTAAGGTCGCATGGGATCTATAGAGATGAGAAAACAGCAGAAATTGGTCCCTGGTATTATGAGATGAGGGATCTGGGGTTTAATTACCGGATCACGGATTTTCAATGTGCGCTGGGGGTTACGCAACTTAAGAAATTAGACCGGTTCATTAAACGCAGAAGAGAGATCGTTTCGCAATATCAAGAGGCATTTAAGGATCACGAGTTTTTTACGGTTCCTCAAGAGCCCGACGGATATTCCAGTGCATGGCATCTATTTACAATTTGTTTGCGAGAACGCTATCAAAAATCCCGCAAAGATGTTTTTATGAAACTGCGGGAATCAGGCCTTGGAGTGCAAGTGCATTATATTCCTATTTATTGGCAGCCGTATTATGAGGGGCTGGGTTATCCGCGAGGGTTATGTCCGGCGGCAGAGAGTTTTTATAGAGGAGAGATCAGTTTGCCAGTTTATCCGTTATTAAAAGACGCCCAAGTTAATAGTGTTATTAAGAAAATAAATAAGGCATTAAAAGATCTCTGATGAATAGATTAGTTTTAGGAACAGCGCAAATCGGAATGCCTTACGGGATCGCAAATAAGAGCGGACAACCGTCGGAAAAAGAGGCGTTCGGGATCTTTGACACAGCGTTAAAGAACGGCGTGGACCGTTTTGATACGGCTGCCGCGTACGGATCAAGTGAGGATCTGATCGGACGGTTCTTAATTAAAAGAAAAAGACAGATTAAGATCACGACGAAACTTTCCGCATTGAAAGGGCAAGTTTCACGTCAGCAGATCTTTGATCAATTTGAAGCATCGTTACAGCGTTTGCGTCAGAAGAGGATCGATTGTTATATGATCCATAATGTTTTGGATGTTTTTAAGGATAAGCAGCGTATCATTTTAAGAACATTAATAGAATTGAAGAGAACTAAACTGATCGGTCAAATTGGTGTATCGGTTTATGATCGTGGCCAGATCGATAAGCTTTTAAAAGATTTTGATTTTGATGTGATCCAATGCCCGGTCAGTATTCTTGATCAAAGGCTTTTGGAAGATGGATCGATCGATCGGTTGAAACGATCTGGAAAGAAAGTATACGCTCGCAGTGTTTTTTTGCAGGGGCTTGTGACGTTGGATCGTCATCATTTGCCAAAAAATCTTAAAAAAGCGGGGAATTATTTGGATAAGCTTGAAAGTCTTGCCAAGATGTTGGGAGTTTCAAAAAAAGAATTAGCATTTTTGTATGTCTACACACTTAAAAATATTGATGCGCTCGTTGTTGGGGTTGATCGGCTTGAACATTTAAAAGAGCAGTTGGCAATGATCAAGATGGTCCCGGAGTTTCGATCTAAAATCAAGTACATTAATTTCTCGGCGGTCAAAGCGGATGATCCGAAGATCGTCGATCCGCGTCAATGGAGATAAAATCATGAAAAGTTTCGATCTTAAAGGGAAAGTCGCAGTTGTCACAGGAGGCTATGGACATTTAGGGCAAGCGTTGTCACTGGGATTATTGGAAACTGGCGCTAAAGTGATCGTCGCCGGCCGTAAGAAGACAGAGTTTGCGAGGGTTTTTGGGTCGAAAAAAAAGGATGTGTTCTTTGAAGAGATCGACATTTCTTCGACGGCGTCGATAAAGAGTGGGTTTAAACAGATTGTTACGAAATATCGATCGCTCGATGTTCTTGTCAATAACGCATTTTATTCCGCCGGGAATTTTCCGGATGTTATGAGCGATGAGGAATGGGCTCTTGGGATCGACGGGACTTTGAACAGCGTTTTTCGCTGTGTCCGTGAGGTGATCCCTCACATGAAAAGATCTCGATCGGCATCGATCATTAATATCTCTTCGATGTATGGGGTTGTTGTTCCGGATTTTAAGATCTACGAGGATCATCCGCAATATTTTAATCCGCCGAATTATGGTGTGGCGAAGGCCGGCGTGATCCAGTTGACGCGTTATTACGCGAATTTTTTAGCCGGGCAGAATATCCGTGTGAATTGTATTTCTCCAGGAGCATTTCCCGCGGAGCGTAAACAGAATAAAGAATTCGTTAAGAAGTTATTATCAAAGATTCCACTAAAACGTATTGGACATCCCGATGATCTCAAAGGAGCGGTTGTCTTCTTGGCAAGTCAGGCCTCGAGTTATATGACCGGGCAGAATTTGGTGATCGACGGCGGATGGACTATCAGTTAAACGATCAAGGAGGATCCATGAGTAAGGTATTGGACAAACAGTCAAATCAGAAAAAGATCGAACGTTGGCAAATTTGGGCGGACAAGCCGGAAGCGGAAGGCACACTTGTGCAGCGCGCTCAGGCGAAACTCCCTGAGATGGAAAGTACAAAACAATTGGTTAAACTTGTCAGTGGATATTATAAACCGGGAATGCGTGTTTTGGATGCCGGGTGTAATGTCGGGCATTATCTGCGCGGATTAAGACGTTTGGATCCTAAATTGAATTATACAGGGATCGACGCGTATGAATCGTATATCAGTAAGGCTAAGGAAATTTATAAAGATGATCCATTAGCACATTTTGCAGTGAAAGATATTTTTCAACCGCTTTTTCCGGAAAAACCATTTGATATTGTTTATTCCTGCAATGTCCTCGTGCATCTTCCGGATTTTCGCCCGCCGGTAAAAAATCTCTTAGAAAGCACCAAAAAGGTGTGTTTTATCCGCACTCTTTTTGAGGACTTTACGACGATCGTTCGTAAAACGATTGATTCTGATCTCGATGAGAAAGGTGAACCGATCAATTTTGCTTTTCAAAATACGTGGTCGAAGAAGCTGTTCAGCAAATATGTTGAGAGCTTAGGTTGGAAAGTGGAATTCATTGAAGATGAGTTCAATCTGGGAATCCTTGAAAAAGAATATACGACACTTAAAAAAGGATTGGGAACCAGGATCCTTGGCGGTAAGCAGGTCGATGGGAATATTATTTTCAATTGGATGTGGGCAAAGATCACAAAGGCTTAAGAATAGGTGATGGTGATGCCTCTGACGCGAAGTAAAGAAAATGTTCTCTGCCTTATCCAGGCGCGGATCGGCTCGCGCCGGCTGCCGGGGAAAGTTGTCAAGAATTTGATCGATAAGCCTGTTCTTGAGCACATTGTCGAACGGCTGCGGTTGTCGAGAATGATCAATGAGATCGTCGTGACAACAGGGACAGATAAACGAAACGATCCCATTGAGCGTCTTTGTCAGAATATCCGTGTCAAATGTTTTCGGGGTAGCGAGGAAGATGTTTTGAAGCGTTTTGCGGATGCTTCGGAGCTTTTTTCCTGTGGGTCGATCGTTCGCGTTTCCGGGGACAGTCCGTGTATTGATCCGTATGTTATTGACGACATTATCCGATATTTTAAAGATCATAATGTTCCTCTTGCCACTAACAGCGGGCCGAAGAAAATGGAGTGCGGGTATCCGTGGGGATTCGATGCGGAGGTTTTTGGATATGATGTCCTTCAAAACGCATTCCGGAAAGCTAAAAAACCTTACCAGCACGAGCATGTGACCCCATTTATTTATGAACATTACAAAAAAGATATTTACTATTTAAAAAATAAGGAAAATTATTCTCACTTGCGTTTTACTTTGGATACTCCGGAAGATTATCAATTCCTTAAAGAGGTTTATCGGGAATTATACCGAGGCAAACA
Source organism: uncultured Planctomycetales bacterium (assembly GCA_964348765.1). Classification (GTDB taxonomy): domain Bacteria; phylum Omnitrophota; class Gorgyraeia; order Zapsychrales; family Zapsychraceae; genus CAYGEE01. Next base: position 36,531 of record CAYGEE010000003.1, on the reverse strand, counting down.
TGATTTCTTTTTAAGAGAGATCATTGGTCTGCTGAAAAAGTGGCCCGAATTATTTGAAATAAATTGTATGATCAAGCAGCGAAGTAGTAAAGAAAGCCATCGGGGTTTAAAGTGAAAAGGGATCCTTTGGTCTTTGTCCGTGCCGACGGATCAACGGCGATCGGTATTGGGCATATCCTCCGTTCATTGACATTGGCGCAGGAATTAAAGTTGGAAGGTTATGACGTTGTTTTTTTGTGTCGCGAACTTAATAATGTGCTGGTCAAACGGATCAAGGATGCGGGGTGCGGGTTTGTTTTGATCCCTAAGATCGAACCGTTTGAGCAGGAGAAGATTTTTGTTGGATCATTGATCAAAGAGAGAAAGCCGCAATGGATCATTGTGGATCATTATGGGATCAAGGAGGATTATTATTCCTTTTTAGGGAAACATTCTGTAAAGATCTTGGCGATCGATGACATTAATCACACAAGATTTCCGGTTAATATTTTATTGAATCAGAATATTCATGCGTTAGATCTGAAATATGAGTGCCTGCCCAAGACAGTTCAATTGCTAGGTCCTCAATATGCATTGGTCCGCAAGATTTATCAACAGCGCCGGCAGAATGCGTTGATCCGGAAAGAATTGAGCAATGTCTTGATCTTTATGGGCGGCGGTGATCAAGATAATCAGACATTAAAAGTTTTTCATGCGGCTTGTTCTTTAAGACGTTCGATTAAAATTCAGATCGTGATCGGAGGAGCATATCCGCATCGTAGATCATTGGAACAGGAAGTGAAAAATAGCGGTAGGGATGTTGTGATCCATCAGGACCTTGATCATTTGGCGGATGTGATGCTATGTGCGGATCTTGCGATCGGTTCGGGCGGCTCTGTCAGTTGGGAAATGGCGACGATGAAGCTGCCGATGGTTTTAATGCCGATCGCGGAGAATCAGCGGGGTGTTGTTGATAGTTTGGCCAAGACAGGCGCGGCGATCAATGCCGGATGGTTTCGGGATACCAGCAAAGAGCAGTTGGCAAAGATCCTTGTTTCGTTAACAGACGTTCAATTGGCACAAATGAGCCAAGTTTCTTCCGGGGTCTGTGATGGCGCAGGTGTTTCTAAAGTTATTAAAACAGTGGGATCAATTTCATAAGAGATGACTATGAAGATCAAGATCGGAAAACGTTTCATCGGTGATGGCGCGCCTTGTTTTGTGATCGCCGAGGCGGGAAGTAATCATGATGGAGACTTTAAACAGGCATTGGCTCTTATTGATGTGGCTTCTGATGCGAAAGCGGATGCGGTTAAATTCCAAACATTCAAAGCACATAAGATCTATACCAAAAAGGCAGGGCATGCTCGGTATTTAAAAGATAAGAAATCGATCTATGAGATCATTAAAGATATGGAAATGCCCGTCGAGTGGATCCCGAAACTTGCGCAATACTGCAAGAAAAAGAAGATCATGTTCTTATCGACGCCTTTTGATAATGATTCCGCTGATATTCTTGAGAAACATATGCCGCTTTTTAAGATCTCCTCTTATGAGATGACGGATATTCCGTTAGTTGAGCATGTTGCCAAGAAAGGCAAGCCGATTATTTTATCGACGGGCACGGCTCATTTAGATGAAGTTGGGAAAACAGTTCAAGCGATCAGAGCCGTTGGGAATAGGGATCTGATCTTAATGCAGTGCACTGCATGCTATCCCGCCCCGTTGGAATCGATCAATATTAATACGATCCAAACGATGAAAAAAGAATTTCATTTGCCCGTCGGGCTTTCTGATCATTCGAGGGCTTATGATGTCGCTCCGATGGCGGCTGTCGCGGTGGGTGCCTGTTGTATTGAAAAACATTTTACGCTTTCCAATGGTTTGTCGGGTCCGGATCATAAATATGCAATCGAGCCGCATGAATTGAAATTGATGGTTCAAAAGATCCGTGATGTTGAGAAAGTTTTAGGAACAGGGAAAAAAGATTTTCATTCGGTTGAAAAAGATTTGCGAAGTTTCGCTCGCAGATCTCTTTTTGCCATTAGAGTAATCACGAAGGGTCAGATCATAACAAAAGATGACATTGAGATATTAAGGAACGGGATATTAAAGCCCGGACTTGATCCGGTTTATTACGATCAGATCCTTGGGAAGAAAGCGAAAAGAAGTATTTTACAGGATCATCCGATCCGTCAAGGGGATGTTTAATGCTGTCATTTCGACGTGCGACAGAAAAAGATGCTCGGGATATCTTTCATTGGAGAAATGATCCGCAATCCCGGGAAAATTCTCTTAACAAAGAGATCATTGTCTTTGAAGACCATTTACAATGGTTTACGCGAAAATTAAGTGATCCGAAATGTTGGATATTTATTTTGCTTAGCGATGACGTTTCCGTCGGTCAACTTAGATTTGACTTTGATAGTGAATCTAGCGCGCTTGTGAGTATTTCTATTTCCCCGGAAAAACGTTCGCAAGGGTTTGCAGGCGAGGGTTTAACAAAAATGTGCGCCTTTGTTTTTCAAAATGCACCCATTAAAAAGATCCGCGCGCAGATCAAAAAAGGCAATGAGGCTTCTATACGGCTTTTTGAAAAAGCAGGTTTTCAAACGATCTCTGAATTAAATATCCAAGGAGCGGATTGTCTTGTCCTTGAGCTGAGTTCACCGGCAGATTCTCGACCTGAAACAGCATATACTTGTTGGGTTGATGATCTGGGCATATTCTCCTTGTTGTGGATCTTCTTATTGGGAAGAGAACGAAAGATCACGTGTATTAAGTATTTGACAATAACGGCGATGGGAAAAGTTTTGATCTCATTGTTTCGGGTGAATATAAAATTCCGTTTGGAGCTTGCTGATTATAAAAAGATGTCCGGACTTGTTAATGAGAAAGCTGTTCCTTTTTGGAAAAAATATTCTGACGCTGAGGATGCATCTTTCGCGGTCGTTGCCGAAGGGTATTTTCAGGATAGTTTGGTTGATTGGTTAAGTCAAAAATATGATCTCGGTAAGAAAGCCGTAAGGATCTATTTACAGCAGGTGATCTATCATGAGGTTCGGGGGCTGACGACTTTGGCTAAAACACTGGAGTGGACTCAGCGTCAAAAGATGCCGGGGACTTTAGGGAATATTATTTTGACCCGAAATTATGCTTGGGCGAAATATGTTCAAAGATCGTTTTATAAAAAAGTGGAATTGTCTTTTTATCCGAATGTGAAAAGTTGGTTCACATTGTTCTTTCATCTGATCCGGATCGTCGTTGCGTTCTTTGTAAATCTCGCGGGATCTTTTTGGAAGATGATCGTCGGTAAACGGAAGAAGCAAAGTTCGCAATCGAAAGTTGCTGTGCTTTATGTTCAGGGCGTGGATCTCAATGGGAAATCTGATTTCTTTTGGTATCCGGATTCTGGATTGAAACCGGAAGAAATGTTGGTTTACGCGCGTGTTCCTTACCGGCCAATCACCTCAGAGATCGATGCTCTTTTAAGAAGTTATCATATTGATTGGATCGATCTGATCCCCAAGCGATTTAGTAAAAAGTTCTTAGGTTTGGGATCGCCTGAATTGTATGTTTATGCATCTTGGTCGTATGTGAAATCACTTGGTGGCATTTGTATTGAGGTTCTTAAATTATCCGTCGGAGCGATCTTTTCTGGTTTGAAATCGACGAGAATATGGGAGTTACAGCATTTAGCGGGATTGTTATATCACATTTGTTTTTATGAGGCTGTTTTTACGGATCAAAAAGTGAAGGTCCATTTATCATTACTGGATGGAGAGCAATTAACAGCATCCAACTTGGGTGCTAGTTTAGCCGGGGCGGTTAATATTAGTCATAATTGGTCGAATTATCCCGAACTTTGGGTCGGGCATGGGAAGCCGTTCGATGCTTATTTTGCGTGGGGTCCGGCATATCGAAGGCTTTTTGAACGTGATTATTATTCGATCGACCATTTGCTTTATTTGGGATATCCGCATGATCACGCGTTTAAGAAAACGGATGCGAGGCTTCAGGATATTCAAAAAGATCTTAGATCTAAGGGGGTGAATTTCATTATTTGTTTTTTTGACGAAGTTTATAATCCGCACGATTGTTTTGTGAAAAAGGAATTTGAAGATATTTATCATGCTTTGTTAAAAGAGTTAGAGGCTGATCCTACGTTAGGAATGGTTATTAAACCAAAACGAAAGAATTATTATTCGAAGGAGTTGGCTGATATTAAGGATCTGATCGAAAAAGCCGAGCGAACCGGGCGGTGTGTTTTTTTGGATGAGAAGATCCTTCCTAGCGCAGCGGCTAAGATCTCTGATCTGGTTGTTGGATTTTATATTTTTAATACGGCAGCACTCGAAGCCGCGCTTGCCGGGATCCCGACGGTTACGGTCAATTATGGAAGAATGGATTTTCATTCCCTTTATAAACAAGGACGAGGAACGGTCGTTTTTGATGATGCCGCATCGTTAATGTCCGAGATCCGGAAATTTCGTGATCACTCCAAAGACACTCAAGGGTTTGCTGATTATTCCCCGTTTTTAGATCAGATCGATCCTTACAGGGATGGCAAGTCTTATCGTCGGTTAGGTCAATATGTTAAGACTGTATTCGATGAATTAAACAATGGGAAAAGTAAAAAAGAAGCGATGAAAAATGCGAACGAAAGATATCGAAGGGATTTTGGGAGTGAAAATGTTATTGATCTGTTCCATTCCAATTAACCAGTAATATTCAATCAAGGATCAGCTATGGAAAAAAAGATCGAAATCCTCGAAGTAACATTGCGCGATGGGAGTTACGCCGTTAATTTTTCATTCACGTCGGCAGACACGTCCATTATTTGTAAGGAATTAGAGTCCGCTGGCTTTGAATATATTGAGATCGGCCACGGCGTTGGATTAAATGCCAGTAATAAAGGCCACGGGCAGGCGGCTCAGACGGATGAAGAATATATGATCGCGGCGGAATCGGTGCTGACGAAAGCGAAATATGGGATGTTTTGTATTCCGGGGATCGCTCGTCTTGAAGATGTGGACTTGGCGGCGGATCATAATATGAAATTTATCCGCGTTGGGACGGATGTGGCGAATGTAGAGTCCTCAAAGGAATTTGTCAAGAAAGCGAAAAAGTATGGGATGTTCGTTGCGTCAAATTTTATGAAATCTTACGCGCTTCCGCCGGATAAATTTGCCGAAAAAGCGAAGATCGCCGAGAGTTATGGCGTTGATATGGTCTATATTGTTGATTCCGCCGGAGGGATGTTCCCGGATGATGTTCGAAGTTATTTTGAAGCGATCAGAAAAGTCTCGAAGCTTCCGATCGGTTTTCACGGGCATGATAATCTCGGCCTTGCCATCGCTAATAGTTTGGAGGCCGCGCGATTGGGAGTCAGATTTGTTGATTCTTCTTTGCAGGGGATGGGCAGAAGCTCCGGCAATGCCGCGACGGAAATATTGACCGCGGCGCTGAGCAAACAAGGGTATGAGATCAAAGTTGATTTTCTGAAACTTTTGGAGGCTGGTCAAAAATATATTCAGCCGCTTATTGATGTGAAGGGGAAAATGCCGCTGGACATCGTCAGCGGTTATTCGGAATTCCATTCAAGTTACATGCATTATATTCAAAAATATTCCGCAAAATATAAAGTCAATCCTGCGGTCCTTATTATGGAGATCACCAAGATCGATAAAGTAAGAATTGATGAAAAGGTCCTTGATGAACTTGCTCAGAGGTTGGGCAAGGGGGAGAATGTGAGCCTGGGGAAATATGGATTTTATCGATATATAGGCCATGAACAAGATGAAAAATAATTCGAGGATCTCAGAGCTTGTTATCAAAGTATTCCAAGACAATTGGAATGAGATCTTTGTTTTTGATTCTCTATCAGATCGCCGTGTGACTTATGGAGAGTTCTTTGGCATTATTTGTCAGTTAAAAGATGTGCTTAAGCTCAAAGGCGTTGTTCCCGGAGATAAGATCTGTTTTCTTTTACCTAACTCTCTGGAATTGTGTTCGTTATATTTTTCTTGTTTGCTCGCCGGAGCTGTGGCTGTTCCGATCGATCCTAATAAAGGAGAAGACGGGATCAATGAGGTCTTATTCGAGGCAGATTATAAGTTCCTTATCGCGGCAGGTGAGTTTAGCGCTCTTGATCGGATGGTTAATGTTGATGAGTTTAAGCAGTGTTTTGTTGGGATCAAGGGATCTGATAAAGATCAATTGCAGATCTTTAATGATATCGATTACCAGAAGCTTTTTTTGATCACGTTTACTTCCGGTTCGACGGGTGTAGCTAAGGGAGTCATGCATTCATTTTCGAATCTTGTTTTGAGCGCGGAAAGTTTTCGAGAACGCTTTCATTTTAGCGGGAAGAATGTTTTCTATCACAATTTACCGATGAGTTATATGGCGGGGATATTGAATTTATTTGTTCTGCCTTTTATTTCCGGGAGTAAGGTTGTTCTTAGTGAAGCTTTTAATGTTAATCACGCTATGAATTTTTGGGATAAGCCGATCCGTTATCAGGTCAACACGTTTTGGTTCGTTCCAACGATCGTGTCGTTACTTAATCGTATTGACCGTGGGACGAATGGGATCGAATATGCCAAGAAAAATCCTATAACAGCCTGCATTGGGACAGCGCCTTTATACGGGGATGTCCGCCGGGAATTTGAGCAGAAATATCACATCGCGCTTTATGAAAGTTATGGGTTATCAGAAACGCTTTTTGTTTCAACGAATTATCCGAAAGCTGTGACGGCGACTTCAAGTGTGGGGCCGCGTTTAAATGGAGTTGAGCTGATCTTTGATTCTGACGCAGAGATCCTGATCAATGTTCCGTGGATGTTTTTGGGTTATTCGAATATTTCCAGTGTGGAGTATTTTAAAGGGAAATCGTATTGTTCCGGTGATCTAGGCGTTGAAGAGGATGGTTTTCTTTTGATTACGGGTCGTAAAAAAGATCTTATCATTCGCGGTGGGGTTAACATTAGTCCTCGGAAGATCGAGGATTTTCTAGGATCGTGCCGGATCTTTGAAGAGTATGTGGTTTTGGGGCTTCAAGACCCGACGCTGGGTGAAAAGATCGTTTGTTTTTATGTTGCTAAAGACGGCGGATTTGATCAGATGAAAAAAAAGGAGATCAATTCTCTTATCATTCAAAAGTGGGGAAGAAGTTATTGTATTGATGAGTTCATTTCTTTAGCGCAGGTTCCAAAAAATCGCAATGGAAAAGTAGATAAGATCGCTATTAAACAAAATTATCAATCGGTCAAGAAATGATCCTTCAGATCGATCATGTGGCTTTTGCTTGTACGGACATTGAAAAGAAAGTTCGATCTCTGAAAGGTTGGGGATACCAAGATCAATTTGTTGAGGCGGAGATCTCTAATCCATTGATCAAGCGGTCTTTGATGCGGCGGTTTTCACAAAAACAGACAATGGTTTTGATGAGAAATCCGGGAAGCTTCGCCGTTGAGCTCCTGGATCATGGGCATGTTAATGAGCAGCATGGATCATTTACGCCGATCGTTGAGAACTTTTCAAAAGACTTTGTAAAATCAACATCTGGGCATAAAATATGTGGTCAGTCGTTTGAGAAGGCATTATGTTTAAGCCTTGACTGTGAAATGTATTTTACAGAGTCGGAGAAATTCCAGTTCAATAAAGTCGTTTTAAAGACGAATGATCTCAAGGCCAGTGTTAAGTTTTGGAAGAATTTTGGATTTCAAGTTGCGAGCGAAGATCTTGATGGTGTTATTTTGAAGTTTCGTTCTTTAATATCGCCTTCAGATCTGTATATTTATCTGCAATCAGATAAGTCTTATTCTTCTCTAAGTTATTTGGATGATCAGGGGTTTAATTGTTTGGCGTTTATCAGCAATGCGGTTGAACGTGAGAAAGAAAATCTTGAAGCTCAGGGCTTTGTTGTGACTGGGATCGAAGAACTGAAGGTCAATCAAAAGAGATTATCAGTGTGTTTCGCGCAAGGGCCTTGCGGGGAATGCGCCGAGATCATTGGGATCGCTAAAGGATGATATTGTTATGATCAATGAAAAGAAAAAATGGACTCAGTCGATCTTGTCAAGTCAAATGGCTTTTCCGGCGGAATATGTGATCAGGATCTTTAAAGGATCGTATCCGCGACTTAATTTGAAAAAAGATCCTTTCACCGGAAAGAAGATTTGTGATGTCGGCTGCGGTGATGGGCGGAATCTGGTCCTTTTAAAACAATGCGGATTTGATGTTTATGGCACCGAGATCACAAAACAGATCGCTCAAAAAGCGCAGGATAATTTACGGCGGGTCGGGATTTCCTCTGACATAAAAGTCAGCACGAATGAAGCTATTGATTTTAAAGATGAGACTTTCGATTATGTGCTTTCATGGAATGCGTGTTATTACATGGGAGGATCGAAAGATTTTAATGATCACGTTAAAGAGCTTGCAAGAATTCTGAAAAAGAACGGCCGGCTGGTTTTGTCGATCCCTAAAAAAACATGTTTTATTTACCATGACAGTGAACAGTTTAGAAAAGGATATCAGATCATCCGTAATGACCCGTTTAAGATCCGCAATGGTGTTATTTTGCGGATGTTCAAAGATGAGAAAGAGATCAAAAAAGTTTTTTCAGCGTATTTTAAAGATTTTACTTTTGGATCCATTCACGACGATTGTTTTGGGTATGATTATCACTGGCATCTAGTTAGCTGCCAAAAAAAATAATTCCAAGAATTTCGCGGTTGTGTCTTTGCGAGGAACGGCCTGCTTGTCGGCAGGCAGAAGTGACGAAGCAATCTTTTAAAAGATTGCTTCTCCGCCATAAAGCGTGGCGGATCGCAATGACACAGAGATGATTCAATCGCAAAAATTCTAAACTTTTTAAAGAATAGGAACTCTTATGAAAATCGTTGATCTGACGTATGACATCGAAGAAGGAATGCTCACCTTTCACGCGCCGTGGCATCCGAAAGTGACTATCAAACAAATGGGGCGGATCGAAGTGGAAGGTCGCGAGACCCGTGAAGTGACATTCGGGACGCATACCGGAACACATATCGATGCGCCGCTGCATTTTTTAAAGGGGAGTAAAAGTATCGAACGGATCCCGTTGTCGCAGCTCATCGGGCCGGTGACGATCGTTGACTTTTCTTTTATGAAAGAATATGAGAATGTAACAGCCCAGATGCTTAAAGGGATCACACTTACAGAGCGGATGGTCTTTAAATTCGGCTGGGGGAAATACTGGGGGAATAAAGAAAAATTTTATTACAGCTATCCGGCTTTTACAGAAGATGCTGCCAGGCTCTTTGTTGAAAAAGGGGTGCGGGTTTTGGGGATGGATACACCGTCACCCGACGATAGTCGGACGAAGATGGGGACGAGCGAAGATTCTAAGATCCATAAGATCTTATTGAAAGCCGAGATCGTTCTTTTGGAATATTTAGCGAATTTAAATGATCTGACCGATTATAAGGATTGGAATATCAGCATTATGCCGCTTCGCTTAAAAGGCGCGGACGGCGCTCCGGCGAGAGTTTGCTTGTATAAGGATTAATGCCGTGTACGATTTTTTCTCTTTGTGTCATTGCGAGGAGCTTCAAAGTTTTCATGTAAAAGGCGACGAAGCAATCTTTTAGAGTATTCTATAAGATTGCTTCGCAAAAAGCGCTCGCAATGACACAGAAGCTAATAATTCGCACACGGTGTTAAGATTAACGATGACCGAGAAAGAAAAGATAATGACGAATGTGAAAAGCTGGATCATCGGTTGGTTCGTGCAGAATTCAGATGTTCTGGAAAATGAGATCCAAAAGAATGTGACGATCAATTATTTGGAAAAAGGTTGGATCGATTCTTTTAGTTTTGTCACGCTTATTACGAATATTGAGGAGAAGTTTGATATCCGCTTTTCGAATGATGAATTTCAGGACCGGAGTTTCGCGACTATTGACGGGATAACAGCGATTATTGAAGGTAAGATCAATGCCGGCAAATGATCGTTATGATTTTACGAAGGAAGACATTGAGAAAAGTCTTCAAAAAGTTGGTCTTGTAAAAGGCGACAGTATTTTTATTCACAGCAATATCGGATTTTTTGGGAAATTAAAGGATGCGGCGACACCGCAGGAGTATTATCGTTTATTTAAATCCGCGATCTTAAATGTCTTAGGTCCCGACGGGACGATTGTTGTGCCGGTTTTTACGTATAGTTTTTGTAATAAGCAGATCTATGATAAGAAGATGACCATGAGCGTTTGCGGTTTTTTGTCGGAGAGTTTTCGCAAAGACCCGCAATCGATTCGTTCTGATGATGCGAATTTCTCGGTAAGCGCGATTGGGAAACGGGCGACGGAATTTACCAGCGATGCTCCGGAGCATTCTTTCGGGCCGGGATCATTTTGGGCGAAGTTTTTTGAGGCTGGTGGTAAGATCTGTAATTTTAATTTTGATTCCGGATCGACTTTGATCCATTTTTGCGAGAAAACGTTAAAAGTTCCGTATCGTTTTGATAAGGCTTTCCCAGGGGTTTCCATTATCGACGGGCAGGAGTGTTCTCGGACTTTTTATCATTTTGTTCATGACCTTAAAAAGCCTTCGCATGCGTCGGACTTTGTGAAATTTGATACCAAAGCCAAGGAATTGTCGTTTGCAAAATGCGCGGATCTCGGTAAAGGGCAAGTTTTACAAATAAGCGCGCGGGATACGTTTGATCTTATTAAGGAACAATTGAAAGTTGATCCAGCATTTCTTGTTAAAGGTTCCATCTAAAATGAAAAGAAATTTGAAAACACAGAATTCTTCGGGGCCGCAGATGTATTTTCTCATGAAAGAATTATTTCCTATTTGCAGAAGCATCACCGGAGATGGTGTCCGTGAATCGATGCGGATATTAAGAAAACACATTCCTCTTACGGTTCATGAAGTGCCTTCTTCTACGAAAGTTTTAGATTGGGTTGTGCCGGATGAATGGAATATTAAAGACGCCTATATTAAGAATTCTCGAGGAGAACGGGTTGTTGATTTTAAGAAGAATAATTTGCACGTTTTAAATTATAGCACGGCTATCCGCGCGAAAATGTCTTTGAAAGAATTGAAGCCGCATTTGTTCACCTTGCCGGACCATCCGAAGTGGATCCCTTATTTAACGTCTTATTATAAAAAGAATTGGGGTTTTTGTTTGAGTCAGGACCAGCTTGATCGATTGCCGGAAGATCATTATGAAGTTCTGATCGATTCTGAGCATAAAAAGGGATCTTTAACCTATGGCGAACTTTTGATCAAGGGGAAAAGTAAGGAGGAGGTTCTTTTTACTTGTTATACTTGTCATCCGTCGTTGTGTAATGATAATTTAAGCGGCGTTGTTGTCGCGGCGTCTCTAGCGAAAAGTCTTTTGAAGAAGAAATTAAATGTGAGCTATCGATTCCTTTTTATTCCCGAGACGATCGGGGCTATTACTTGGTTAAGCAGAAATGAAAAAGGTCTTGATCGGGTCAAGGCGGGATTGGTCTTAACTTGTGTTGGAGATCGAGGATCGATCACGTATAAAAAAAGCCGGCGAGGGGAGAGTCGTGTTGATAAGGTTGTCCAAAGAGTCCTTGAGCAAAGACAAAAGCCTTTTAAGGTTCGTGAATTTTTTCCGATGGGAAGTGATGAGCGGCAGTTTTGTTCTCCGGGGTTTGATTTACCGGTAGGTTCTCTGATCCGATCTGTTTACGGAGAATTTCCAGAATATCATACCTCGGCTGATGACCTGAACTTTATCTCAGAGGACAGTCTTGCGGAAACTTTAGAAATCTGTCAGGATATTGTGGCTCAATTTGAAAAAGAGGAGTATTTTGTTAATCTTAGTCCTAAGGGAGAACCTCAGTTAGGACGAAGAGGCCTTTATGGGAATATTGGCGGTCAAAAGAAGGCGAAGATCGATCAAACGGCCATTCTTTGGGTTTTGAATCTTTCTGACGGACAGAATTCGCTCTTAGATATCGCGACGCGTTCAGGATTGGATATTCAAGCGATACGTTATGCGGCAAAAATGCTTGTTAAACACGGATTATTGGGAAGGACGTAAGGGACGTGCCAAGAAATAATTCATCTGATGATCAAAATTTACTAACGATCGGCAGTTTCTTTTTGTCGGTGTTCTTGATCGTTTTATTCGGACTTAAGGATATTTTGATCTTGCTGTCTGGAGAGTGGCCGCATCTTTATCCCGTTGTTAACACAAGTTTGTTTACTTTTGAAGAAGTGTACTGCTATTTACCATTTGCTACACATTTCTCACTTGCAACACCGTTACCTGTGGCTCCCCTGGCTTTCCCGGCGGCGACACATCCGTCATTATTTCCGGCGCTGACAGTTTTTATTAATGGGATCATTTATCAATGGATCAGTTTTGCGAATACTGACATTTATTTTCTGTTGATGCACACACTTTTGCCTTTAATCTCTTTTTGGATCCTTGTTCTGATTTACAATCGTTATGTTTCAAAGGCTTGGGCGGTGTTGTTGGCTTTTTTCGGTGTGACGTTCTTTAATGATTTTTCATCGCTGAGATTTATCGCTGATTTTTTGCTGCAGCACGGGGACGTCCTGGCGCGGTCCAGTTTATTGCCGCTTGAGATCTCAAGAGTTCCATTCCCAAGCTTATCTTTCGTTATCTTTATCGCTATTTTTTATTTTTCAACACAGACTTATAAAGTTTCTTTACGACGGTCTATTGTTTTGACTATTTTATGGTCGCTGAACCTTTATTTGTATCTTTATAACTTTGTGGCGGGGATCATGTTTTGGTTTTTTTATTTGATCTTCGCGCATATGATCCAGCCCAAAAGTTCACGCAAAGAACAGTTGTGGTTAAAGCTTTTTTGGAATTTTATCGTCGTAGTTATCTGTATTCTGCCCTATTTTTTGACTTGGTGGGACCTTTCAACGCATGGCGGAAGTCAGGCGCTTGGCAAGTTGGGGATCTATAATCGGGAAGCGGGGATCATTGTTAATGATTGGGGCATTATGTTGTCTTATGTTCTGCCGATCGCAGTGACGATCCTTTTAGTGTGGGTTTATTGTGGGGATTATTTCGAACTTTTTTATAAGTTCACGCCGATCTTTATTCTGATCGGAGTGGAGATAATTATTCTTAATCTGCATTTGATCTTCGGGTCGTTCTTTCAGCCGCATTTGTTCTCTGTTCGGATCGGGAATTTTTTCTGCCGGTATTTGTATTATTTGCCGATCATTTATTTCTTTGCGACCCCGTTTAAATCATTGTTCCATAGCGATTGGAAGAATCAATGGGCGCAGAAAATACACGATATTATTAATAACTGTTTTATCAAATTTCGAACGCTCATTGCCGCTTTTGGGATCCTTTGTATCTCTTTTGTGGTTGTTGTTTCGAGCTTTAAATATTATCAAATGCACAGTAAATTAACGGCCGGAAGGATGCGGATCGTTGAAGAGCTTTCGAAGGAAGCGATCAGAAAGACTCCCGCAGGTGCGATGGTCGTTTCGGAAGACTTGGCTGTGAATCTTTTTTTGCCGGTTTTTTCAAAACATCCGTCACTTTTTGTGAACTCTTTCAATAACAATTTGAGTTCAGATGATATAATCGAGCGTATTGTTCTCTATGCGCGGATCTTTAATTGGGATGAAAAGCGCTTTATTGAGTTTTTGCTTCCTAATGAGGAATTGTCTCGGAATTATCGGAAGAATAACTTTGTTTTGACTGACGAGACCTTGGCGGATGGTTTTGGATATTGGCTCGTTTGGCATCATCGGGTCATGACGAAGGAAGATCTGGCAAGTTATCAAGATAAGATCCTTAAAATGTTTCGGAATATGGATGTTTCTTATGAAGTTGATAAATACAATGTCAAAGTCATCCAGTCTTTCGGAGAGATCTCACGATCGTTAAAGATCAGATCTTTTGAGAAGGATCGATTTTCTAATTTTTATTATTTGGATATTTAAAGATGGCATTACAAGAGAAAATGAGAGCTGCTGTTTTACGCGGGTTTGATAAGATCATGGTCGAAGATGTTCCTATGCCCATACTTCGAGCTGGGACAATCCTTCTGAAAGTTAAGGCTTGCTCGATCTGCGGATCAGATATCCGTATCATGAGTTCTGGGAACAAACGTGTTAAATTTCCGGCGATCATCGGGCATGAAATGGCGGGTGAAGTTGCAGCTATCGGTAAGAATGTCAAAGGTTTTAAGATAGGTGATCAATTATCGATCGGCGCGGATGTTCCTTGTGGAAAATGTCAATATTGCAAAAGAGGCGACGGCAATTGCTGCGGCATCAATTATGCGATGGGTTATCAATTTGCCGGAGGATTCGCTCAATATTGTTTATTGAATGAAATGGTTGTCAAATATGGACCGATCTGTAAAATTCCTAAAGGTGTCAAAATGGAAGAAGCGGCACTCGCCGAGCCTTTGGCTTGCTGTATCAATGGATTTGAACGGGTTTGTTTTTCAAAGGGGAAATCGGTTCTTATTATCGGTGCCGGCCCTATCGGATTATTGCTGCTTCAGACCGCAAAAGCGTTGGGGGCGTCGTTAATTGTCATTGCTGATCAGGATCAGGCACGGCTAAAGACATCTAAGAGATTTGCTCCAGATCATATGATCCATACAGAAAAAAATGATCTTGTGAAGACAGCGTTACGTTTAACACAACAGGAAGGTTTTGATGCGATCTTTACCGCTTGTCCGTCGGCGGATGCGCAGGAAGCGGCCGTTAAGTTGTTGGCGAAAAGAGGAGTTCTTAATTTCTTTGGTGGATTGTCGGCGGATAGCCGCAATATTAATATTTTTTCAAATGATATCCATTATAAAGAAGCTTATGTGACCGGTTCGCATGGTTCGACACCGCGTCAGCATAAGATGGCTGTTGCTTTGATCGCTAAAAAGAAGGTTAAAGTTGCCGATCTTATTACGCATCGATTTTCTTTGGAGAATATCGTAGAAGCATTTGATACATCGAAAAAAAGGATCGGTTTGAAAGTTGTTGTTATCCCATAGATGGGATTTTTACTTTTGGATATTGTCCTGTGTCTTTGCGAGGCCGTTTTTGGGCCGAAGCAATCTTTTTAAAAGATTGCTTCGCAAAAAGCGCTCGCAATGACACAAGCGTAAAATCCTAATAGAGAGAAAAACAATGAAACCAAGCGATATTAAAATTTCAGCATCGGTGATGTGCGCGAATTGGATGCGGCTTGAGGAGGATATTAAGATCCTCGAGCAGGAAGGTATTTCCTATATGCATTACGATGTCATGGATGGTTTTTTTTGTCCGGATTATTGTTTGGGGACTCAAATTATCAATGTGATCCGTAAGAATACGAAGATCCAATCGGATTATCATTTGATGGTCGAAGAGCCATCCCGCATTTTACATAATTTTGAGCCGCAGGAAGGCTCGGTCTTGTCGATCCATTATGAAGCTTGCCGGAATCTGCATCGGGATCTTATTAAGATCAAACAATTGGGTTTTAAAGCAGGGATCATTTTAAATCCCGCCACACCGCTTAATGCGATCGAATATGTTATTGAAGAAGTCGATCAGGTCACGATCATGACCGTTAATCCTGGATATGCCGGACAGAAACTTGTTCCGCAGACGATAAAGAAGATCGAAAAACTTCACGAATGGCGGTTGAAAGATAAACTTTCTTTGCAGATCAGCGTTGACGGAAATGTTAATAAGGAAAACATCACGAATATGGTTGCTGCCGGTTGCGATGTTCTTGTGGGCGGTTCGTCGGGATTGTTCGTTTCAGGTATTCCGTTAAAGGAATCTATCGCGAAGATGCGCGGTTTTATCGCGCAGGGATTAAAGTTAAGAGGAGGCTCGTAAGAATCGTGAAGGTCCGGCTTGGTATTAATACTGGTTTTGCTGTAAATCGATTTAGTGCGGCGCAAGAATGGATCCCTCTTGTCGGAGATGTGTTTGGGCTGCGGATCGTTCAAATGACAGCAGATCTTTTAAGTCCTTCGTTACCTGCAGAAATTATCAGATCTCAGATCAAGAAGATCAATCAACTGTCTCGAAAGCATCATGTTGAGATCAAACATACTTTTACGGGTGCGTTTACTAGATTAAATCATTTGGCTCATCCTGATAAAGAGATCCGGGATCATTGGTTAAAGTGGTTTTATAAATTTGTTGATATTTCCATCGATGTCGGCGCGGAAAGTATGGGCAGTCATTTTGGGATCTTAACTCAACCTGATTGCGATGATGCGGAAAAAAGACAGACGAGATTTTTTCAAAATGTTGAAGCCTGGCAAAAGATCGCCCAATATGCCAAAGGCCGCGGGCTAAAATATCTTTTGTGGGAACCGATGTCCGTTCCGCGGGAAATGGGAGAGACCCTTTTGGAAACTCGGCGGATCCAAGCGATCGTTAATGATCATATCGCACTTCCGATGAAGTTATGTTTAGATGTTGATCATGGAGATGTGTCCTCAACAGATCCCGATGATACTGATCCTTATGTTTGGATCAAGGAATTTGCGAAAGAATCCCCGCTTATTCATATTAAACAATCGCTTAAGAATAAGGGCGGTCATTGGCCGTTTATTCCTGAGAAAAATAAGGATGGAAAGATCCGGCCTTTTAAAATGATCAAAGCATTAGAGAAAGCTGGCGTTAAAGATGTGACGTTGCTTTTGGAATTAAGTTTTCGGGAACGTCAACCCTTTGATCGTCAAGTCGTCGATCACATCAAAGCATCGATCGAATATTGGCGTCCTTTTGTCAGTATTTAGAGAGTATTTTTATGAGAATTGTCATCCCTATGGCCGGTCAATCAAGACGTTTCGCCGCGGCCGGATATAAAACTCCCAAACCATTTATTCTCATTGACGGTAAACCGATGATCGAACGCGTTTGCCGAATGTTCTCGGCGTCTGACGAATTTATCTTTATCTGCAGTGAAGACCATTTACGCAATAATGATTATTTTAATATTTTAAAAAAAAGCGCCGTTCATTCGAAGATCATCGGGATCAAAGAACATGAGCTTGGCCCTGTTCACAGTATTTTGTCGGTAAAGAACAGTTTTGCGGATGTGGAAGAACCGATCCTTATTACGTATTGTGATTTTCTGATGCAGTGGGATTATCGTCAGTTTGTTTTTAAAGCACAGAATCATGATGGGGCGATGGCGGTCTTTAAAGGATTTCATCCCGCGTCTTTTGGCAATACGAATTATGCATATGTTAGGGCTAATGCGGACTTTGAGATGGTTGAGATCCGTGAGAAACAGTCCTTTACGGCCAATCGTTCCGAGGAATATGCGTCGACGGGGATCTATTTTCTGGATTCTTATTCGACTTTTGAGCATTATGCGAAAAAGTTAATGGCAAATTCCATGAAAGTCGGGGCGGAATATTATTGCAGTTTGCTCTATAATCCGATGGTTGCCGACGGTAAGAAGATCGCTTTATTTGAAGTGCAGAAATTTATTTGTTTGGGAACACCGGAAGACCTTCATGAATATCGTTTTTGGTCTGAATATTACGCGAATCACGCTAATGCGATCGCGTTAAAAGAGCTGATCCATGATTAATCTGATCCCCATGGCCGGGCGAGGAAATCGTTTTTTTCAGGAGAAATATAAACTTCCGAAGCCGTTTATTCCAACGCTGGGATCGCCTATGTTCCAGATGGCGATCAAATCATTTCCAAGAGCGGATAAGTATGTTTTTATTTGCTTGAAAGAACATTTGCAGAAATTCAGCCCGCAGAATATTTTTGGTAATGCAGTTAAGAATAGTGAATTCATCGTTTTAGATGAAGTCACACAAGGCCAAGCTTGCACGTGTCTTCTTGCCGAGAAATATTTTAAAAAAGATGAAGGCCTTTTTATTGCATCCTGCGATTATCAAATGATCTATGATGAGAAAAAGTATCAGAAGCTTCTTAATGACAAGACAGTTGATGTGATCATTTGGACATTTAAGATCGGAACGATCAAAAAGGCTGACCCGAAGGCGTTTGCGTATTGCCGGATGGATGGAGAGAGGGTCATTGAGGTCGTCGAGAAGAGAACGATCAGTGATGACCCTTTTAATGATCCTGCGGTTGTGGGATCGTTCACATATCGCAATTCTGAGCTTTTTGTAAAGGGTGCTAAAGAAATGATCAAAAAGAATATTCGCGTGAACAATGAATTTTATGTGGGGACAAGTATCAACCAGCTTATCGAGCAAGGTTGTCGAGTGGTCGCTTTTGAGATCGATAAATTTATTTCATTCGGGACACCTTTTGAGTTGGCCAGTGCGCATTATTGGCAGGAATATTTTGATCAATTGGAAGATCATCCGTATTCGATGAATTACGGATATAAAAGCCGAAGTATGTCATGAAACTTAAGCCGGAAATATCCATTGTCCTTCCCTGTTATAACGAAGCGAAAAACATCCCGCTTATCGTTGAGCGTTTATCCAAATTCTGGCCGAAAGTAAATTTTGAGCTTATTTTAGTGGATAATGGTTCTACGGATAATTCTGCGGATGTCCTTTTGGCTGAATCATCGAAGCATGTTTTTGTAAAAGTTGTTTCGATCAAGACCAATATGGGTTATGGCCACGGTATTTTCAAAGGACTAAAAGCGGCTCAAGCTCCGATCCTTTCCTATAGTCATGCGGATATTCAAACTCCGCCGGAGGATCTTTTTAAAGCGTTTTTTCTTTTAAAAGAACAGCAATTGGATATTGAAAAGGTTTTGATCAAGGGGTTGCGGATCAATCGTAGGGAGAAAGATCTTTTCTTAACGAAAGCTTTGGCAAAGGTTGTTGAGATCATTCTGGGATATAAAATGGATGATATTAACGGCCAGCCGAAAATGTTCTCAAAAAGATTGCTGGCTGATCTTATTGCTGCGCCGGAGGATTTTTCATTCGATGTTTACGTGATGTATGTTGCACAGATGAAAGGATTGAAATTAATAACATTTCCCGTTGATTTTGGACAAAGGATCCATGGTGAATCAAAATGGGCTACAAGTTCTCTGAGGAAGATTAGGACCATTCTTAAATATTTGATGAATATCTTTAAAATAGCTCGGGCGCACTTTGAAGAACCCAAGAATCTTTTGAAACAAGGAGTGCGCTTCTTGTGTGCAGGGGTTTTGACGAATGCGGTTAATTATGGGCTTTTCTTTTTGATGCTGCATTTGTGGCATGCTCATTATTCTGTGAGTTCGGTCAGTGGATTCTTGGCTGGATTTGTGACGGGATTTTTTGTTAATCGTTCTTGGACTTTCTCAATCTCATCTGGTCAAAGGCGGTATCATTTGATAAGATTCACATTGTTGAATTTCTTCTCTTTGGGTGCAAATCTTTTGACGATCACTCTTTTGACGGAACAGTGCAAGGTCATTCCTGAGATATCGCAGATCATTGCGATCGGTGTCAGTACGGTCATTAATTTTATAGGATCAAAATTTTGGGTTTTTAAGGGGTGAGAATGAAGGCTCTCGTATTAGAGAAAAATGGTTTTTTAAACTATAAGGACGTTGCGGATCCGCAAGTTAAGGCTGATGAATGCCTCGTTGAGGTCAAAAGTGCCGGCATCTGCAGTTCGGATATTTATCGTGGTTTTGATCATGGTGCATATCATTATCCTTTGATCATGGGACATGAATTTGCAGGTGTGATCGCTCAAACGGGAACGGGCGTCAGAGGCTTTAAAAAAGGGGATCGTGTCGCTGTTTTTCCTTTGATCCCCTGTCAAAAATGCGTCAATTGTAAGAAACAGGAATATGCACAATGTTTGCAATATGATTATTATGGTTCACGGCGGGATGGAGCGTTTGCTCAGTTTCTGGCGGTAAAAGCATGGAATCTTTTTAAGATCCCGAAAGATCTTTCCCTTGATAAAGCTGCTCTTTTAGAACCTGTCTCCGTTGGTATCCATGCGGTCAAGAAGATCAAGATCAAAAAAGAGGATCGTGTCCTTGTTATTGGCGCGGGATTGATCGGGCTTAGCATGACAAAATATTTATTGGGATCTTTAAAAGCTAAGAATATTTATCTTGTTGACCGCAATGATGAAAAGTTGATGTTTGCTAGAAAAGATGGCGTCAGAACGATCAATTCACAGAAAGATCACGATTGGGCCAAAAGAGTGATCTCGGAAACTAAAGGGGGATGTCAGCATGTTTTTGAAGTGTGCGGATCTGCATTGACGTATCAAAGTTCTCTTGAGGTTGTCTGCAGTCATGGCAATGTTATTTGGGTTGGGAATATTGATGGGGACTTGACGATCCCAAGAAAAGCTGTGAGTTCTATTTTAAGGCGGGAGATCGTGATCCATGGTTGTTGGAATTCACGATTTAAGCATCAGCAGGATGATTGGAAAGTTGCGTTAGAATTCTTGCGGAAAGATGCCGATGCTGATAAGTGGATAACTCATTATGTTAGTTTAAAAGATTCGAACGAAATGTTTCAGGAGCTTTGCAGTCGAAAGCTTCAAAAGAAAAAGGATCATAGGCCGGTGTGTCTCAAGGCGATGGTCCATCCTAATGGTCAAGAGAAAGAAAATGCGTGATGGCGTTTGATAAAAAAGATCTGTTGATCGGGGGCTCTTTAGGTTTTTTTCTTTTAGCGGTATTCTTTATCCAGGGGTTATCGTTTGTTGTTAATTCCTGTCTTTTGATCTTGGGGTTATCGGTTATTTTGGCTGCTTTAAATGTGATTCTTAAAGACGTGATCACCAGTATGTTCTTTTTTATTTGGGCTCTGTTAGCTGTTTCTTTTTTGCCGTCTTGTTATCAAATGCTTGCAACGGGCATGCTTTTGTTAGGAGCTTGTATCGTTCTTTTGTCAGATCTAAAGAAGTCCTCCGAACAATTAGGGCAATGTTGGATCACGATAAGGTTGTTGCCGGCCCAAGATATTTTGATGTGGACTTTTTTGCTGTTACTTGTTATTCCCATGGGGTTGTGGATCAATAAAGGTTTTTTTCCTTATGATCCACTGCATCCTTTGTATGAACTTTCGATCGGGAATTCTTATTCGATCTCGATCTTTCATCCGCCCGATCTGTCCTATAGCGGAAAAGGCATCAAATATCATTTCTTAAGTACGCAAATCCCATCCTATTTATCATACGTTTTACATGTATCGATCTTGGATTCAGTTTATTTCTTCACACCGCTATTGTCGACTTTATGTTTGGCTGTTCTTATCATTACATTCTTTAAAAAACAATCAACATTGAAAATTCCGGCTTTTATCTTATTTTTTCTTCCGTTATATCTTTCGGTCGATTTTGAATTTAAGAGTTTGTATGTGTGTACGGCCGCGGGGATGTCTTATGTTTTAGGGGTGATGATCATTGTGGTCGCGATCTATTGTTTGATACAAGATAAAAGATGGTTGCTGGTTTTAAGCGCGGCAACGCTTATTTTAATCAAGGCAAGTTTTTTTGTTGTCTTGTTGGGAGGCATCGGTTTGTTTTATCTTCGCAAGATGGAATTTCGCAAAGGTTTTCCAGTTGTGATCAGTTTGTCGATCGTTTTTGTGGTTTTGTATAAAACATTTCTTTCCGGTGCTCATCAGCATAATCATTGGATCGTTTTTCCGACAGTCCTGTATACGGCGATCACTTCATTTAAATCTTATGCGTGGCTGACATTAGTCCTGCCTTTAATGCTGGCGGCGGGATCCGTTGTTGTTTATTTTAAGAATAATAAGTCGGATGTTTTCTTGGCGATCGCATCAGTATCATTGTCAGGTGTCTTGTTGGCGGCGTTATTGACAGAAGTAACGGAAGCTAACAGTGTTCAATTCCTTATTGCGTCGTATTTTGCTACTGTGATCATATTTTGGTATTGGATCCAAAAGATCCTTGAGAAAAGTCAAGGCTTGATAGGGAAGTTGTTATTGGGATTGTTTATTGCAGTGATGGCGGCATCATTTATTTCAAATACTTACGCGAGGTATATTTTAACTGCCAAATACTTGTTGGGATGCGCTGTAAAGCGATCTAAGATCCAAAACGATCTGACGCGAGCGATCTCTCAAAGAATGAAGCTGGCTGAAAAAGACTTGGAGCCGCAATTATCGAGTGATCTGATATCAGCTTACAGCTGGTTGAGAGAGCATACAGAAAAAGAGAGTGTTGTTCTTTTTGGCAAACATTATGAAAAGAAGTCGTTGGATGATAATTGGTGGCCGGACACGATGTTCGTTCGATCAGCACTTAGCGGACGCCAGATGTATTGTGAGAATTTTAAATATAAAGGGATCGCGATGGAAAAAGATTTTCCTTTGCGCTTTGCCAGGGATATCCATTTTTATAAGAATTTCGTCGTATCCAGCGCAAAATCCTTGAAAGGATTGGGAATTTTTTATCAAAATGATAATATCTTTGAGACGGGATTTCTTTTAGGATTTAATAAAAAAGACGATAAAAAGTTGGATCTTTTAAAAGTTCTTCACTTTGATTCCGGATTAACATGGTATTATCGGGTCAGGGAAGTTAATGAAAGCTTTAAGTCTTTAGTCGATTCTTTACCGGTTTCAAAGGCGTGGTTGAGTGATTTTCTTGAGATTGCTCATATCGATTATGTTGTTCTGGAGAATGGGGATAAACCTTCAAAGGATCTGGAGAATATTACTCGGACGGTCTATAGGAATTCTTCGATCATGATCCTTGAAGTTGAGAAGACAGCGTCTTTTGCGAGGTTATTTTAAATGTACTTTATTGCGCACCGAATTAATTCTGTTGAATCGTTAAAGAAAATCCCAAGGAATCTTGGGGTGGAAGTTGATCTGAGGGATTATCACGATCGGTTGGTCCTTGCGCATGACCCTTTCTCCAACGGAGATGATTTTGAGAGATATTTGAAATATTTTAAGCATCAATTTTTGGTCTTAAATATAAAAAGCGAACGGATCGAGTATCGCGTGTTGGAATTGCTTAAGAAATACCGGATCAAGAATTATTTCTTTCTGGATTCGTCATTCCCGATGATCTATGCGTTGACCAAAAAGAGAGTGAGAAATATTGCCGTGAGATTCTCCGAGATAGAATCTTTGAATACGGTTTTAGCTCTAAAGAAGAAAGTTCAGTGGGTTTGGGTTGATTGTTTTACGAAAGTGCCATTGACTCAAAAAGATTATAGGATCTTAAAAAAGAATCAGTTCAAGCTTTGTTTAACAAGCCCTGATCTTTTGGGACGGGAGCAGGATATTGAGAAATATAAGAAATATTTTCAGAAAGAAAAAATTGTTTTTGATGCTATTTGTTCAAAAATAGACAATCTTCATCGCTGGGAATAGATCTCTTAACCTGAATTTCCTGGGTGGTAAAAATCTGCAAAACTTCCTGCCGGTCAAAACAGTCAGAAAATTATTTATGGGATTGATTTAAATAGTCTCGGCGTTCTTTGTACATGTCGAGGATCTTGTGGAGGAATCCAAACGTAAAGACAACCATGCCGCTTAGGATGAGAACAGCTCCTGTGAGGACATAAACCCAATGGACATAGATATGCCCCAAAGTTATGTATTGATGGATTGTTTTGATGTTGAGTGCGATTCCCAAGAATGAAATAAACAGTCCGATCTTAAAGATATTCCATGGCTCAAGGATCCAGCAGAACAGTTTATTGTTGATACGGTCGATTGCGCTTTCTTGATTATTGATGATCGCTACGAATTTATCAGCAAAGAGGCCAAAAACGATAAAATTCAAGCCGACGAGAGAGAAGACCAGGATGCTGATCAATCGATAAATAAACCATTCTTCGATCCTATGATGTTTGAGATAAAAGAAGATAGGGTAAAGAGAATATAAAAAAGATATTACAATGAGTACCATGCCGCTGGTAAAAAAGACCTTGAGTGGTTTGTAGTAGAGAGCAACTTCTGCTATCGTCTTAAGAAAACGAATACCGTCGTTGATGATATTGAGTTTTGATCGGCCTTCACGTTCTTGGTAGGACATGGGTTCTTCAATGATCTTTAGTTCATGGTTCATCAACGCTTTACAGCTCATAGCCGGTGTGAAATGCAATCCATCAGGGAGCGGATAAAGTTTATGAAGAGTGCTTTGTTTTATGATCCGCATACCGCTGGCGCTGTCTGTGATCGTGACATTAGCCAGAAAGTTGATTATGACCGCATAGATCTTGTTGCCGATTCTTCGGATCTTGGGCATTTTGCTTTCAGGGCCTAATCGTGAACCAATGGCGATGTCAGCATTTTTTTTCAGCAGCGAGTTGATAAGTGTTACAAAAAAGAGAGGGTCGCATGTGCCGTCAGCATCGAGAAATCCGAGAAGATCACCGTGTGCTTGCGCGAATCCTAATTTTATGGCCGCGCCGTAGCCTTTGTTCTTTTGATATGTGATAAGAGTGATGTCTTTATAGCCTTTGGCGATGTCGGGGGTTTTGTCCTTGGAGCCATCGTTAACTATGATCACTTCAACGGATGTGATCGGTGTTTTGGCTGTGATAACCGATCGGGCAGCCAATGTCCGCTCAATGATCGAAGCAATGGATTGCTCTTCGTTATAGGCTGGAATGATGATCGAAAGTTTCATTTTATTGTAGTTTTGTAAATGGTTGAATGAATTAAGTTATAGCATTTGAATAATTTTAAGACAAGGGTTTTATTAATAATTGATCGTAGAAACCGGATTATTTTTTCTTTGATGTAAATCAGAACGTTTATTATCGTTGAGACTTTGAGCATGTTTATGATTTTTAAAGATCGAGATGAATAATTGGTTGAGATACTTGGCGCGAACATGGTTTTCATCATAAAACCATTGATTGTCCTTGATGCCTACTTGGTGCGGATCATAGGACCCAAGAACATCAATGCCGTTTTCCTGGGCAACGCTACGGATTATGTTTTCAATGTGGACGATGTTCTGATTACTAGGTTTGTTGGCAAGATTTTGATATGCGGCGGGATGATAGGGGAGCAAAAGAAAGTAAATTTTGCTTTGTTGGCGTTTTAAGGATTTTGTATATTTGATGAATTGATCAAGAAGATCTTTACCTATCCAAAGGGGTTGACCTTCGCGGAAATAAGCGGCAATTGCATTATCCAATTTTTCTGGGGTGTCATTGACGGTGATAGGTTCTGTTGACGATCCGTCAGAGTGAAAGATGACATTGTTTTCAGTGATCGTTTTGTCAAAGTTTTGGCTGGAGATGTAAGAAGGTTTAAAGATGGATTCACCTTTTCTAAGATGAGAATAATTATAAGTTAATATGCTTAAATTGATCAATTGGGTCATTTTATAAATATTAAGCCGGCCTATGAAAAGTTTTGTGTCGTTTAACAATGGAATATTTTTGCTGAAGCCTTGGTTTTGTGTAAAGAATTCGGCAAAAGGTTTTAATGAGTTTGATTTGTTCTCAGCTTTCATGGGATTAAATATCCATGGGTCGATGCTGATAATAATGGTTTTAGGTAATTTCTTTTTATAAAATTGATAACAACCCAGAATAGAGAAATAGTCTTCCCAATTCGCATCACTGATCCAATGGTTAAAAAAAGTGTTTTCCTTGAATGATTTTTGGGAAATACCTCTCACACGGCTGCTTCCTGTGATCATAATATCCGGCACATCGTAGTCTTTGATCAGTGATTCCTGTAGAAGATGGTAGTCGCAGTTGTCAAAGTTGAGGATGTCAAAGCCCTGGCGCAAGCGCTTTGCCACTTCTTCATAGAATTTTCTAGGCTTGAAAATATTTGAATAATCAAAAAACCGATTAAATAAAGCGATAGGGATAAGTAAGCAAAGAGTGCTGATGAAAGTGATGGTGATAAATTTCTTATAGTTCATATGAGTTTCTTAAAATTTAAAATATAGGAATTCACTTCGACCTTGGATAAATAATATTGCAAGGCCGAACAAGAGTCCGATCATTATTGCTGAGATCGTTTTAAATTTCATTTTATTATCAACAAATGCTATCGTTTCCGGGATCTTTAATGTTGCCGCGTAAATAAGGAATAGGATCAAGAAAGCGAACCTATATTTTAAGAGATTGTTAAGGGTGAATTCTGAAAAATCGATCAAGAACATTTTTTTGATAACATGGATCGCATGCCCGACTGAAAGCGCTCGAAAGAACACCCAGGCTGTAATAACGCAGATGAATGTTATGAGTTGCGCGAGTATGGGGTGGATCGGTTTTTTGATGTGATCGTTCCAGAAGTGATTGATGCAAAGAAATGTTCCATGCAGGCCGCCCCATATCATGAACCGCCAGCCGGCACCATGCCAGAGTCCGCCTAGGATCATAACGATCATCAGATTGACATAGCGTCGGATCGGGCCTTTTTTATTACCGCCGAGAGGAAAATAAAGATAATCTCTGAGGAATCTAGAAAGGGAAATGTGCCAGCGCCTCCAGAAATCAATAATGCTAACGGCTTTATAGGGTGAATTGAAGTTTATGCAAAGATTGATATTGAATAATCTTGCTAACCCAACGGCCATATCGGAATATCCGGAAAAGTCAAAATAGATCTGGAAGGTGTAAGCCAGCACGCCCTTCCAGGCGTCAAAGAAGGTTGCGGAATATGGGCTGTTAAAGAGATCTCCGGCCCAGCTGGAAAGGTGATCTGCTATAAGGACTTTTTTACATAATCCTAAAGTGAAGATCGCTAAACCTAGGGCGATGTTTTTTGTGTTTATTCTTGTCACGTTCGGGTCTTTAAATTGCGGAACGACATCGTTGAATTGGACGATCGGTCCGGCGATCAAATGCGGAAAAAATGTGACAAGCCAGGCATGATCTAAAATAGTGAATTTTTTGATATTCCCTCGATAGCATTCGACGAGGAATCCGATCTGTTGAAACGTGAAGAATGAAATAGCCAGCGGAAGCATAACTTCCGGCCAGGTTGCGGGGATGTGAAATTTGTTGAGGGTTTCAACGGCAAAATTGGTGTATTTGAAATAACCTAAGAGGGCAAGGTTGATAGTGTTCCCGATGATCAACAGCCAAAACTGACGGTGACGGCTTAACAAGGTTCCGATGATAAAATTAAAGACAATGAATCCTAGGATCAGGATCAGATAATTCCAGTTCCAGTTCCCATAAAAGAATAAGGCGGCAAGTGTCAGGAATATCCGTGCCGCGGTTTTTTGTTTTAAGGTGTTTCCCAATAGAAAGAAAACAAAGAAGGTGATCGGGAGAAACAGGAAAAGGAATTGATAGGAATTAAAAAGCATTTATATCGAGTGTAAGCTTTTATTTTTCAATAGGTTGGAGGAAGATTTAGTGTTGTTTAATGGTTTTATTTATAACATTTGGTAAAAATGAACGCAAGTAAATTATCCATTGTGTTCTTTGTGGGGGGCGGGGAGTCTTCTGGAGCGGTAATTTTTTAAGAATTAGAGAAGGGGGAAGATTCTTTACACCCGTCATAAAATTTGATATAAATAACAATCTTGTTTTATATCTTTATAGCCTTATTTGACCCTATTTGGGAGACTGGTCTGCAGTGAAAGTCCTATTGATAGAATTTGTTGATGAAGCCGAAAAGCTCTTGAAAAGCTATGGCCGTGACTTCTTTTTGAGTGCGGATACCCGCGTTATTTGTCTTCATCCTAAGGTCAGGGCTTTCTTGAAGAAAGAAGGAATAGACGCTTTTGATACGGTCAATTATCTGGATAATGATGTCCAACATCGGATCATTTTAAAAACGGAAGAATTAACGACGGCATTATTGCTCGATATTGATATTCGAGACGGTTTTGGCATTGAAAAGGGTTATTATGAGACCAATTTTTATTATTTGCGCTCTTATATCACTCATTTATTGTGGCTTGTGGAAATATTAAGGAATGTTAGGATAAAACATAACCCCAAAGAGATCCATTGCTGTATTGTTATTAATGAGAAGGCAATGTACGGCAAAGATGCTTATATTGAGGATCAAGAGCGTTTTTTGGGACTTATCACGCGTGATTTTTGCCGGATCAATAATCTGGAATTTCATGGATTGGCAATGGAGACGTCCCTTTCAAGTAATGTCTTTGAGATCATCGCAACATGGTGTGCCGGAGTATTGGCAAAGATCGTTTCGTTTATAACATCATTCGTACTATTTAGCGCAAAAAATCCTTCTGACCAATTCGTTATTGTTCCGGCGATCTCTTATCGAATGGACAGTTTGCTTTTTGAGATCAAGGAAACGCAACCGCAGGCCAAATGCGTGATGATCTGGAAAGGCGGGAGAACGCTAAAGGCGGAATTATTTAAAGTTTATTATATCTTAAAGAATGTCGTCGGGAAATTTAAGAATAAAAGTGTTCTGGATTTTGTCGTTCCGATTGATTCTTTGCAGATGCGAGTTAAGAAAAATAAAAAGAAACAAGATGAGATTAACAGACAGTTTCTTGGTTTAAAGGGAAAGTTAACCGATAAAGCGCAAAAGATGTTGTTTTATGAAGATTTATTTCTGGGCGATTATTTGGCGAACAAAGTGGATACGGGTTTACGAAATGAGATCCTTTGTTTGCAGCATTTAACAGAAGTGTTAGCGAGGATCTACAAAAGTGTAAAACCTCAATTGATCATGTCGATGTATAGTTTGGGGCTTTATCATGTGATGGGCGATCTAAGCCGAGTTGTAGGTTGTCGATCATTAAATATTAGTCATGGGACACATGTTCCTCCTAATAATAAATTTGAAAAGATCGAGAATTATCGGTTGTCGTTAAGTGTTATTACGAATACATTTGAATATGTTGCTGTTCAGACTCCATGGACGGAGAAGTTTTTGAATTATTATCAGGATAAACGTCCGCGAGTTCTTTCTGGTCCGCTTTTATTTTCCGTTAAGGATCAAAAAGTTGTCGAGGGGGTTAAAAAAGATCTTTTGAAGGAATTTGACTGTCAAAAGATCATGGTCCATGCTTCTACTCAGAAAGACAGAAGCAATATGCGCTTTCATATTGCCGAGACGTTAGATGAATATGTTTCGACGTTAAGGGATCTGGTGAATGCAGTCAATGCTTTGGAGGATGTTCTTTTTGTGATCCGTCCGCATCCTTGTTGTGATCTGAGTCAGGATGAATTTCGTTTGCTTTTGCCGGATTCTAAGAGAGTGAAGATCATCGATCAAGGATCGTTCCAGAAGGTCCTTTCAGTGGCTGATCTTATGGTCAGCTATTCATCAACGTGTATTGAAGAAGCCCTGCAGAATAATATTCCCGTTTTGTTGTATGACAAATGGGATCGGTATAATCATTTTAATCTCGAAGAATCGAAAGAATTTGTAAGTCTCGTCAAAAAGCCTGCGTATTATGTTGCTCGGGAAGAATATTTGACTTTAGGTGTCCGTAAAATATTAAATATCTTTGACAAGGAAGTCTTGAGTGATTATGATTTAGAAACATTTAAATACCCGAAGGATTTTAGAGAGAACTATAAGAAGTTTGTTCAACAATGTTTCACGCCGTGCGCGAGTTTTCTTCTTTGTGTCATTGCGAGGAGCTTAAAAGTTTTTATGTAAAAGGCGACGAAGCAATCTTTTAGAGTATCTTAAAAGATTGCTTCGCAAAAAGCGCTCGCAATGACACAGGAGCGAATAACTCGCACACAGCGTATATTTCAATAGTGAGGTAAGAAAATGAACGTCGTTCTTATCATGGCAAAAGAGGGAAGTTTCGGCCTTCCGGGGAAGAATATCTGGAAGATCAAGGGCCGTAGCCTTTTGGAGTGGACGATTTTAGATGCGAAAAAGTCAAAGACGGTGGATAAGGTTTTTGTAAGTACTAATGGCAAAAAGACAGCCCGCATCGCCAAGAAAGCGGGAGCTGAGATCATTATGCGCGATGATGAATTAGCCAAAAATGAGAAATTTATGGATGCCGTTGATCAGGCGATGCGATCTCTTAAAGAACGTTTCCCGCAATTAAAACATGTCGCGATACCGCAATGCGTTGTGCCTTTTCGTGACCCGGATATTTTTGACCGTTGTTTCACTTTTTTAACTAAAAATCCCAAGTATGATTCGGTTGTAACGATCCGCAGAACACCATTTATTCCTGAAGCGACGATGAAGATCGACGGGGATTATTTGGTGCCGTATTTTCCTGATTCGCAAAAAAATGTTTCCGGATCCCGGCAGAATAGTCAAGGTTATGAGATCGATCATGTGGTGGAATGTTTCACCTATCATTCTTGGTTGAATCGCGAGGAAGGCATTAAGCCTTGGAATTATTTAGGAAAAAAGATCAAAGGGATCAAACAGGAATATCATAATCCGAATTGTTTTGTTGATGTTCATACGATCAATGATATCCGTTGGTTGGAGTTTTTAGTCAAGCATTTAGGTTATAAGGGAATGAAGAGAACGAAAGATAAGATCAAGGAGAACGCATGATCGCGGCATTGTTAATTGGACGAAAGGGAAGTGTTGGGTTTCCAGGGAAAAATTTATACCCGATCGCCGGGCATCCGATGATGCTTTATCCTCTCTCGGCGGCGTTAAATTCTAAACATATTGATGAAACTTTTGTTTCGACGGATGATGATAAAATAAAAAAGATCTCGCGCAATCACGGGGCGAATATCATTGACCGTCCGGCGGAGTTGTGTACGTCGAAAGCATTGGGCCAAGATGTCCTTATCCACGGATATCATTGGATTCGAGATAATGTTACAGCAGATATTGAGTTTATCGTTCTTCTGATGTGTAATGCCGCGACGATCACGCCGCAACTGATCGACACGGGAATCGAAGTCTTAAGAAAGAATCCGACGTACGATTCGGCCGTGAGTGTTTCCCGTTATAATATGTGGAGCCCGCTGCGTGCCAGGCGTTTGGATAAAGAAGGCCTTTTAAAACCATTTGTCCCTTTTGAAGCGCTGGGTGATCCATCTAAATTATCCGACAGTCGTGATTCACAGGGTGATGTCTATTTTGCCGACATGGGTGTGTCGATCGTGCGGACGAGGAATTTGGATAACATTAAAGAAGGTTTGTTGCCGCAACGTTGGATGGGCCAAAGGATTTATCCATTAAAACAAGAAGGCGGATTTGACGTTGATTATGACTGGCAAATGCCGGCGGTTGAGTATTGGTTGAAGAAGAATAAGGTGAAGGTAGCTAAAAAAATAAATAGAAAATAGGAAATTAGAAATTAGAAGTTAGAAACTAGAAGCTAGAAGGAAAGTTTTTTTCTAGCATCTAACTTCTAACATCTAGCTTCTTTAAAGGAAATTAAATTGAGCAAGGAACACATCATCGTCACCGGCGGAGCGGGTTTTATCGGCTCGCAAATGGCCCGGCGGCTTCTTTCAGATAATTATAAGGTGACGATCTTGGATGATCTGTCGACGGGGAAGAAGGGGAATCTTCCTCAGAAGGCGGATTTTATTAAGATCGATCTTGGGATTGAAAGTCAATATTCCAAGTTAAAAGAAGTTAAATGTGACGCGATCTTTCATCTGGCCGGACAATCCTCCGGTGAAGCATCGTTTCTTGACCCGGTCAAAGATTGCCGAAGTCATGTTTTAAGCACTGTGAATTTATTGGAATGGGCGAAAAAGGGAAAAGGGTTAAAACAATTCCTTTACGCAAGTTCGATGGCCATTTACGGCGATCCGCCGAGCTTGCCTGTTGATGAAAATTGTCCTTTGAGTCCTAAGACTTTTTACGCGTCAGCGAAGTTATCAGCCGAGAATTATCTGCGCATCTATCAATCGATGGGGATTCCGACGACGATCTTTAGATTGTTCAGCGTCTACGGTCCCGGGCAGAATTTGGATAATAAAATGCAGGGGATGATCAGTATTTATTTATCTTATATCCTCGATCGCATGCCGATCCAAGTTAAAGGTACGAAAGAGCGTTTCAGGGATTTTGTTTATATGGATGATGTTGTTGATGCCTGGATGTTGGCGTATCAAAATCCGAAAGCTTATGGAAAAACTTACAATTTGTGCGGCGGCGTTAAAACGACGGTAGAAGATGTGATCAAGTTTTTAAGACAGGCGATCTCTGATGATAAATATCTGGTTGAATTCTTAAAGGGAACGATCGGGGATCAATTCGGTGTTTTTGGTGATAATAAAAGAATAAAAAAAGATCTCGGATGGTCGCCGAAAGTTGATATTAAAGAGGGGATCAAACGGATGGTTGAAAAAGAGATGAAAGGGGTGAAGGTTTGAGCCCGATAGTGAAATGCCCGCTTTGTGTTTCAACAAAGTTAAATTTACTGACCAATGAATTGAGATTCGGAAATAAAGCCGATGTCTATCGCTGTTTAGGTTGCGATCTAACATTTCTTGACCAAGCTTCTTTTAAATTTCCAAAAGATTTTTATGAGGGCGATTATCATCAGACTTATTTAACGCATGTCACACCCGATGCGTTGGACCCGCAGGCGTATTATCAAAAGATGCTTAAGGCCACAAAGATCTGGGCGGATAAACTGCGTGAAATTTTAACCGGGAAAGAAATTGTTCTGGACGTCGGTTGCTCGACGGGACATTTGATCGATCTGATCAAAGATAAAACAGCGAAAATTTATGGTTCGGAGCTAAACAAAAAAGAAGTCGAATTCTGCCGCAATGTTTTAAAGCAGGATGTTTCGGACGCGCCGCTGGAAACGCGTTTTAAAGAAGGGACTTTTGATTATATTGTCATGATCTTTGTTCTTGAGCATATTGCCGAACCGGTGGAGTTTTTAAGTCATTTGAAAAAGTTCCTTAAACCGACTGGAAAGTTCATAATCTTGGTTCCCAATATCCAAGATGCTTTGGTTAATTTTTATGAGATCCCGGAATTCAGGAAATTCTATTATTGCATTGAACATTTGTATTATTACAATCAGAAAACGATGAAATACTTGTTTGATAAGGTTGGCTTGACGGGCGCGATCGATGTTATTCAGGAATATCCGATCACAAATCATATTAATTGGGCTTATTTGCGAAAACCAAGCGATGTTTTGGCTTCAAGAAAAGGGATCCCGAATATTTCAGTAGTTGATTCGATTCCCCTGGATGATTGGGAAGTTTTGTGGGGGAAATTCAATAAGCTGTATCAGGAATTCTTAACTTCGCATGGCTATGGGGACAGAGTTTGGTCTGTTGTTGGAAAAAAGGAATAAACAACGGTGTCATTGCGAGAAGCCCTTGCGCTATTAACGAAGCAATCTAAAAGATCGCTTCGTCGGGAAAATTATTTTACACAGTCCTCCTCGCGATGACACAGCTAGTGTAATGCAGCTTTATTTTATGCGTTTGTACTAATGGTGTATTAAAAATATAATTTATGAAGAAATTAAAAATCATATTAACCGGGATCGGCAATCGTTCGCTTCCTAAAAAGATTGAGCAGTCCAATTGGCTCGGCTGGGTTGAGTTGATCAAGCGATCTGAAAATTTCGAGCTGGTTGCCGCGCATGATGTTTCGCAGGAAGCGATCGGGCGGATCATTGATCGCGGATATTTGAAAAAGGAACAAACGTTTCTGGATTTTCATGCGATGCTTAAAAGTGTTCCTGCTGATGCGATCCTGATAACGAATCCGATCGAATATCATTATGCAACTATAAAGGCAGCGCTTGAAGCTAATTTGCATATTATAGTCGAGAAGCCGTTCGTTGAGAATTTAAATGATGGGAAGCAGCTGCTTTCTTTGATCAAGTCGAAAGGCCGGATCGTTTCTGTCATTCAGAATTGGCGAACGAAGGACGTTGCTCAGACGCTTGCCACAGAGATCAAAAAAGGGACTTTGGGGCGGATTGGTCATGTTTTTTTTCGGTATGTCCGCAATCGTGAGAATTCGCAATATCCCAAATATATTTTTGAGGAAAAATTCCCGCTTCTTTACGCGATGGGGATCCATCATTTGGATCTGATGCGTTATATCCTCGATGATGAGTTTGTCAGTGTCGTTGGAAATTCTTTTAAGCCGTCCTGGAGTTTGTATCACTCTGATACGGGATTGAATTTGCATTTAAAGACAAAAAGGAATGTTGATGTCATTTATACGGGAACGATCTCTTCAATGAGTAAAGGCATCGCGCAAGAATCTTTAGTTGTCGAGGGAGAGAATGGGAGTTTTGTTAATGACAGTGAATGGCTGGAGCCGCCATTATGGTTCTATCCTAAGAGTGGTGGCGGGCGGATCGATCTGACCAAGGATATCGTTACTCGAAGTGTCGCTCAACAATATGATCGATCGGATGTGTTTATTCTAAATAATTTTTATCACTCGGTCCTAGGTCAAGAAAAGCCTGTTTGTTCTGCAGAGGATGCTTTTCATTCTGTTTGTGTTCTGGAAGCGAGCCGCAGGGCCTGTGAAACGAAGACAGTGGTCGATATTAACGCCTTTCAAAATAGCCCGCAATTTCAGACGAGCCTATGATAAAGATAAAAGAACATTTATCGAAGATCGAGCGCATGGATAGTTCTAAAGATCTGCGCAGGGATTGTCTTCGCCTGGATATGAATGAAAATCCTTCGGGGCTGCCTGAACCATTTATTAAAAAGATCTTAACGTCTATTGATGCGAATTTTTTATCAGCTTATCCGGAATACGGCCAGCTGCAGGAGAAGATCGCTAAAGTCAATGGTCTTAAACCGGAAAATATTTGTTTATCAAATGGTTCTGACGCGGCGATCAAATATATTTTTGAAACCTTTGTTGAGCCTGGCGATAAGGTTTTATTGACGGATCCGACGTTCGCGATGTATCCGATCTATTGCCGTATGTATGGGGCTGTTCCTGTTTTTGTTGAATATTCTTCTGATCTGTCGTTGCCATTTGATCAGCTTATTAAGAGTTTATCCCAAAATATCAAAATGGCTGTGGTCGTTAATCCTAATAATCCGACGGGTTCGGTTTTAACAAAAGCTCAGATGAAAATCTTGCTTGATCAAGCTAAAAAGAATAATGTCCTTTTGATCGTCGATGAAGCGTATTTCTATTATTACAATGAAACAGTGATCAAGGAAGTTAAGAATTATGACAATTTGATCGTTTTGCGGACATTTTCCAAGCTGTGCGGGATCGCGGCTTTACGGCTTGGGTTTGTGGCGTCAAACGTGGTGATCGCGCAGAATTTGCGGGTCGTTCGGCCGACGTATGATGTTAATGCTTTAGGTGTTTCGTTTGCGCTTAAGATCCTTGATCAGCCTAAAGTTATCGAACGGATGATCAAGGATGTTAATAAAGGGCGGGAGTTCTTGATCGCAAAACTGGGATCGAAAAACATTTCTTATGTTAATGGGATGGCGAATTTTGTTTTGATCGATTGCGGTTTAAGGGCAGATGAGATAAGAGAGAAATTAAAGTCAAAAAAGATCCTCATCGGTGGCCATTTTAAGCAGCCTTTTCTAAAAAAATATTTGCGGGTTTCTTTGGGAGAATCGGTGTTGATGAAGCGATTTTGGGATGCCTTCTTGCGTATTTGGGAGAATACAAAGTGATGCACTTTTTAAAGACATGAAAACTTTCCTTATATATGATGCGAGTATTGATCTTAAGAAATTCAGCAGCAAATCATGGCGTGGCCACACAATAGTTTTTCTATTCCCGCTTACCTCAAATATCGAGATAACTTCATCAATAAAATCAGTTTTAGAGCAAGCTCAGTGCCGGGTTGAGATTCTGGGATCTGCGAAACTTATCAATGGCTCTGCTGATCGACTAAAGGATCAATATCGTGACTTTATTTCTGAATTTCCATCGAAGATAAAAATATTCGGTAAGGACTTAAAAACATTTTTTGCAATTGATCCTCAGGCTTCTTTGTGGTGGTTAAGCCTTGTTGCGGAGAAGAATGTTTTTAAGTCGGATTTTTTCAATAGATTGTCGCAATTCGATGCGATTGTTCATTCTTTGAAAGAAAATTCTCCGGATGAGATCTTTGTGGGATGTTCAAGTGCCAAGTTAAGAGCTGTATTAAGAAAACATGGCCGAAAGAAGGGATTAATGACAACGGCACTGCCCGTCAGAGATATTTCTTCGACTGGAGAACGTATTAAGAACTCTCAATATTGTTATTTTGTGAGGCATGTGTTCTTTTTGATGGCCTATTTTATCCGAAATTTGATAAGGATCCTTAGATTGCGGGATTATTTAAGAGCTTGCGGGAAGGTCCGGAGCGGGGATTTTTCTTATATGTTCATTACAGGCTATCCAAGTTTTGATCTAAACGCGGCGGAGAAGGGTATTTTTAAAAATAGATTTTTTAAACATTTGCAAGAATCCATGGACAAGAATCCTCAAAAGACTGCTTGGGTTGGGCTATATACATACAATAATGAAATGTCCTATGAACAGATGCTTCAACATACAAAAGAATTCATATCTCGTGGATATAATTTGTTTATTTTGGATGAATTCTTAAGTTTTAGAAAACAATTTAAATGTTTGTTGCGGATGATATTTTCAAGTTTGAAATTTGTTCTGATATTGCCGAGGTTATCAAAGCAGCATGAACTTAATGGATATAATTTTTATGATCTTGTTAAGAACGAGTGGTATTCTTCATTTGTGGGCGTTGAAGGGTTGATCAGTTTATTGCAATATGAAG
>CAYGEE010000002.1:0-48515 GCA_964348765.1 uncultured Planctomycetales bacterium | reverse complement strand
AAACTCGAAATCATTTTGGCAATCTTTGGGTACGTGATTTTTGGTTTTTTTGTCTCATCAATAAAATTCCCTTATGGCCAGTTTAATCTTATTCTCACTTCTCCTCGCGGCTTTCTTCACGCTCACCAAAAAAAATCCATCCAACCGCTGGTGGAAA
This sequence comes from uncultured Planctomycetales bacterium, assembly GCA_964348765.1. Taxonomy (GTDB): domain Bacteria; phylum Omnitrophota; class Gorgyraeia; order Zapsychrales; family Zapsychraceae; genus CAYGEE01. The sequence continues at coordinate 48,358 of CAYGEE010000002.1, read as the reverse complement.
TTAAGCACTTTGGTGAGTATAAACATCCTCATCATCGAAGCGATCTGTTTTATTTTCCTATTATACTTTGTTTCTCAAAGCAAAAGCCTTTTTATCGTCGGCAGCCAATATTTTCTTGATGCGATCATCAAAAACCAGTTGATCAATGATATTTACATTACTCCTTCCGAACATCAAGGCTTCTACAAGACCGACTCTGACGTCGGCTACAATCTTGGGAAAAATAAAAGTTATTACCGATATCGATCAAGCGCCCAAGGGCTTCGCGGGACGACTAACTATCAACCGATCCCTCCTGAGAATAAATTACGTGTTGCTGTTTTTGGAGATTCCTTTGTCTTCTGCGACGGCGAACAAGAAGAAAATACATGGCCGTTCATCCTAGAGAGATCCATGGGAAATCTTGAAGTCTTAAACTTCGGAGTTTCTGGCTACGGACTAGGATTAAGCTATCTAAGATATGTTAATGATGCCCTCCAGTTCCATCCCGATGTCATTGTCTTCAACTATGTTTTACTCGGCAGAAGGGATCTTCTCGAAAATGACATGCTGCGAGGATTAACACTCAAACAATCACCGATGTACAGCTCTTACTTTACGATAAAAGACGATCTATTATTAAGCGAAAGCTTCACTCCCGGGAATTTCTTTGACGAAAGCTTTAGAAAAAAACGGATCTACGATCCATTTAAATTCACCGGTGCGGAGACGTTACTAACAACACCACTTTTCTCATTCTTTAATTCCGGATTACTCTTTAAGAACTTTTATCTTCAAAAGAAATATTTAACCATCGTCGAGTCTGACCGCGAAGAGCAAGTCCAATTAAAATACAACCTTAAGATCGTAGAAGAGATCCTCGCAACTGCCAAACGCAATAAAACAAATGTCATTTTCACCGTCAGCGAATCTTTTGAAAGCCTCCCGCATCCTCTGCAAAAGCTGCTCAAAGATAATGAATCTTTTGTTTCAATATATAACATCAATAATCTTATCAGTAAAACCCAAACAGCTCTTAAGATCGACCCAAAGAAAACATTTAACAGATCTTCCCATTACAACTCTATCGGCAACCACCTTTATGCCAATGGGATCGCCCTCATCCTCAAACACCGGGCCTGGGGGGCTGAAGGCCGTGTCTTTAGTTATAGTCCTGAAAACAATTCGTTTTTGAATTTGAAAAATAGATAATAAAAAAACACGCAGGGAACGGTCGCGACCGTTTCCTACTCGCCATAATGAGTTCTGGCGCGCTCGACATAAATTATTTTCTGCTTTTCATCAATGCTGTAAATGATGCGGTCTTTATAAGTGAGCCGATAAGAATAATACCCGGCGAGATCTCCAATGAGTTTTTTCCCCTCATACGGGTTCTGACTGATCACGTTCTCAAGAATATCGCGCAATTTTTCTTTCACCTTTGGTTCCAACTTTTCGATATCTTTTCTCGCGCGATTGGCAATGCGGATGGTGTACAAAAAAGGCTCAACCACCAAAAACCTCTTTCATCGAGTACGTTTTCCCCTTTTTAATATCTCTTTTAGATTCTTTAAGGCTCTTAACAAGCCCTGGCTGTGAAAGAAGCTCTAGCGTCTCTAAAAGGCTTTCATAATCCTCCTCCGACAAAAGAATGGCATCGCCTTCCTTGGAAGCGATACGAAAAACTCTGTGACCCTTGACAGATTTCTTCAACAATTCAAACCATTTACTGCGCGCCTCTGTGGCTGTAATACTGTCCATATCATTTTTCTCCTCGTAATGTCATTATGTACGTAAACATGTACGCTTTAATTATAGCATGTCATTTCAGCTAAACAAGGCCTTAAATTATTTAAATTATTGGTAGAGACCTTTTACGAATTAGGTTTTTTCTACTTCTAGACGCGGGAAAAGGGCAACATGGGTTTTAAGCTTAGTATCAGACTTCAATCCACCCCATTCAGGGCTTGTATCTACAGCGCCTAAAACATCCAAAACGACATGGGATTTTGAGGGCATTACAGGAGAGAGTAAAACAGCACATATACGTAGTGATTCTGTTGCAACATAAAGAATTGTCCCTGCCCGCTCTAAATCAGTTTTTGCTACTTTCCATGGAGCCTGTATCTCAATGTAAGCATTAACAATCCTAACATGCTTCATAATTTCATCGATAGCTTCATTCACCTTCAATTCATTTATTAATTTCTCAACGTTAGATTTCAACTTTGAAGCATCATTCATTGTTGGCTCATCACTGATCATCTTACTTTTTAGGATTGGCACATTGCCATCAAAAAGCTTAGTGATCAATCCACTCACGCGATTTAAAAGATTTCCGAAATCATTGGCCAGGTCACTGTTAAACCGGCGAACAAACGATTCCATTGTAAAATTCGCGTCTTGGCCCAAGACCATTTCTTTCATCAAATAATAACGAACAGCGTCAACGCCGTATTGGTCGACGAGATCTAGTGGATTAATAACATTTCCTAAAGATTTGCTCATCTTCGTTTCACCAATAAGCCACCAACCGTGGGCGAAGATCGTTTGCGGCATCGGCAAACCCAGCGAAAAAAGCATCGTTGTCCAGTAAACGGAATGGGTCGTTAAAATATCTTTGCCGATCAAATGCGCGTCCGCCGGCCAGAGATGTTGGAATCGTTTTTCATCTTTGCCGTAACCAATGATCGAAATATAATTGACCAGCGCGTCAAACCAGACATACGTCACATAATCTTTATCAAAAGGGATCTCAATGCCCCAGTTAAGCCGAGCTTTCGGACGCGATATACAAAGATCCGCTAAAGGCTGTTTTAGAAATCCCAAAACTTCATTTCGTCTAAAAATAGGCTGGATAAATTCCGGATGTGCATTAATATGATCGATCAACTTCTGCTGATACTTGCTCATCTTAAAGAACCAATTGCGTTCTTTGATCATTTTAACGTCACGGAATTGACCCGAATCTTTTTCCGTTTCCGTTATAAAACGCTCTTCAGAAACAGAATACCATCCTTCATATTCCGCCATGTAAATATCGCCGGAATCATAAATTTTTTGTAAGATCGATTGGACGACGCTTTTATGGCGATCCTGCGTGGTACGGACGAAATCATCGTTGGAGATATTAAGCTTCTTCCATAGATCTAGAAATCGAGGAGCAAATTCATCACAGTGCGCTTGAGCGGACACACCACGTTTTTCGGCAGCCTGTTGAACTTTCTGTCCGTGCTCATCAACACCGGTCAAAAAGAAAACTTCATCGCCGGCAACCCGATGAAATCGAGCCAAACAATCCGCCAAGATCGTCGTATAAGCATGACCGATGTGCGGTTTGTCGTTGACGTAGTAGATGGGGGTTGTGATGTAGAATTTAGTAGGCATTAATAAAGAGTGAGTTATGTGTTATGGGTCGAGAATGAGTTTTGAGAATGGGTTTTAATTCCTCACAACTTTAAACTCACAACCCGACCCACAACTCAAAACTCACCCACATTCTATTTTTTATTATCCCGCCGCCATCGCGTATTCTGATCTTATCACGCGTCCATCTTCTAAGCTGACCATCACAATACGTTTCAAAATATTCACATCAATGACTTTTCCCTTACCTTCATCGATCGTGACTTTGTCGCCGACGTGAGGAAGGTTTTTGGAATAATACCGGTAAACTTCAAACTCATAAGCCATGCAGCATTTAATGCGTCCGCAAACTCCAGATATCCTCGTCGGATTAAGCGGCAAGCCTTGCTCTTTAGCCATTTTGATCGACAGATTATGGAAGCCTTTCATATAAGATGAACAGCATAGTTCCCGGCCGCAAACGCCATATCCGCCGATGATCTTCGCCTTGTCCCGCACACCGATCTGCTTAAGCTCAATGCGGACACGAAAGATCTTTGCTAAGTCTTTCACAAGATTACGAAAATCCACGCGGTCTTCCGCGGTAAAGAAAAAAATGATCTTGCTGCTGTCAAAAGTATATTCCGCCTTCGCCACCTGCATATCAAGTTTTCGCTCGTCGATCTTTCTTAAAATAGCGTTCAAAGCATCTTTCGCCTTAATCGCATTATTAGCGATCTGCTTGACATCACCTTCTGTGGCCTTACGAAGGATCTTTCCTGACATATTCTCTGTCTTTCCATCACACACTTTATCCATATCGGAAACAACTTCACCGAATTCAGATTGTTTATTCACATCAAGAATGACCATGTCGCCTTTTTGGCATTCAATATTATTAAGATCGAACATTTCACTGCCGCGAAAATGTCCCAACTTCACTTCGATCACTTTGCCCATATCATCTCCTTTATCATTAAAAGCGGAACCTTTAAATTTAAATTCTCCGCCAGAAGTTTGTAAGTCTTTAAGATCTCATCGCTGACCATGCTTAATTCAGCAAAAGAAAATTTCTCCTGGAACCTCTCAAGGTCTCGTAATCTGTCTAAATGGATCAACCGTTCATCCCGCACACCACTTTTCAATAATATGCAATCACGGATCCAGCTAAACAGAACATCCAAAAATGATCGAACATCATCTTTTTCTGCCAGAAGCTCTTTCATAAAAGCATCTGTGGCGATATTCAAAATAAATCCATCAATGAATTCATTTTTCCGAGCATAAAAATCCTGTCCTTGAAGTTCTTTTGCCCGCCCCATGGCGCCTTGCGAAAAGTGAGCAAAAAACCTCGCTTTATCCTTACTCTCACCTTCTGAGAGCAAAAATCCCTCGAGACCTTGATACGATGACGGCGAGAATAAAACAGCCTGGCAGCGAGACCGGATCGTCCCTAAATTCCGTTCAGGAGATGATGTTGTTAAGATCAATAGGCTATGCGCCGATGGCTCCTCTAGAGTTTTAAGCAACGCGTTCGCACCTTCCAATGAAAGCTGTTCCGCGTTCTTAATGATAAAGATCTTTCGCGTTGAAATAAACGGCCGCAATTGGATCTGGCCGATCAATTCACGCACCTTTTCGATCTTAATATTCTCTCCTTCCTCTTTCTCTAAAGCATGAACATCCGGATGACTATTCTTATTGATCTTGATGCACGATGGACATTCATCGCAAAAGAAGCCACCAATAAGTTTATTCTCACAATTGATCATCTTAGCAAGATCGATCGCCGTCTCAAATTTCCCAAGACCATCCCGGCCAATAAAAAGATATGCATGCGCGAGGCGTTCTTTTTTTAAGAGTGTCGCAAAATATTTTAGGATATTTTCATGTAAAACTTGTTCTTTTTGCATAATTTTACCCTTAAAAACTACTCTTGTGTCATTGCGAGCCCTACGGGCGAAGCAATCTTTTAAAAGGGTTGCTTCGTCACCGATATCATAAAAACGATTATTGCTCCTCGCAATGACACAAATGCAAGATACTAAACCCTTAAATCCAAAAGACTATTAACATGCTTCTGAATAATCCCTTGAATAACTTCCCTCGTCTGGCTGCCTTCGATCAATTTTATCCGGCGCGGTTCTTTTTTAGCTAGAAATTGATAACCTTGCCGCACCTTTTGATGATACGAAAGCGCGCGTTGCTCGATCCGGTCTTTTTCCCGGCTTATCCTTGATAATCCCTGACGGGCATCAATGTCAAAAATAAATGTCAGATTAGGCGCAATCCCACGAGTCGCGAATTTTCCTATCGTTTTTATAAAATCAATATTAACTCCATTACCAAAACCCTGGTAGGCGATCGTTGAATCTAAAAATCGATCGCAAAGAACGATCTCTCCCCGTTTTAAGGCGGGCTCGATCTTTTCAAAAACAAGCTGAGCGCGCGCCGCCATATAAAGAAGCGTTTCACATTCACTGCCCATTTTTTTATTCTGCACATCCAACAAAAGATCACGGATCTTCTCGCTGATCTCAACTCCGCCCGGCTCACGCAAAAAAAGGACGCGTTTCTTTTTCTTTCTTAAATATTGCGCCAGAAGATCGATCTGGGTACTTTTCCCAGAGCCTTCTGAGCCTTCGAATGTGATGAATTTGCCTTGCATAATTTCTTATAATCTCAAATTTATATTAATGACTTCACTGTGTCATCGCGAGGAAAAGCAATTTTTCCAATAACGAAGCGATCTTTTAAAAGATTGCTTCGTCAAAAATGTAAGAACATCCCGCAATGACACAAAATCATTACAACCATCGCCACGTCTGTCCGGACTTCGTATCCTCGACAGCAACGCCTTTATCCTTCAATAGGTCGCGCAGCTCATCGGATCTTTTAAAATCTTTTGACCGACGTGCTTCTTGACGATCATCGATCAATTTCTGCAGCTCCGGGTTTAACACTTTATCTTCTTCATGCAAAAACAACCCAAAGATCTCTCGGCTGATCGTTTCAATAATATTCACCGCACCGTAAATAACACTAAGATATTTATCATTCGCCGTTTCATTGGCAATAAATTTATTCGTGTCATTGATCAGATCGAATAAACAGCTTATTCCCTTGGCCGTATTGAAGTCATCATCCATCGCTTCAACAAATCGATTCTTATGCTCAATAACAAAATCAACCGGATAACTTTGAACCTTACCTTTATCTTTTAGAAGTTCGTGCGCTTTCCAAAATAGGACATCGAACCGATCAAGAGCTTTTTTCGCATCAATCATCTTCTCTTCGGTGAAATCGACCGGACTGGCATAATGTGATGATAAAAACAAAACTTTTAACTGATCAACGCTATATTTTTTTAACGCTTCTTCGATCGTAATAAAATTCCCCAGCGATTTCGCCATTTTCTGGCTGTTGATCGTCAACAACCCATGATGGATCCAATAGTTGGCAAACGGCTTTCCGGTCAAGCCTTCAGATTGAGCGATCTCGTTTTCATGATGAGGAAAAATTAAATCCCGTCCACCGGCGTGAATATCAAGTGTTTCTGTTTTTAGATGCTTCATGCTCATGCACGAACATTCAATGTGCCAACCTGGACGCCCGTCGCCCCAGGGACTTTCCCACGACGGCTCGCCTTCTTTTGATCTTTTCCAAAGCGCAAAATCCAGCGGATCTTTTTTCCGTTCGTTCGCATCGATCCGGACACCTTCAAGCATTTTATCGATACTCTGGCCCGAAAGCTTTCCGTAACCTTTAAACTGACGCACGCTAAAATACACATCGCCGTTTAATTCATAGGCCATATTCTTTTTGATGAGCCCTTCAATGTGGGCGATCATCTCTGGAATACTTTCCGTCGCCCGAGGCTCACTATCAGCTTTACTGATCCCCAAAGCCTTCATGTCCCGATAATAACTATCGATATTCTCCCTGACAACTTCATTCCAGGGCTTTTTTAATTCATTGGCCTTGTTGATGATCTTATCGTCAATATCAGTGATATTGCGGACGAATTGAACGTTATACCCGCGGAATTTCAAATAACGGCGGATAACATCAAAAACATACAAACTGCGTGCGTGCCCGATGTGGCAGGCATCATAGACCGTGACCCCGCATGTGTACATCTTGACCGTCTGACCGTCGGTAGGAATAAAATCTGTCTTTTCTTTGGTTAAGGAATTGAAAATACGGATAGGCATAAAATCAAAGTAATGTAGAGACGAACCGACGGCTCGTCTCTACGGATTATTTTTCACTAATTTTCTGTTCTTTAAAAACAAATTAAATATCGTAATCCTCGCGGGATGATGGCTCGTTTAACTTTTCTTCCAGATGCTTGATCCGTTTTAAAAGGTCTTTCATGTGCTGCATCATTGGGTCGGAAGCCTGAACGTGGTCCATCATAAGATCAATACGTTTACCGTCCTGCTTGGTGACGTGGCCCGGAACGCCGACGACGGTCGAGTTGGCAGGGACATTTTTTAAGACGACCGCATTCGATCCGATATAACTATTATCACCGATCGTAATATTTCCCAACACCTTCGCGCCGGCCCCGACGACAATACCGTTGCCAAGCGTGGGATGCCTTTTGCCGGTTTCCTTACCCCTTCCGCCCAATGTCACGCCTTGAAAAAGCGTAACGTCATTTCCAAGGATCGAGGTCTCACCGATCACAACTCCCATTCCATGATCAATAAAAAGCCCATTACCGATCGTCGCACCCGGATGGATCTCAATACCGGTAAAGAACCGAGCTAACTGAGAAACAGCACGCGGGAAAAAAGGGACTTTATTTTTAAACAAAAAATGGCTGATCCGATAAGCAATAACTGCGTGAAGACCCGCGTAAAGAAGCACGATCTCCAAATAGTTTTTAGCTGCCGGATCTTTTTCTTTTGTTGATCTTATTTCATCAGCAAAAAAGATCGAGACCATGACAACACATCCCATGATCCATAACAAAAAAAACAATATAAACATTAAAACCGACATCCCCGTTATCCTTTTTTTATTAAAACAGTCGCCATTGCGGCAATGCCTTCTTTATTGCCGATCGCGCCTAGCCCTTCATGCGTTGTAGCTTTAATATTCACAGCGTCTTCTTTGATAGCAAGACTCTTCGCGATCACAGAACACATCTTCACTTTATGAGCCATTAATTTTGGCTCTTCGGCATGAATAATAGCATCTATGTTAATAATTGAATAGCCTTCTTTTTTGACAAGATCATAAACGGTTTTAAGCAAAATAAGACTGGAAACATTACGATATTTCTCATCCGTATTGGAAAAATGCTCGCCAATATCGCCCTTACCGATCGCACCAAGAAGCGCGTCACAGATCGCGTGCAAAAGTACATCCGCGTCCGAATGACCCTCAAGGCCTTTTTCGTAAGGGACCTCAACGCCGCCTAAGATCAGTTTCCGTCCTTTGATTAGGCGATGAATGTCGTAGCCTGTGCCTACTTTAATAATCATAAAATGAGTCCTTCGGAGTAAGAAGTAAGAAGTATGAAGTAAGAAGAAAGCATCTCAAAATTTCCTACATTTCTGAGCACTCTTTTTACTTCATACTTCATACTTCATACTTTCTACTTTTTATTATTTTTCAATAACAATTTAGCCAACAATAGATCAATCGGCGTAGTGATTTTAATATTTTCATAACTCCCTGGCAAGATTTTTACTTTATAGCCCAATTTTTCCGCCATAGCCGCATCATCAGTAGGCTCCGCATCAAAACGCTGCTGATGAGCTTTCCACAATACATCCCGCTGGAACGCTTGCGGCGTTTGGATCTCCCAAAGCTTTTCCCGATCCAATGTTCTTTGAACATAGAGATCCTTCGGATCAACCTCTTTGATCGTTGGCTTAACTTTAACAGCCAAAGTCACAGCCTGTTCGGTTTTACAAGCCATAATAAGTTCATCGATCTTTTGGGAAGTAAGGAACGGCCGGACACCGTCATGAACAAGTACGATATCCGTTTCAAGATCAATAGCCTTAAGCCCATTGGCCACAGATTCTCGGCGAGAATTCCCTCCAATAACAATTTTTGTGATCTTTTTTAATCGATATTTTCTAACAACTTCCCGAAATTGTTCTACTTTCTCAGGATGAACAACAAGAACGACACCATTAACCAAACGGCTTCGCTCAAAAGCTTCTAAGCAATAAACAAAAAGCGGTTTATTCAATAATTTTATGAACGGCTTAGGGATCTTTGATTGAAAACGTGAGCCGATACCGGCTGTTGGAATAATAACTTGTACTTTCATATCTATAAAAAACACCTCAGGAGAGGATCTCAAATTCTAATTAAGCTTCGCAAAGATCATTTTACCGGTCTGAGTCTGTAAAATAGACGTCGCTTGAACTTTGACATTCTGTCCAATCGATGACCTAGCATGAACAACGACGACCATCGTCCCATCATCCAAAAAGCCCACGGCCTGATCATGATCTTTTCCTTCTTTAACCAGTCTGAGATCTAAAACATCTCCGACGAAAAGAACAGGTCTCAAAGAATTGGCCAATTCCTGAATATTAAGAATATTCACACCTTGCAAAAAAGCCCGTTGACTCAGATTAAAATCTGTCGTGCATATCCTCGCATCCATCGTTTTTGCCAAAATGACCAATTTCTCATCAGCAGACTGTGTCCCTGTCAATTCATCCTCATGGATGTGAAGGTCCATTTTGGAATCACTTTGAATATTTCTTAAAAGCTCTAACGCGCGGCGCCCTTTTTGACGTTTAAGATCATCTGCTGAATCCGCTAATTTCTGAAGTTCCTGCAGAATAAAACGCGGCACAACCATTCTCCCCTCGATACTTTTGATCCGAAAGATCTCAAAAACACGCCCATCGATAATAGCGCTGGAATCGATCAAATAAATTTGATCAGCCAGATCCTGACGTTTGAAACGAACATAGGGAATGATCACATTGAATTCATCTTTCCCGCGTAGCGCCATGACCGCGCCCAAATATGAGAAAACAAGAGTCAACACAAGTTCGGAGATCGACGATATAAATGGATCCAAAGGCATCAAAGCAAGGATATTAGCGATCATCTTTGCCATGAAAATACCCAAAAGAAGCCCAAAGACAACGCTTGATAACCCTCGAACAGAAACACGACGAAGACGAAACTCAATAAAAATAAGGATAAGCCCGCAAAGAAGCCCAATAAAAACCCCAGACAGAGGATCTTTTACATGCAACAATAACGCAACATAATATCCAACAACGCCGCAGATAATTAAAAAAAGCCAACGAATAAAAGCCAGTGTCATGATAAGTCCTTTTGACTTAGAACTTTCACACCTGTGTCATTGCGAGGCCGCTTTTCGGCCGAAGCAATCTTTTTAAAAGATTGCTTCGCAAAAAGCGCTCGCAATGACACAAGTAGGAAAATCCTATAATTAAATTATTTCAATTCCTGCATCGCCTGCTTAACATTCTCAACGCCGACAAGAGCCATTTTCTTGCTCTTTAATTCTATTTTCGATTTCATATTATTCGAAGGAATGATGCACTTTTTAAATCCGAGCTTCTCCGCTTCATTGATACGGATCGCGATCTGACTAACGCTTCTAACCTCCGCCGACAAACCAACCTCTCCAACAATAACAGTATCTTGCGCAATGGGCTTATCAAGAAAAGCTGACGCGATCGAAATCACAACGGCCAAGTCCGCCGCCGGATCCATGATCTTAACACCGCCGACAACATTCAAAAAAATATCTTTATCCTGCAAGTTCAAGGACAATCTTTTTTCCAAGACCGCAACTAAAAGAGCCAGGCGATTTGCATCAAACCCTTGTGCCTTCTGCCGAACAACGCCAAACGTCGACCGGCTCACAAGCCCTTGGATTTCAACCAAAAAAGGACGCGTTCCCTCGACGATCGGCACAACAACCGATCCCGAAGTATTTTGCGGGCGTTCCGATAAAAAGATCTCAGAGGGATTCTCAACTTCTGTAAGGCCAACCGACCCCATTTCAAAAACACCGATCTCATTTGTTGAGCCAAATCGATTCTTCGTCGCACGTAGGATCCGATAGGTTGAATATCTTTCACCTTCAAAATATAAAACCGTATCAACTAAATGTTCCAAAACACGCGGACCGGCGAGCATCCCTTCTTTCGTAACGTGACCGATCAAAAAAACAGAAATATTCATCGCCTTCCCATACTGGATCAATGTCGCAGCGCACTCACGAACTTGGCTGACACTGCCTGGGGTGGATTCCACCTGCGGACTATAAACAACCTGGATCGAATCAATGATAACAACATCCGGCTTCATCTTATTCATGAATTCCAAGATCACATTCATATCAATTTGATTCACGATATAAAGCAAACGATTATCTTTAGGGCTGATCCGCCGGGCTCGCATGCTAGTCTGCTGAATGGATTCTTCTCCGCTTATATAAAGAACCTTCAACCCCTGCTGGCTCAACATACAGCTTAACTGAAGAGTAAGGGTTGATTTTCCAATGCCTGGATCACCGCCGATCAATGTCGCCGATCCAGGAACGATCCCTCCGCCCATCACGCGGTCAAATTCTTTGATATTCGTAAAATATCGTTTCTCTTCTTTATGAGCAATATCACTTAAAAGGATCGGTTCGTCCTTAAAAATACTGCTGGAAGTCTTCTGACTAGAAGAAGAAACACTTTCCTCAACGTAAGAATTCCACGCTTCGCAATTCTGGCATTTCCCTACCCAACGAGGAGATTGTGTTCCGCAATTTTGACAAACGTAAAGTGTTTTAATTTTCATAATAATATTAATTACCAAAAAATAAAGACGAAGACCAGAATATCAGATTTACCAGATAAAGAATTCAGAGCTCAGAATCTCAGATTTAAATACCCATATAAATATTTTATCTGACATCTGATTCTGATCTCTCCATCTGATCCCTCTGATCATCTGAAATCACCATTCAAATTTCAAGAATCTCATCACTTCTTCGGCCTATACAACAATTTCCACGGATTCGCTTTTAAATCCGCCGCAAACGCCTGAACATCCTGATAAACCGCATCGTCGCTGACGAACTTACCCAGAGTCCCTTTGCCATCTCTGATATTGGCGGCAATCGTATTCAAATTTCCGCTTAAGAAACTTAAATTCTCTAACGTCTTACTGATCGATTCTTGGTTCTTATCACTATTAATGATCTCGCTGATCCCGCCGATCGTACTCTCAAGCTTTCCCGCGACTTGCATGATCTTCTCTGAGATCATCGCCTGAGGGATAGGATCTTTCCCAACGATCGTTTGCTCATTCTGAAAAAAATTACGAGTATCGATCCCAGGAAAAACTTCAATATATTTCTCTCCCAAAAGCCCCAGCTGATTAATAACGATCGTTGAGTCCGCAGGGATCTTTGCGTCACGATTGACCATGACCAATACTTCAGCTTTAGTTTTACTGTCCTGACGGTCAAAAAATATTTTAATATCCTTAACGATGCCTTCTTCCACTCCGGCAATACGCACAGGCGCGCTTCCCCTTAAACCATCCGCAAAATTAAAAATGACCCTCAATGTCATACCGTTCTTCAACGATTTAGAATCTGAAATTGAAAAAACAGCAAACGCCAGAACGAGCATGGCTAAAAAAACAAACATCCCTACTTTAAACTCTATATTTGATTCTTTTGGCATTTATTTTTATCTCCTAAAAAGTGGTTAAAGAATTTCAAAATAACCTAACTAACGCACATGCCCAAAAATTAGATTTTCATTCTCCGTGATCGGCCCGATCGCTTCGCCATAAATAAATTGCTTCACAACTGGATGCTTAGTATTTCTAATCTCCTCAGGTTTTCCTTCCGCGATAACCTGCCCATGATAGAACATCGCGATGGAATCAGCGACTTTATAAGCGCTGTTCATGTCATGAGTAACAACAATGGACGTTACTTTTAACTTATCTCTTAATTCTACGATCAAATTATTGATCGCATCAGCCGTGATCGGATCCACTTCGCTTGTAGGTTCATCATAAAGGATCGTTTGAGGCTCCATACAAAGCACACGCGCAAGACCCACTCTCTTCTTCATCCCGCCGCTTAATTGGGATGGACGCATATGCTCGATCCCTTGAAGTCCAACCATCGCTAAAGAATCAGCAACCTTATCTCGCACTGTTTTTTTATCTAATTTCATAAATTCCGTCAAAACAAAACCTACATTCTCTTCAACCGATAACGAATCAAATAGTGCCCCGCCCTGAAAAACCATCCCGATCTCCATCCGGATCTTATTATAATCCTTTTCCGGAAGATTTGTGACCTCAACCCCGTCGATCTTAATTGATCCCGAGTCCGGCCTCAATAAACCAACGATACTTTTCAAAAGAACACTCTTCCCAGCACCACTCCGGCCAATAATGACCGTGGTCTCACCCTTTTTGATCGTCAAATTCAAATTATTCAGGATGATGCTATTTTCAAACGACTTATATAAATGGGATATCTCTATCATTATAATTTAAGAATAAAAAAGAAGATTGTTGTAAAGAAACAATCGGCCATAATAATCATAATAAAAGAAATAACCACCGACATCGTTGTAGCTCGCCCGACTCCCTCGGCTCCTCCGGAGACTGTTAATCCCCGATGACATCCCACAAGCGCAATGATCGCCCCAAAAAATATTGTTTTGACTAACCCTGTAACGATATCAGGCATATCAACAGCTTGCGTGACCATCTGATAGAACATCGCGGGATTCACGTTTAATTTATAAACACAAATAACATAAGCGCCTAAGATCCCGATCATATTTGAGAAAATCGTCAGCAACGGAAGCATAATAAGTAAAGCTAAAAATCGAGGCACTACCAAATACTTCACAGGATTTACTGCAAAAGCCTTCAAAGCATCGACTTGTTCGGTGACTGTCATCGATGCTATTTCCGCAGCGATCCCTGCCCCGACCCGGCCGGCCACAATAAGCGCCGTTAGAACAGGAGAAAGTTCCCTGGTCATCGCAACAGATACAACATTAGGAATATAGATCTCGGCGGAGAGCTTGACCATCTGATACGCCATCTGCAACGCCATAATCATACCGACAAAAAATCCGACGAGTGCTGCAATAAAAAAACTTTCCGGCCCAACCCGCTTTGCCTGCTCCATCACACGATGCCATTTATAAGGAGGGATAAAACATTGATACAGAGTTTGCCCAAGAAGAAACGTAAACTGGCCAGTATATCTAACGACCCGTATCAGAAAACTCCCTGGCATTGCGATCAATTGATTAAGCATAATTAAAAATCCATAGATTTTTGAACACCCAACATCCCGGAATCTTGTGAATTCCCGCCCACACTTTTTTCGATCTCTTTACGCAAAAAATATTTTACCTGAGTATCCGCCTTATCCTCATCTTTAATCTTACGAACAACCCACTCCGAACCAGAATTCGTATTGCTGACCAAAGGAGAAAGATTCAGGTCTTTAATTTGTTTCTTAAAATTTCTTTGATCATTTAAATTGATCATCCCGTCGATAATAAAACTCATGCCATCTGTTTGTGAAACCTTCGAATTCGCGATCTTTAAATTGGGGAATTTCCCCTCCATGTTCAATTTAATGCTATCAAAATTCAAACTCTTCACGTGACCATTAACTGTTTCCAAATTTCCCCTTAAGAACGGCTGTTGAAGGCTCCCTAAAACTTTGATCTGTCCAGACACATTCCCCGAACTTGTAAAATCCTTTTCCTGTATCCAAAAGTTTAAAAAATCATCCAGAGGAAAAGTATTAAGATTAAAAGTCAGATCCATCTGTACAGGACTGTTGAAATCAACAGCACCTGAGCAGGAAATATCCGCAAATGAGATCCCAATGAACCGCAATCGATTATCAATAAATTCAAACTGGCCGGACAATTCTTTGATCGGTTTGTAATCAAGAAGGGAATATTGACTAGAAACTTTCCCGTTAACCGATGAAGGCCCTTTCTCGTCTTTTAAAAATCCAAATGAAGTTTGAAGCTGACTTGAAAAATCAAAATTTCTGGTTTTAAAATGCAAGAAATTAACAGAAAGGCGATAATCCGTATCACCAAGTTTCTGGATGGTTGCTGGAATATTAATGTCCTTTGCAAGGCCGATAACCAGATCGATCTTCTGATTTTTCAAGTCAACATTCCCGTCAACCGAAAGCGGATTAAACGCAAAAACTTCCGCTCTCGGAAAACAAAAAAAAGAAATAAAAAAGACAACAATAAGAAGTTTTAATTTCATTCTTTATTTGAAAACCAGAATATCATCTTTTCGTTCCGCTCGAATAACAGTCCCTTCAGTAAAATGGCCGGAAATAATATCTTCCGCCAAAGGATCCTCCAACAGCCGCTGAATGGTACGTTTTAAAGGACGAGCTCCGTAGACAGGATCAAATCCCTTTTCGATCAAAAGAGCAACCGCCTCTGGAGAAATCTCGATCTTGATCTCTTTATTCTTAAGCCTCTTGGCGAACTGTTCGATCTCCAACTGGACAATTTGAGTAAGATCCTCTTTCGTTAACGATTGAAAGACGATAATATCATCGATCCTATTTAAAAATTCCGGTTTAAAGAATTTCTTAACTTCGTCCAACAAAACACCCTTCATGTTTTCATGCGTTGCAGATTCTTTTTGCTGCAAAAAGCCTAAAGAACTTTGTTTACGAAGCATCTCAGCACCGACATTGGATGTCATGAGAATAATCGTATTCTTAAAATCTATTTTCCGTCCCAAGCTATCCGTCAATCGGCCTTCTTCAAATACCTGTAAAAGCAGATTAAAAACATCCGGATGCGCTTTCTCGATCTCATCAAGCAGAATAACTGAATATGGTTTTCTGCGGATCTTCTCAGTTAGCTGCCCGCCTTCTTCATAGCCGACATATCCAGGCGGAGCTCCGATCAAACGCGAAACATTGAATTTATCCATATATTCAGACATGTCGATCTGAACAAGAGATTCTTTACTGCCGAACATAAACTCAGCCAAAGCTTGCGCCAGCAGCGTTTTACCAACGCCCGTTGGACCCAAAAAGACAAAAGATCCGATCGGCCGGCGAGGATCTTTAATGCCTGCACGAGACCGACGGACAGCGCGGGCGATCGCGCTGATCGCTTCATTCTGTCCGATAACAACTTTATGCAGAAAATCTTCCATTTTAAGAAGTTTCTGTGATTCTTTTTGTTCTAAGCGGATAAGCGGAACTTTTGTCCACTGCGAAACAACTTTCGCGATTTCTTCATAACCGATCGTGATCGTTACTTTATCCCGCTCATGAGCCCAATCCGTTTTTATTTTCTCAAGTTTTTCACGCGTTTCCCGTTCTTGATCACGAAGCTTCGCCGCCTTTTCAAAATCTTGACTTTTAATAAAGGCTTCTTTTTCTTTTTTCAAAGATTCAATTTCTGATTCCAGATCTTTCAAATTCGGAGGGACAACCATTGCCGTTAGCCGCGCTCTTGCTCCCGCTTCATCCAGGATGTCGACAGCTTTATCCGGCAAAGAACGCCCGGCGATATAACGATCTGACAATCGAACAGCCGCATCCAAAGATTCATCAGAAAATTTCACCCGATGATGCGCTTCGTATTTATCACGCAGACCTTTTAAAATAAGGATCGCTTCTTCAACTGAAGGCGGCTCGACGACAACTGTCTGAAAACGGCGCTCAAGAGCGGCATCTTTTTCGATGTGTTTGCGGTATTCATCCATGGTAGTTGCGCCAATGCACTGGATCTCTCCTCGAGATAACGCCGGCTTTAGAATATTGGCGGCATCGATCGCACCTTCCGCGGCGCCCGCACCGACGAGAGTATGGAGTTCGTCAATAAAAAGGATCAATTTCCCAGAACGCTTGATCTCATCCATGATCGCTTTGATACGCTCTTCAAATTGACCGCGATATTTCGTTCCGGCGATCATAAGCGCCAGATCAAGCATGACAATTGTCTTTTCACGTAAGATTTCCGGAACTTCACCTTTCACGATCAGCTGAGCCAATCCTTCAACGATCGCGGTTTTCCCGACGCCCGCTTCTCCCAAAAGAACAGGATTATTTTTTGTCCGACGACTTAAGATCTGAAGGATCCGTTCGATCTCTCCTTCTCGTCCGATCACCGGATCAAGCTTCCCATCTTTTGCTAATTTATTCAAATTACGGCCATAAGCATCGATCGCCGGTGTTTTATCACTTTTGACCGGTTCTTGATTCCCAAAGCCAGGGATCCCTGAACCCAATAATTCCATAACTTCATTACGAAGTTTTCCAAGATCTAAGCCGAGATTTAAAAGCACACGATACGCCATGCCTTCGCCCTCTTTAACAAGGCCTAACAAAAGATGCTCCGTCCCAATATAATTATGGCCTAAAGCCCGTGCTTCCTCCGCCGACAATTCAAGAGCTTTCTTCGAACGCGGAGTAAATGGAATATCTCCCAGTACTTGTGTTTGCGGGCCCGGCTGAACAAGTTTTTCAACTTCAATACGGATCGTTTCAAGATCTAGCCCGAGTTTCTGTAAAACAGCGGACGCGACCCCTTCTCCTTCACGCACTAAACCCAATAAAAGATGTTCCGTGCCGATATAATCATGATTAAATCGTCGAGCCTCTTCCTTGGCATAGACGATAACTTTTCTTGCTCGTTCTGTGAATCGATTAAACATGTCCATTGCCTCCTATTTTTTGCCGAATAAGATTTGCTCTTTTACGATCACGATCAGCCGCCGATAATTTCTTACCCTCGATCTTCTGGAGATGAGCGGGCTGGATCATGATAAAAAGGTCATTAATATTTTTACGATTGATATCTTTTACAATGTCTAGATCGATCCCCAATCTAACCATCGACAAAAGTTCAACAGTTTCCTGACTAGAAATAACATGCGCGTGCTTAAGTAGTCCGACGGACCGATAAATTTTATCTTCCAACATACTGCGGTTCTGAACGACCAAAGCCTGACGAGCCTGCTCCTCCTGCTCGATCACCTGACGGATCAGTCCATTGATATTCTGGATCATATCTTCTTCACTATGTCCCAAAGAAACCTGATTCGAGATCTGATAGAAATTCCCGCTCGCCTGTGTCCCTTCACCATAAAATCCACGTGAAGCAAAGCTAAGCTTTGAAACTGCTGCCAACACTTTATTGATCTGTTTGGTCATCACAAGCGCCGGCAAATGAAGCATGACGGATCCTCTGATCGCCGTTCCTGTATTCGTCGGACAAGCGGTCAAATATCCCCATTGCATTGAAAACGCAAAATCAAGTTTTTCTGACAAAGAATCGTCGATGGTGTTGGCGATCTTCCAAGTTTCATCCAAATTAAACCCCGACTGCATGACCTGGATCCGTAAATGATCCTCTTCGTTGATCATGACAGACAAAACTTCTTCTTTCGAAACAACAAGCGCTTTTCCCTCAGGGTTTGTCGAATGTTCGTGACTCATCAAATGGCGCTCGACGAGAAATTGTTTATCCACATTATCAAGCTCATTGATCTTTAAAAAAAATGAATCCTTAAAAAAATCGATCTGATTCATTGCATTCTGCACAAGCTCAAGGATCTCATCTAATTCTTTTTTCTTCGCACGATTAGGAAAAGGCCTGATCGCGATATTTCGCGCTAAACGCACACGTGAGGACATCACGATATTGGCGTGTTCTCCCACACCTTTTAACCACTGGCCTGTTTGATGGATCAGATCGTCAAGTTTCATAATTGTTTATTACTCTCATTCTTTTCAAATTCCCGGATCTTATCTCTTAATCTTGCCGCCTGTTCGAAATCTTCCATCTGTATCGCATTCATCAAATGATTCTTTAATTCCTGAAGACTTTCCATTTTTTTGCGATCAGAATTGGGCAATCTTAACGGCGTTTTTCCCAAATGATTATTCGACCCATGGATCTTTTTTAATAAATTCGATAAATGCGATTTAAAAGAATCATAACATTGACTGCATCCCAAACGCCCGAACTTCCTAAAATCGTCATAATTAAGCCCGCAATGAGGACACTCCAGTTTCGTCTTCTCAACATTCTTAACCTGTTTGCCAAAATCAGACAACCCGGCCAAAAGATCCGCCAAACCGAACTGCTGCTCCATCTGCACACTTTTTTCGCGCGCACAGTCTTCACACAAATGCATTTCCGACATCTGTTCGTCAACAATTTCCGTTAAATGCACCGTTGCTTTTTTCTTACCGCAAATATCACATTGCATTGTTTTAATCTCCGAATAAAGTTATCAGTCTCCAGCCCGCAGTCATCAGTGTCTGAAGACTGGAGACTGCAGACTGAAAACTCAATATTTCACTCCATCTTTCCTCGTCACCACATGAAATAATTGGGTCATCTTCTTTGTGATCGGCCCAGGATGACCGTCACCGATCAAGCGTCCATCAACTTTAACGACCGGAATGATCTCAGCGGCAGTTCCGGTTAAAAAACATTCATCAGCCGTATAAACTTCATGCCGAGTAAGAAAACCCTCTTTCGTTTTGATCTTATTTTTCGCCGCTAATTCCATAACAGTGTCGCAAGTGATCCCCTTTAAACGCCCCTGGCTTGGAGTCGACAGCACCTTCTTTTTCACAATAAAAATATTATCACCCGTACATTCACCCACAAAACCAAGATGGTCAAGCATAATAGCTTCAGGGTAACCGGAATTATTCGCTTCGATCTTCGCTAAGATATTATTTAAATAATTAAGCGATTTTAACTGAGGATTAAGCGCCTCCGGATTATTCCGCGGTGTCGGCACGGTAATAATCTCCATGCCCTTAGTATACAGCTCTTGTGAATAAAGAGTGATTTTATCGGTAATAATAATAATGTTAGCGGAACCTGTACATTTCCGAGGATCAAGGCCAAGATCACCCTCACCGCGGGTCACGATCGCTCGAATATAGCCATCTGTCAATTTATTGACTTTTAACGTATCTATAACAGCCTTAACCATTTGCTGTTTGGTTAGCGGCACTTTTATCATCATCGTATGGCAAGTTTCATAAAGCCGATCAATATGCGCATCCAACCGAAAAACAAGCCGTTCATAAGAGCGGATGCCTTCAAAAGCCCCATCGCCGTAAAGAAATCCGTGATCATACACAGAAACTTTCGCGTCTTTTTTTTCGAAAAATTCTCCATTAATGTAAATTTTCATAACAACCTCTCTGCTTTCTTAATGACGTATTAAAAGATTTCAAAGCATCAGATTATCAGATGGAGAATTCAGATCTCAAATGCATCAATCTAAAATCTCAACCTGATTCTCTGGTAATCTGATATTCTGACATTCTAACTTACCAAAACTTCCCTACTTATAAAACCAAAATTCATGATTTTCTAATTTACCAACAAGCCGTCGCGCATCGTTATTTTACGATGCGACTGCCGAGCAAGATTTTCATCATGAGAAACAATTACAAGCGTCTGCTGATTCTTCTGATTAAGATCCATCAAAAGCCTAATAATTTCCGTGCCTGTTTCGGAATCCAAATTTCCCGTCGGCTCATCGCAAAAAATGACCCTGGGTTCATTGATAAGCGCCCTGGCGATCGCAACTCGCTGTTGTTCACCGCCGGAGAGCTGATTCGGCCGGTGGCGCATTCGTTCCTTTAATCCAACTTGCTCCAGAAAAGCACTCGCTTTTTCTTCAAAATCCTTACTGATCTTTTTATTCTCACGAACAACCAAAGGCAGCATCACATTCTCAAGCGCCGTAAAATCAGGCAAAAGATGATAGAACTGAAAAACAAAACCGATCTTTTTATTGATCAATTTAGACCGATCAGCATCATTAAGCTTATAAACATGCTCTCCGTCAATGACAACATCTCCATCCGTCGGTTCATCAAGGCCGCCTAAAATATGCAACAGCGTCGATTTTCCAGCGCCAGATGGCCCGACGATCGAGATCATCTCACCGGCAATAATCTTTAGATCAATACCTTTAAGAACATGCAGAGAACTTCCGGTTTGTTTATAAGTCTTCTGAACATTCTTGCCTTCTAAAATAATATATCCATTTTTATTCATAGCGTAAAGCCTCAACCGGCTGAAGTTCAGACGCTTTTCTCGCCGGATAGATCGTCGCCAAAAAACTGATCACAAACGCGCAAACAACAATTGCCAGAATATCTGTCGGCTGAATATCAACCGGAACATGATCGATAGAATAAATATCCTGAGGCACTCTAAAATAATTATGCAGCAAATAACTGATCCCCAAACCGCTCACAACACCCCAAAAGATCCCAAGTCCGCCAATATAAAGTCCCTGACGCATAAAGATCGCATGAATGGCCCTTTTGGGAACACCGATCGATTTGAGGATCCCAATATCATGTGTTTTACTTGTGACCGTCACAATAAGCGTGCTG
This sequence comes from uncultured Planctomycetales bacterium, assembly GCA_964348765.1. Classification (GTDB taxonomy): domain Bacteria; phylum Omnitrophota; class Gorgyraeia; order Zapsychrales; family Zapsychraceae; genus CAYGEE01. The sequence continues at coordinate 26,592 of CAYGEE010000002.1, read as the reverse complement.
ATAATATTAAATGACGCGACTAAGATCATAAGCGTCAAAATAAGGAACAATCCCCATTTTTCTAAAAACAACGCTTCAAAAAGATTACGGTTAATATCGATCCACGTTTTAACAACATATTCAAAACCAAGTAAAGCAAAGATCTTTTCTTTAACTTCCTTGGCTTTATAAACATCCTTTAACTTCACACCAATGCCGCTAACGACATCTTTATCCAAATTAAAGATCTCTCTGGCCTTCTTAAGATCAACCAGAACAAGATGCATATCAAAATCCGCCATCCCCGTGTTAAAGATCCCCACAACCGTCATTTTATAACGCCAACTTTGGCCCGACATTCCCGACGATGGAGAGATCAGCGTGATCTTATCGCCAACAGAATATCCAAAATAGCGGGCAAGTTCTTTGCCGATAATAACACCGTCATCTTTAAGGTCCTCAAGATTTCCCTTCTTTAAAAACTCTTTAACCTTTGTCACGTTTCCTTCCGTCTGAGGATCAATCCCGCGAACAACCATACTCATCGCTTGATTCTCTTCTTCAAGAAAGATATTATTTTGAATATACGCAGACGCTCCAACAACACCATCAATTGTCTTGATCTTCGCGATGATCGCATCGCTGCCGGCAATCCCAAACTCGCGTTCGATCATGATATGCGGAGTTGTTCCAATAATTTTCTCACGCAAATTATTCCCAAAACCCGTCATGATCCCGATCACAACGATCAATGCCATAACGCCGATCGCGACTCCGGCAATAGAAATAAAATTCATAAAAGAAAGGAAGCGCCCTTTCTTCGCCGTCAAATAACGAACACTGATCCAAGTTTCGTAAGGAAGCATACTATTTCTTTTATCTTGTAAAGACGAGCCGCCGGCTCGTCTTTACGCTTTTTTGTCTTCGATTGGCTTTAATAATGGAAATAAAATAACATCTCTGATAGACGGGGAATCTGTTAAAAGCATGATCAGCCGGTCAATGCCGATCCCTAAACCACCGGCGGGCGGCATGCCGTAAGATAATGCGTTTAAGAAATCTTCATCAATCGCGCGGTTTCCCGTTTCAACATCATCTTCCAGATCTTCCATCAGTCTCTTTCTCTGCTCGATGGGGTCATTAAGCTCAGAATAGGCATTCCCAACTTCCATCCCAGCGACGAAGAATTCAAAACGCTGAGAAATAGCCGGCTGACCGATAACTGTTTTCGCAAGCGGACAAAGAAAAGTGAAATAATCCGTAAAGAACGTCGGATTAATGATCTTGTCCTCATCCAAGAATTCCTCGACGATCTTCATAACGCCGGAGCGTGTCAATTTATCGATCTTGGCATGATGGCCCTTTTTTGCTTTCACTTTTTCAAGCATCACGGCCGCGCTGTCTTCAGGGTCAATGCCGAATTTATCTTTGATGATCTTTGCAAACGACCTTCTTTCCCAAGGCGGAGTAAAATCGATCTCTTGATCCTGATATTTAACAATATATGAACCCGTCATCTCTTTAGCAGCCGCACTGACCATCTCTTCGGTCAACTTCATCATATCCTCAAAATTACCGTACGCTTGATAAAGCTCAAGCATCGTGAATTCAGGATTGTGCCGAGTGGAAATACCTTCATTACGGAAATTGCGATTGATCTCATAGATCTTTTCTAATCCACCAACGAGCAATTTCTTTAAATATAATTCCGGAGCGATGCGCATATAAACATCCATATCATAAGTATTATGATGACTTTTAAACGGCCGACCGCGCGCGCCGCCTGCCATCGGCTGAAGCATTGGCGTTTCAACTTCTAAGAATCCACGTTCATCAAGATATTTTCGAATATAAGAAATGATCTTACTGCGTTTAATAAAAACATCCCGCACATCATCATTTACGATCAGATCAACATATCGCTGACGGTATCGGATCTCAACATCCTTTAATCCGTGCCATTTTTCGGGCAGCGTGTTCAATGATTTAGCTAGAAGGGTCATTTGAGAAACCCGAACGCTATTCTGTCCCGTTTTTGTAACAAACAAAACCCCGTGGACACCAATAATATCGCCCAGATCTAAATATTTTGAGATAAGCGCAACGCTAGAATCCGGGTCTTCCAACTTAACAAAAAGCTGGATCTTCCCAGACTGATCTTTTAGATCCAGAAAATAAACTTTTCCATGGCTGCGATTCGCCATCACACGACCGGCTAACTGCACCTGCATCCCTTCCTGAAAGTTAGCAAGGACTTCAGCGACAGTATGAGAAGAAACAAATTTATCTCCGTAAGGCAGAATGCCTCCTTTGGCGAGATTTTCAAGCTTTTCTAAACGAATTTCATCCATATCGATTCCAATCCTATAATATTAATAATATAAATAATAGAATTATATAGAAAAAGACCGAGGGTGTCAATCAGGAGGGGATGTATCGAAAGATCAAGATCATACGGCCAATATACAAATTCGGCGGCTGTTTGCAAGCGCGATCGCCTTTTCTTTATCAATGAAGATCGTCTTTCCCGCTTCAATCGCAAGGCAAGCCGCCTTAACTTTGATCAAATTCTTTATCGTTTGAAGGCCGACAACAGGAACATCAAAGCGCATATCCTGATCAGGCTTGCTCATCTTGATAACAACAGCTCCATTTTGCGCGATCTTTCCGCCTCGTAAGATCGCCTGATCCGTTCCCTCCATCGCTTCAATAGCGACAATCGCTTTTTGCTTTACAACAACCGTCTGGCCCACATCAATTCCACCCATTAATTTAGCGATCTTGCATCCAAATTCAATATCGGAAAGTTCTCCCAACGTCGGAGCCCGACGAGTCAATGTTCCTTTCGGGGCAAGCATATCACGAATTAGAAATGTCGAATCGATAAGCTTTAATCCTTCTGTTTTTAATTGATCAGCAACAGCTTTAAAGATCGTATCTGCTTTTCTATCTTTTAAAGCGACGAACAACTCTTTAAACTTATCATCTAACACAACGGCCTTATCAAAAAGATTCTCAGGATTAACTTGACCGGCCATAATAACTTCGGAAACGCCCTCTTTTTTAAAATAAGAAAAAAGACTCTGCAGCTGTCCAACTCTGAAATATTCTAATTTATCGACGAAGAATCTTAAAACTGCCGATGTATCACCAACAATCCCGGCGGCAATTACTTTATAATTCTTTGTTTTAGCTTTTTGTGCAAAGGCAATGGGGAATTTGCCGTTTCCCGCTATCAATCCAATGATTTTATCAGGCATATATTTTAGGAGAGCGGCTGGTGAGAAAAAAGGCTAACTACACATGCCTCTTTCAGTTGTCTTAACAAAAAATATTAAATGCTCAAGCTCTGCGCAACTTACGATCTCGGTTGATAATTTCTGTAAGGAAGTTGTTTTTGACAATCCGCTATGAAAAAGGATCTTAAAAGCACGTTTGATCTTTAAGACAGATTCACTGGAAACCTGCGAACGCTTTAATCCGACGGCATTAATATTAACAACTTTCGCAGGATGGCCATCACACATTGAAAATGGCGGAACGTCCTGAGTGACCTTTGAGCATCCACCGACGATGGAAAGCCGCCCCAATCGAACAAATTGATGGACCGCGCTTAACCCCCCAATAACAGCGTTATCCTCAAGCGTCACATGCCCGGCCAAGGTAGCATTATTAGCCATCACACAATGATTCCCGATCACACAATCATGCGCAATATGCGAATACGCCATAATAAGATTATTGTTCCCGATCACTGTTTTCCCGCCGCCTTCAAGCGTCCCGGGATTGACCGTTACATATTCGCGAACAATATTATTTTCTCCAATATTCAAAAAAACATTATCATCCGCGGAATGTTTTTTATCTTGAGGGGCGCTGCCGATCACGGCTCCTGTATAGAATTTACAATTTCTTCCAATAGTTGTATGCCCGGTAATAACGCAATGGCTTCCCACGCGGACATTATCACCCAAACTCACACCCTCATCAATGATCGAGTAAGGACCAACGGAAACTCCAGGGGAGAATTTTACCCCAGGATGGATGATCGCAGTTTTGTGAATAATTATATTTTCCATAAGCTCTCTAATTTCATTGTAAGTTAAGATAAGTCTTTTTAAAAGGATTTGTTTGAAAAGATTGATCAGTCCAAATAGGAAGCATCCGCAAATGAAAAAACCATGTCCGCCTCAACAACAACTTCATTATTAACCTTCGCCTGGGCATGGATCTGCGCGAATTTCTGCTTATCCTTGACAACTTCAACTTCCATCCAAAGTTGATCACCTGGAACAACAACCTTGCGGAATTTAACATTATCCACGGACATAAAAAAAGCTACTTTACCACGGTGAGCTTCATTCGTCAAGACAACGACACCTGCTGTTTGCGCCATCGCCTCGATCATTAACACACCCGGCATGACCGGGCGAGTCGGAAAATGACCCGCAAAGAAATTATCATTGATCGTAACATTCTTTAAGCCGACCGCCCGCTTACCTTTCTCGATCTCCACCACCCGATCCACTAAAAGGAACGGATACCGATGAGGAATGATCTTCATAATCTCATTAATATTTATCTCATTCTTCCCGCTAAAATCCGGATAGACTGTCTTCTGACATTTCTCAAATTTCTTTTGCTGCTCGGAAATCTTCTTTAGTAATGCTAAATTTAATGCATGCCCGCTTTTAACAGCAAAAATACGACCCTTGATCGGCATACCAAGAAGATAAAGATCTCCGATCATATCAAGAACTTTGTGCCTTGCGAATTCATCCGAAAACCGCAATTGGTTCTCAATAACACCATCTTTCCCGACCACAAGCGTATTCTTATAATTCGCGCCTTGACCCAATCCTCTTTTTTTTAATTCTAAAGCTTCACTTTCAAGGCAAAATGTACGGCAAGGAGCAATGTCTTTTTCAAAAATATCCTGCTGCAAAGTCAAACTCACGAACTGCGAACGAAGTTTAGGATGATCATAATCAAGCGTATAGGAGATCTTAAAATCATTATCTGGAAAAATATAAATTGAAGAATTCCCCTGAGACACTCCGACTGTTTCCATAACCTGAAAATATTGTGCGTCTGCATTCTGCTCAACAATACCTGCCTTTTTAATGGCCTGCAAATATTCCAACCCACTGCCATCGAGCCCAGGAAGCTCATTACCGTCGAGCTCAACGGTTAAATTCGTTATTGCCAAACCAGCAAGAACGCTCATCAAATGTTCAACCGTATGAACGACCGCGTCATGATTACTTATTGTCGAACAGCGCAATAAGCCCGTTTCAGGGTGAATATTTTCCGGACAAGCTTTGATCTCTGGTTTTCCCGGCAGATCAACGCGGACAAAACAGATCCCATGATTCTCAATAGCCGGCTTAAAAAAAGCACTGACGCGGTTACCGGTATGAAGACCTGTCCCCGAAAGTGAAAACGACTGCTGAATTGTTTTTTGTTTTATGTTCATTTCGATCGTTTCTTCAGAGGTCTCTTGGTTTTGGAAACTTTTGATCCCTTCAACTCGAGATCCTCTATCTTCTTTTTGAGATCCTTTAATTCTTTAATATAGATCGGAAGCCTTTGAACGTAAGCATTAACTTTTTTTGCATGCTCATGAGGTTTAGCAGGATATCCTGAAACCTTACTAAAAGCCGGCAGCGAGTGAGTCACGCCCGATTGCGCAGCAACAACACTTCCTTCTCCAATAGTTAAATGCCCCGCGATTCCTGCCTGTCCGGCAAGGATAGAATTTTTCTCGATCACAGTACTACCGGATATCCCAACCTGTGAAATGATCACACAATTTTCCCCAATGATGCAATTATGCGCGATCTGAACTAAATTATCGATCTTGCTTCCTCTACCAATAACAGTTTTATTGAATCGAGCTCTATCGATAGTGACATTCGCGCCAATTTCAACATCATCTTCAATGATAACATTCCCTATTTGCGGGATCTTTTTATGGATCCCTTCCGATTGCGCATATCCAAATCCATCGGATCCGATTACAGAACCACTATGAATCGTAACTCGATCTCCAATAGAGATCTTCTCACGAATAACAACATGAGGATAAATTACACAACCCTTCCCTAAAGAAGATTTATAACCAACATAACTTCCTGAATAAATGATCGAATCATCACCTATTTGCGCACCATCTTCGATCACAACATACGGACCGATAGAAACATTCTTTCCAATGATAGAAGATGAAGAAACAACTGCAGTTTTATGAATGCCGGAGAAGGAGAATTTATCTTCTTTTGAAAAGAATGAAACCAGCTCAGCAAAAGCAAGAGACGGTTGATCGACACGAACACCTATTTTCCCGAGAATATTCATTTCTCGGGAAAATAAGATCGCTGAGGCTTTGGTTGTTTTAACTAAAGGAAAATATTTTGGATTAGAAACAAAGGTCAAATCACCTTCGGAGGCTTCTTTAATGCCACTTAATCCTGTAATAACTAAATCCTTATTTCCAACAACCTCGCCATGAATAATTTTTGCGATTTCGGCCAAGGTTTTGCGCATAAGATAATTTTAGATATTACTTCTGAGTTGCTTTAGGATCCGCTGCTTTCTTATCGGTAACAGGTCCATTAAGTTTTTCCAGGATCTTCTCAGTAAGATTAGATGTAGGCTGGCCGTAAATAAGAACACGGTCATTTAAAATAAGCGTATATCCGTCTTTTTCGGCATAATCACTGACGATCTTTTCGATCTCAAGCAAAATCTCGCGGATCTTTTCATTACGTTCCTTCGTAAGATCTGTTTTTTGCTGTTTATCATAATCGATCAGATCATTCTTCATTTTTTCAATTTCAGCCTCAGCCGCCTTCTTCTTATCCTCAGCAAGAACTCCTAATTTGCCCATAGATTCCTGAACCTTTTCAGCCCTTTTATTTCTTTCAGTCTCAAAATCTTTCTGTTTAGATTCTAACTGCTTATCATAATCTTTTGTTTTCGAATATTCATCAAACAACCTGCTTAGATCCACATAACCAATTTTTGTCGGTTTATCTTCCGCAAAACCAATAGCTGTAAAAGCTATGGAAACAAAAAAAACAACTGCTAAAAACCTTAACATCATTTTGCGCGCTAACATATTACTCCTCCTCACAATGACTACAACATCTTTTTTGTTTTAAGTTAAAAATATTAAAAACCACGACTTACACTAAAGTAGAACTTTCCTTTTTTCGAATTACTTCCCGGTTCTTCATTCAACGGAAATCCATAATCCAAATTGATCGGCCCGATAGGGGTCTTAACTCTCAAGCCTAAACCAGTTCCCGACTTAAAATCCCCACTGGCAAGATCGTTAGCATCGGCCCAAACATTTCCAGTATCAAAAAATGCTGCCAACTTAATGAAATCGATCAATGGGATCGTATATTCAAAATTTGCAATAAGCACACTTTCCCCGCCAATAGATTCATTAGTATTCGCATCAACCGGACCGACATTACGTTCATCATACCCGCGAATAGTCCGAGCCCCGCCGGCGAAATATCTCTCAAAGATCGGGACAGTCGTCGAATCACCATAAGAATTAATAATGCCCGCTTTACCGCGGATCTCAAAAACAGATTTAAACTTCAACGGGATATAATAACTTGCCGAAAATTCAGTTCTATAAAAATCCTTGTCCCCCCCTAAAGGACCTCCGGCAATATCAAATTCTCCTGTCGTAACAAGGCCCTTAGTCGGATTATAAGAACTGTCTGTCGTGTCTCTGCGAAGATTAAACCCTAATTGGCTGACATTGTTCGTTCCCTCTTCCGCCAATAGATCCGCTGAAACATTTTCCACAAAATTCGAGATATCAACAGTTTCAAATTTATAGCTCATTCCCCCCGTTAAAATATCAGAGAACTGTTTACCCAACCGAAGCTGTCCGCCGACTTTTCCTTCATCATAAGCATATCCCGTGTTAGAAGCACGATCACGCTGACTGCGATAAATATCAAACCCAAATGAGAACGGATGATCAAAGAACCACGGCTCTGTGAAACTCAAACTTTGATTATTGCGGGATGATCCTGTTTCTGCGCGCAATGATAAATGCTGTCCTCCACCGGTAAAAGTCGGCCAATTCGTAAAATCAAAATTCTTCTGCTCGATCTCAACGAATCCAACGATCTTATCAACCGTGCTAAACCCTCCGCCAAAACTAAACGTTCCGGTCTTTGCCTCTTTAACTTGAACAAGCAAATTCTTCCGATCAGGATAATCAGTGTCTTCAATATCAAAATTCACATCTTCAAAATAACCTAAATTACTCAATCGTTCCTTACTGCGTTTTAATTTTGCTCCGTCAAAACGATCTCCGGGGTATAATTTCAATTCCCGACGAACAACAACATCCCTAGTCCTTGTATTCCCTTGAACCTTGATCTTCTCAAGATAAGCTAATCCGCCTTCTTTAATATCAATTTTAACATCAACTTTCCCTGTAACCTGATCAAGAGAAGTTGTATCGTTAACAGCTGCAAAAATATACCCTTGGTCAAAATAAAGCGTTCTAATATTCGCAACATCAACAGAAAGTTTCTCCCGACTAAAAACATTTCCCTTCTGTATCGATTCCATCGCAGCAAGAACTTCCTTATTGGATAGAACGGAATTGCCAGTAATACCCAAGCTACCTACAGAATATCGTTTGCCTTCATCAATCTGAACATTTACCTCAACAAGACCCTTACCTAACATATCGGTCGTATTACTGACCCTTGCATCAATATAGCCGTTCTGCTCATAATACGAAGTAATCCTCTCCATATCTTCACGCAATGTATCTTCCTGCAAATATCCAGAACGATAAAAAGCCTTCGGCCGAGATTTCATGACCTTTATGATCCGTCCATCTTTGTAGGAACTATTACCAAGAATATTAATTCGTTTGATACAGATGCGATATCCTTCCGTGATCACAAAATGCAAACTAGCCTTATTCGTTGTTTCATCAACAAATGTCTCAACATCAACTTGAACCGAAGTTAGGCCTTTTTTAGAGTAAAGATCTTTGATCGTCTCCTCATCGTCTTTCAAAGACTTATTATCAAGGAACTTCCCGACCTGAGTCTTTAATTTTTTCTGGATGGCCTTTGCGGTAAAATATCGTGTTTTAGAAAATGTAACTTCCTCTACAATGGATTTCTCATCCACGTAGAAAATGACTTTAAATCCATTATCTTGATCTTGATGATCAACTCGGACATCTGAAAAATAGCCCGTATTGTAAAGACGTTTAAGGTCATCACTAATAACTTCCTGTAAATAAGCCTGCCCGACTCGAGTTTTAACTTTTGATAAAATGGTTGCGATGCTGATAGTCTTATTGCCGACAACTTCAATGGCTTTAACACTTTTCGTCTCTTCTAAAACCGAAGGAGCAACAGGTGTGGCTGCTGAATTATCAACAACCGGCGGAACATCCTGCGCATTGACAACACAAAAGGATCCTGTCAACAAAAAAACCAGCAGGAAAGGAAATAGCGTGCAGATATTAGAACGGAATTTCATTTCAGAATAAAAATTATTTTAAAAACTGTTTTTAATTTGTTTGATTATAAAGTGGCAAAAGATGAAAGTCAACCAACTTGTGCAAGATTTTGCACCTGAGCAAGACTTTCAAAACGCATATATTCTTTTTTAAACATCAACTTCACTGTTCCAGTAGGGCCGTTACGCTGTTTTGCAACAATGATCTCCGCGATCCCCCGATTTTCATCTGTAGGGTTGTAATATTCTTCCCTCATCAGAAGAATGACAACATCCGCATCCTGTTCGATCGCACCAGACTCCCTAAGATCAGATAACTGCGGACGATGATCCTGACGAGACTCGACAGCTCGAGAAAGCTGGCTTAAAGCGATGACCGGGATAGACAATTCCCGAGCGATCGCTTTTAACGAGCGGGAGATCTCTGAGATCTCCTGCTGACGGCTCTCAACTTTTCCGCCTCCGCGCATCAACTGTAAATAATCAACAACGATCAACTGAATATCATGATTTGCTTTCAACCGGCGAGCTTTAGCACGAAGCTCAAGAGCTGAGATCGAAGGAGTATCATCAATAAAGATCTTTGATTTTGACAAAACACTTGCCGCCCGTGTTAACTCCGGCCAATCAGAAGGCGACAAAAACCCTGAACGAACCTTATGCGCGTCAACTCTTGCTTGCGAGCAAAGCATTCTCTGGACCAATGACTCCTTCGACATTTCCAAACTAAAGAAAGCGACCGCCCTACCGTGCTCAATGCTCGCATTTTCCGCCATAGAAACTGCAAAAGCGCTTTTCCCCATAGACGGCCGTCCAGCAATAATAATTAGATCGGAATTCTGCAAGCCCGAGGTCATATAATCAAAATCTTTAAACCCCGAAGGGATCCCCGTGACATGTTCTTTACGCTGATATAGCTTATCAAGATTTTCAATACTCGTTCTTACCAGATCCTTGATATGAAAAGACTGCTGCCTTTGTTTAAGATCGGCGATCTTAAAAATAAGCTGTTCTGCGTTGTCTACAATATCCTCAACCGTAGATTTCCCGGCAAAACTTTCAGCGACGATCTGGGTAGCACTTTTGATCAGCTCTCTTAAGATACCCTTTTCTTTAACGATCCCAGCATAATGCTCGACGTTCGCAGACGTTGGGACAAACTCGATCAAACTCGACAAGAATGTCGCCCCGCCAACAGCTTCCAAATGACCATCATTACGTAATTTATCGGTCAGTGTGATCAGATCGATCTTTTTGCGATTATTGTAAAGCTCAAGGATAGCAGCATAAATCTTACGGTGGGACTCTTCGTAGAACCAGCCTTCATCTAGAATTTCAAGGCCGAGGCCGATAGCCTCATCGTCGATCAGCATCGACCCTAAAACAGATTTTTCAGCCTCAATATTTTGGGGAGGAACCCTTACTTCTTGGTGACCCATAGTCGAATTTTGGCAGTGACTTCCGGATGTAATTTTACGCCGACTTCAAAAATCCCCAACTCTTCAACCGGCTTTTCAATAATAAGATCCTTTTTGTCAACCTTATATCCTTCGACTTCAATAGCCTTAATAATATCAGCCTCAGTAACTGAACCATAAAGCTTATCAAGATCATTGACTTCTACAGTAACAGTGCAGGAAACCTTGTTAAGCTTTTCCGCATATTTAGAAGCTTCCTGTTTTTCCTGTTCATAAAGCTCTCGCTGCTTCTTCTTTAAAGATTCGATCCGCTTCAAATTCGCAGAAGTTGCCAATGACGCGATATTACGAGGAAATAAAAAATTTCTCGCATAGCCATCCTTAACTTTTACAACTTCGCCAACTTGTCCCAAATGAGAAACATCTTTATTCAAAATAATTTCCATAACAATTCTCCTTAACCGATCATATGTGTAGAGAACGATCTCAACCGTCCCCTACATTTAAAATAAAAGTTATTTCTTGATCCCGCCTGAATTTAATAAAGCAAGAAACCTAGCGCGCTTGATAGCCACCGTCAGCAACCTTTGATCCCCCGCTGATATCCCGGTGATGCGCCTTGGAATGATCTTTCCTCGATCATTTAAATACTTATGAAGGAAATTCACATTTTTATAATCAATTTTTGTATCTCCAGGGATCAGGAATTTACTGAACATCGCCTTACGAAAAGATACTCCTCTTCGGGGCCCTCGTTCTTTTTCCAATCTCTTTTTTTCAAACCCTCTCTTATCAATATGTGCCAACGTTCGTCCTCCTTGAATTACTGGTTAATACTTAGAAATTAAGAAACTAGAAATTAGATGCTAGAAGTTAGAATTCTAACTTCTAACCTCTAGCTTCTAACTTCTTCTTTATTCATCCCACGCAATATCTTCCGGCTTGATCGATTCATTTTTCTGAGAAATTGATTCAGAAACTTCAACTGTTTCAAGATGCTCGGCAGCTTCCTTATCCTTCGTAGGACCATAACTTCCTAAGAATTGAACTCTTTCAGCTCTGACATCGATCGCGCTTCTCTTTTGTTTATCAGTTGTTTCCCAAAATCTTGACTGCAAAACACCCTCAACAAAAACAGGGCGGCCTTTTTGTAAATACTGACAGCACGCCTCAGCCTGTTTATCCCAAACTGTTACCGTCAAAAAGCAGACTTCTTCTTTTAACGCGCCAGTGCTGTCCTTAAATTTACGATTAACAGCCAATCCTAAATTAGCGACCGCTGTTCCGCCGGGAGTATAACGCAATTCAGGATCCCGAGTCAAATTCCCGATTAAAAAAACCTTATTCAAATTAGCCATCAAAAACCTCCTTACACCAAACGCTTAAAAATCAATTGATCTAAAATTTTATATTCCACGCCCTAGCTTTTTACAGCTTCAGCCATTTGCCATGAATCAACCGCAATTAACATAAAACGAAGGATCTTTTCATTTAAACGAAGCTGCGAATTAATTTTATCCACCGCAGAGCGCTCCATTTCAATATTCAACAAATAATACATTCCTTCGTTGCATTTATTGATCAGAAAAGTCAATCGATGTTTATCAAGCCAAATACTGCTATTAATAACTTTCCCGCCAGCTTTTGAAACTACATCTATAGTTTGTTTAAGAATGGCCTCTTTGCTGTCGGTTGCCAATTTCGAATCGACAATTAGCATTAACTCATACTTACTAGATAATTCACTCTTCATTTTCTTTCTTCCTTTTGTTGTAATCTGACATCGCTTTGTTTATTCCGTTTTCTATCCACTGCAAGCAGCAATCTGCCGCCTGATCGATAAACCCGTCCAAATTTTTTGATTCGTCTTTTGAGAAATCCTCTAAGACGAACTGGACAACTTTTTCTTTTGACCCCGGATGCCCAACGCCAAGCCGTAAACGCGCAAAATCATCCGTCCCCAAAATACTAATAATGGACTTCAACCCATTATGCCCTCCGGCACTCCCGCACTTTTTTAAACGCATTTCTCCAAAGGAAAGATTGATATCATCACAAACCACAAGAATATTTTCAAGTGATAATTTCTTATACCTCAGGAAATCGCTCACCGCGGACCCAGAGTTATTAACATACGTCGTCGGCATTAAAAGATGGATATCCCCATTTTCATTTATGCCGTTAGCTGTCAAAGCTTTTGTAAAAGAACACGACTTTAACTTCAATTTCCATCTTTGGACAATTTCTTCAACAACCAGAAACCCTAGATTATGACGGGTTAATTCATAATCTTTTCCAGGATTGCCCAAACCGACAATTAACTTATCGTCACTCAATGCCAAGCCTTCATGAAATATTACTTTAACATCACAAAACTCACATCACGACCCCGAATGAGCTCTGAAGTAGACGAAATAGCTACTTAGTCTTTTCCTTACCCTTATCTTCCGCTTTAGCCTCAGACTTTGCACCAGCTGCAGCAGGAGCTTCATCCTTCTTCTTTTCTTTTGTGACTTCAACTTCAACTTTTTCCGTCGCCTGCAGGATCAGCTGATCTTCCTTCATTGGAGCAGCAACAGTGACAACGATCGCATGAAGATCATGTTTGGTCTTAACACCCTCTGGCAAAACAATATCCTTAACATGAATGGCATCCCCGATCTTCAAATTCGTGACATCAACTTCGATCTTTGCGGGAATTTTTGTCGGAAGACAGAGAACATCCAGCTCCCATAGAACATGTTCCAAAGATCCGCCGTCCTTCTTAACACCAACAGATTCCCCTTTTGTCTCAATGGTAACCTTAACTTCAATGATCTGATCCAATGCGATCCGATTAAAATCAATATGGATCAATTTATAAGAAACAGGTTCATGCTGTTCTTCACGGACGATCGCTGCATAGTCCCGGAGTTTTTTCTCGCCATCTAGAACATTCAGATTAAAAATAACATTCTGCCCGCGGTGATGACGCATGATCTTCTCATAGCTTCTGCGGTCAACCTGGATCGGCGTTGGTTCTTTTTTCCCGCCATAAACTATCGCTGGGATCTGATCCTGACTTCTCACACTTTTAATTTTACGGCTGCCAATTCGATTTCTTATTTGAACTTCTAATTTTATTTCTTCCATCGCTTTTCCCCTGCCTTTTTTAGTTAATGACTAATTCCAAATTTGAAATTTGACATTTGACATTTTAAGATTAATTCCTTATTTCATCAAACAAACAGCTGATCGATTCCTCATTGTGAATACGTTGAATTGCTTCCGCCAAAAGCGCTGCGACACTAACAGAATGGATCTTACTGATCCGTTTTTCATCAGACAAAGGAATACTGTTTGTGACCACCAGTTCTTTTAAACCCTCACATTTAGCGACCCGGCTTATCGCATCGCCAGAAAGTATACCATGAGTTATCGCGGCGTACACATCTTTTACACCCTCCTGCCTTAAAGCCGAAACAGCCTCGATCAAGGACCCCGCCGTTGCCACAATATCATCGACGATGATCGCATTCTTTCCCTTAACCGAACCCAAAATATGCATGACCTCAGTTTTGTCAGGAGTATATCGTCTTTTATCAACGATCGCCAGATCCGCCTGCAATCGTTTGGCATACGCGCGAGCCATTTTGATGCCGCCAACATCCGGAGAAACAACGACCGGATTCTCAATTTTCTTTTTATTAAAATGATCACAGATCTCGTTGATGCCATAAAGATGATCGACCGGAATATCAAAGAACCCTTGGATCTGATTCGCATGTAAATCGAGCGTCAGAACTCTTTCTGCTCCAGCCGCAACGATCAAATTCGCAACTAATTTCGCCGTGATCGGAACACGCGGCTTATCTTTTCGATCTTGACGCGCATAACCGTAATACGGAAGAACAGCCGTAATGCGATCCGCCGAAGCTCGTCGAGCCGCATCGATCATGATCAAAAGCTCCATCAGATTATCATTGGCCGGCGGACACGTCGGCTGAATGATAAAAACATCTTTCCCTCGAATATTTTCCAGGATCTCGACGCGAATTTCACCTTCACTAAAACGCGACACCAGCACTTCCGTCAATGAAACCTTTAAAAACTCACAAATCTCTTTTGCCAACAATGGATTGGCATTCCCAGTAAAAACAGATATCCCGTTCATTGAGATGTTCTCCTCGAAAAAATCCTTGCCGGCACACCGACTGCAATGCAACCGTCAGGAACACTTCTTTTTTTTGTCAAGACACTTCCCGCTCCCGTCATAGAACCTTTACCGACACTGACCGGAGCAACCAAGATCGAATCGGAACCAATAAACGCATTATCAGAAATCTTCGTCTGATGTTTATTCTTCCCATCATAATTTGCCGTGATCGAACCCGCACCGATATTCACATTTTTCCCGATAACGGCATCACCCATAAAACTAAAATGCTTCATAAGCGTCTTATCGCCGATCGACGTACGGGAAACTTCCGTAAAATTCCCGATCTCAACATGATCAGCTAGGCGCGTACCCGGACGAAGATGACAAAAAGGACCGATCCGGCAATTCTTGCCGATCGTCACATCATTTTCAATCACCGTAAACGGACGAATAACCGTATCCTGTCCAATAACAACATCTCTATCAATATGCGTCGACTCAGGATCAACGATCGTTACGCCACTTAACATCAGATCATTTAAGATCTTACGTCTCATAACAGCTTCCGCATTCGCCAGATCTCGACGATCATTAACACCCAAACCCTCACGAAAATCAGAAACGATAAAAGTCTCACCTTTAAAATTTTTTTTATAAAAAAGATCAATAATATCCGTCAAATAATATTCTTTTTTCTTCGGATTTAATTTAATTTGCGATAATCCGGCACAAAGCTCCCGACTCTTAAAACAATAGACACCAACGTTGATCTCGCTGATCTTTTTTTCACTCTCAGAAGCGTCTTTATCTTCACGAATGGCCATCACCTGGCCCTTCGCATCACGGACCATCCGCCCGTATCCGGCCGGCTCATCAACAACAGCACTTAGCACCGTTACAGATGCTTTTGTTAAACGATGCTTTGCGATCAATCCCTTGATCGTCGCTGCCTCAAGAAGAGGTGTGTCGCCGCACATAACGACAACATCACCGGAAAACCCTTTAAGGAATTTTACGACCTGCTTTACCGCATCAGCCGTCCCTAAAAGTTTCTCTTGCTTAACAGCGATACAATCAGAAGATAATGTTTTTTTAACATCCTCAAATTGATGCCCTAAAACAACATAAGTTTTCAAAGATCCGATCTTCTTCGCCACTTCTAAAACGTACTGCAATATCGGCCGTCCGCAAACAGGATGTAAAACCTTCGGTGTTCCCGATCTCATCCGGGTCCCTTTTCCTGCCGCTAAAATGATCGTCTTTACATCTGGCATAAAACTTTACCGAACTCTCCGGATTCACTCACAAAATAAAAATTCATTTAGCAGACCAGGCGAAGCTCAACACAAAAATAATTGAGCGAAGACTGGTTGCCCAGCCAGGATTCGAACCTGGAAAGCGAGATCCAAATTCTCGAGTGTTACCATTACACCACCGGGCAGCAATTGACAATAACCAAAATTTCAAAAAGAAGAATTTACTGCTAATAATTTAGCAATAAATATGACATTAAAAAAACCGTTATTCTGAATATTCAGAATGACTGCCAGCGGACGGACCAAGCTCAATTTCTTTTTTATAGGCGTCCAAAATACGATTTTGCAATGTTTCACGAAACTGCTGCGTGATCGGATGCGCAATATCTCGATGCTCCTCTTTCGCTTCAGAAACCCCGACTCTTTCCCTTACAATAAAAATAACCGCTCCGCATTGATTGCAAAATTTACTTCCAATTTCATTCTTAAAATTACACTTCGAACAAGAATGTTTCATCTTGCGTGACGGCATTGCAATAAACAAACCGCTTGAACCTTGGATCACTTTTATATTTCGGACGACGAAAGCTCCGTCGAAAGTTACCGTCGTATAAGCTTTTAATTTCTTATCTTGACCTTCTTTTAAAAAAACGCGGATCTCTGTGATCTCCATAGCACGAAACTCCTTTTAAAACGAATGATCAAAAGCCCGGCTGACGATCTTAAAGCGTTTGAGCAACAAACACCTGAGAGTAGGTCTTTCGTAAAACCTTTTGAAGGTTTAGCGCATGCTTTTTATTGTCCACCAGCGCATACACCGAAGGGCCGCTTCCGGAAACCATAACACCCAACGTTTTCAACGAGTTGAGTCTCTCTTTTAACTTCAGCAAACTAGGCTTTAAACGCAAGATCGCCGATTCCAGATCATTTTTTAAAAACGAGTTAATGCCCCGCATATTACTTTTTCGCAAATTATGGATTAGGATAGTAACATTATCATCCTTTTTTGTCAATATATTCATTGGACCAGAACGCAGATTTAAAGCCTGATAAACTTCCCCAGAATACAGCTTCATTTTGGGGGTCACAATGACATGCCAAAGCTTAGATTTCAAGTTCAAAGTCTCGATCTTATTGCCTCGATCCGTTCCAACAGCCCAAGAGACATTATGAATAAAAAAAGCTACATCACTGCCAATCCGATCAGCGATGCTTAGCAAAGTTATCTTAGATAACTTTAAGGCCCATAGACGATTGAGCCCCATTAATACCGTTGCCGCATTACTTGATCCGCCGGCTAGACCGGCAGCAACAGGGATATGTTTTTTGATCGTGATATCAACTCCCTTACAAACACCGTATTCTTCTTTTAAGATCCTTGCGACCTTCACAACAAGATTCTTTTTCCCCGTGGGAACATGCGGATGATCACAAAATACTCTTACCTTGTCTGTAGAAGTAACTTTCAGACCGATCACATCACACAGATCGATCCTTTCAAATACCGTCGAGATATTATGGAATCCATCAGGACGTTTATTAATAACCTTTAGATAAAGATTAACTTTGGCGGGAGACAAAAGAGATAGACTATTCATCAATGGCAGAAACCAAAAGCTTACTTGCTAGCCTGAGAATTTTTAATATGATTGATCTTATCCTGGATCGACACCTGTCCCGGCTGCAAATCAAGGGACATCTGCCAATACTTCACTGCATCCGCATTCTGCCCAAGTTTCAAATAAACATCTCCTAGATGATCATAGATCACCGGATCTTTAAACTTAGCATCTGCTTTCTCAAAATATTCAAGAGCTTCCCTATACTTAGCTTTCTTAAAATAGACCCAACCTAAACTGTCAAGATACGCACCATTGTCCGGGTTGATCTTCAAAGCCTGTTTGATCAGGCTCTCTGCTTCATCAAGTTTTTCCCCTTTGTCGGCATAAACGTACCCAAGAGTATTAAGGCTTCCATCGTTATCTGGATCGATCTCGATCGATCTTTTCAAAGATTCAATAGCCTTGTCCGTTTTCTTAACATCCAAGTACAAAGAACCCAAAAGATACAGCACTTCTGAATTCTTCGGCTCAAGTTCCAAGATCCTCTCAAACTGAGAGATCGCTTGATCAAATTTCTTTTGAGAATAATAAAGCTGGCCCAAATAACCGTAAATCTCGATATTTTGAGGTTCTGTTTCCGCAAATTTCTTCAAGATCAATTCATATTCAACAGCAGCATTATCATAATCTTTCTGAGTGGAATAAATCAAAGCAAGCAAATAGTGAGCTTGTAGATCTTCGGAATTATACTTCTGGGTAATCTTTAACTGTTTGAGAGAATCCTCCAGCATATTAAGCCGCGCATAATCTGCACCAAGCCTTAAATGCGTCTGATAACTGGATTCATCATATTGAAGAGAAGCCTCATATTCGATCACAGACTTATTGATCAGTCCCAACATGTCATAGATCTGCCCCATCATGTAGTGAGCTAAAGCCTTTGAAGTAGAAACCTTATCCTCAAAAACAAAGGCCTGGGCATGTGAGGCGAAATTTAAAACGATAAAAAAAACAGCCACAAGGGCAAAGTTTTTCTTATGTTTGGATAGAGTCATAGACCACCTCTAAGATAAAAAATTCCCTTACCCGACGGGCTTTGGGACAAATTCTCGGGTGTGAAAATCCAGACACCCGAGAATTCAATTACTTGCTATCGCGCTTCTTTAAATGACGAAGGGATTTGCGTAATTTTTTTCTTTTGTGTGTTCTGATCTTACGTAATTTTCTTTTTCTTCCGCACGGCATAACACGTTTGTCCTTTTTTGATTAGTAGATCAACTTATTCAACGGATACTCAATGATCCCTTGAGCTCCAACATTCTTCAATTTTGGAATGAGCGTCCGAACAGTTCCCTCATCAATAACGATCTCAACAGCAAACCAATTCGCGCGATTAAGATTTGATACCGTCGGATCTTTTAAGGACGGCAGCAAGTCCAAAACCTTCTTAAAATTCTTCTTCTCAACGTTCATCTTAAGGCCAACCATATTATTGGCAGTAATGGCGCCCTTTAAAAGCATACAGATCTGATCCATCTTAGCTTTTTTCCAAGGGTCCTTCACAGCTTTTTTATTGGCAATAAATTGTGTTGTCGACTCACATACAGTTGTGACGATCCGAAGCTTATGAGCCCGTAAACTGCTTCCTGTTTCAGTCAATTCAACTACCGCATCCACAAGCCCGTCAGCAACTTTCGCCTCTGTCGCGCCCCAGCTGAACTCAACATCAGCCGTGACTTTATGAGCCTTTAAATAATTCTTAGTAACATTGACCAATTCCGTCGCAATTCTTTTGCCCTGAAGGTCTTTCGCTGAATGGATCGCTGATTTCTCAGGCACAGCCAAAACCCATCGGACTTTCGTTGCTGTCTGCTTTGCGTAAACAAGTTCTTCGATAGAAACAACATCCGAACCATTCTCCAATATCCAATCAGCTCCCGTGATCCCGCAATCTAAAAATCCATCCTGAACATAACGCGACATTTCCTGTGCTCTTAAAAGAACAGGTTCGATCTCAACATCATCTATAGACGGGAAATAAGACCGGCCGGAGGCAACGATCTTAAAACCAGCTTTTTCAAAAACCTTGAAAGTTGCTTCTTGAAGACTTCCTTTTGGAACACCCAAACGTAATTTAGCCATATTACACTTTCATCCTTAAAATTAAATTTTACTTTTCAAAACGGGTTATTATATCTTCCCTTTTTGTGCTTGTAAAGATATTTAACATCTCGGGAAAGTATATTACGGATTTTCTCACCCGACAAGGGACAAACGATAATTTTAGAAAGGAAAAATCCTTGTCAAAGCGAATAGCTGAAGTTATAATCCGTAATATTTATTTAACCTGTATTTTGCACACTCGCAGGATAACTTGATCCATTGAAAGGAAAACATGTTAAAAACTTTGCGTAAAAAAGGCGTCTCAAAAAAGATCCTTTGGGGCATCGCCGCCATTATCATTCCATCGTTCGGAATTTTCGGGACATCATATCTTTTTACCAATCAAAAACATATTCCTCCGGCCGGTAAAATGTTCGGTCGCAATGTCTCGATGGAAACCTTCGACAAAGCTTATCAAAACGTCAACGTCCAGGCGATCATGCGTTATGGCGACAATTACAGTAAGATAAAATCGTTTTTAAACCTTAACGCCGAAACATGGGACAGACTCATTTTGCTGCAAGAAGCTAATAAAAGAAAGATCCAGGTCAATGATAGCGAAGTCATAAAGACTATCGCCGCATATCCCTTCTTTCAACGCGACAATCAATTCGATGACAAACTTTACAAGAACATTTTAGAGTATGTCTTTAAGATCCAAGCCCGCGATTTCGAGGAAAGTACGCGCGATACGCTAAAATTCAAACAACTCTTTGAAGATGAAACAAAAAACATCAAAACAACAGATGAAGAGATCCTAAACGCATACAAAGAGATCAATGAAAAAGTCCAAGTCAGCTACGCTTATATCCAAAACAATAAATTCGCAGCAGATGCAAAATATACAGATGCAGATGTTGAAAAATACTTTAACGACCATCGGCTCGATTTTCTTATGCCGCCGGCGATCAATGTCGAATATTTAACTTTAGAATTCCCGCCTCTTCCTGCTCCGATCCCGACAAAGGATCCAAAATCTCCTTCCCCTCAACCAAAGATCTCAGATATTGACAAAGAAGTAATCCATAACAATGCTCTCTCAATTTATCAGGACCTCCAAAAAAACACCAACCTCGCAGAGGTTGCATCAAAATACAAACTCAAAGTAAAAACAACAGATTATTTCAGCATCGAACAGCCAAACATAAATCTCGGATGGCCTCTTCCGCTTCTTAGCAAACTTTTTGAATCGACTCCCGACCATGTTTTAGAGCCACAAGAAACAGCCGCAGGATTTGTTATTGCTAAAGTCAAAAACAAACGAGACTCCTATATCCCAAAATTTGATGAGATAAAAAGTAAAGTCACAAATGCTCTCAGCGAAAGCCTTTCAAAGGACATCGCCAAACAAAAAAGCGAAGAATACTTAAAAACGATCACAGAAGAATTCACACGATCATCCACAAAAGATTTTCCAGCTATTGTCAAAAAGATAGGGCTTGATATTGAACAAACACCTCTTTTTTCAAAAGGTCAATATTTGCCCAAGGTCGGATTATCCAAAGAATTCATTGATGCGGCTTTTAATCTGTCGGAAAAAGATCCGTTAAGTAAAGTCGTAGAAACAGAAAAAGGGTTCTGTATCCTGCACTTTGATTCAACAAGCACTATCGACATGGACCAATTCGCAAAAGACAAAACATCTTTTTCTGAAAAGATCCTCAATGACCGCAAAACCCAAGCTTTCACTGATTTTCTAACGCAATTACGCGCCAAGGCTCAGGTCATCGACAATATTTCCGAATTACAGAAAAAGCAGAAATAAAGTAGGGACAGACACGACTTCTCGGCGATTTTCGCGAAAAGTCGTGTCTGTCCCTACTTTATTTTAAAGATAAAATCCTGGCGTAGTCATCCGGCAAAGAATGTTTAACGCCGCTGACAAAACCTCCTTGAGTGACAAAAAAGAGTGTCGGAACTCCAGAAACGTGGAATTTCTCCGCAAGACTAGTATCTTCATCCAAAAAAGACTCAAAATCAATATTGTTCTCTTTTAAATACGACTTAACCAGATCAGCGGACTCTCCCAGATCGATCAAAACAATTTTGATCCCTTGTTTCTCAATATTCTCTTTCTGTCGAACCAACCCTTTAAGTTCATCCTGACAATGCGGACACCACGTCGCCCAGAAAAAGACAACGGCACTTTTTCCATCACGCACTTCAGAAAGGCTCTTTTTCTTCCCTGATGTTGTTAACAAACTAAATTCGGGAATGACCTTGTGCACAAGCGGATTGTCGGGAATGAAAAATTGACCCACGGCCTGACGCTGATTGAACATCAAAACCAGCATCAAACTGATCAAAAATATTTTCCAAAAAAGATTTTTTCGCAATGTTCTCATTTCTTGCCTTTTACCGAATCACTCAGCCATTTCAAATAATTTTTGCTTCCATCGATAATGGGAAGCGCGATAATCTCCGGAACATCGTAACTATGGACGGATTGAATCGTTTTAACAATTTTCTTAAATAAGCCCTTCTTCGATTTAATAACCAGCAAAACCTCCTGCGAACTCTCAATCTTATCCTGCCACCAATAAAAAGATTCAATTGCGGGTAAAATATTGACGCACGCGACAAGTTTCTCACCAAGAAGCTTCTGAGCGATCTCTTTTCCCTCATCCTTATCTTTTGCGGTTGTGTAAATAACAATATACATCGCTTTACCTCTTATTTTAAGGCCGTATCATCATTAAAGAGATCATCCGGCCGGCGGCGTCGCCTTCCCGGCGATAGGAAAAATAATCTTTATCGCAGGAGGTGCAAATCGTGCTGTCATAAACATTCCTAGGAAAAACCCCGAGGTCAAAAAGCTGTTTTCTAGCAACAGCCACAAGATCCAGATAGTATCCCTTATCTTTTTTTAAAGTTTCCTCAGGAAAATGACTATTAAACTCTGCCCCAACACGATAGCAACACGATTTTATCGCCGGACCGATGGCAACACGAACATCCTGATAACGGGAATGAAAATCTTTTTTCATCGCCTTTAACGCTTGAGCAATAATACCCTTTTTGATCCCGCGCCAACCCGCATGAACAACTCCGATCACCTGATTTTTGGGGTCACATAAAAAGATCGGCAGGCAATCAGCCGTGCGGATCGCGATCGGCAAATTAGGAACATTGGTAATTATGCCGTCGGCATTCTCTAGAAGTTCTTTAATGCGCGGACGGGCTTTCACAACGATAACATTGTTGCCGTGAACTTGGCGGACATTAACGATCGATGACAATGTTAATCCGGTATTTTTTGAAAAAAACTTCTTTTGCGGACGCGTCAGATCCGTTTGATCATCCTTAAGAACAAAATCAACGCTTCGATCACTCACAAAAGTAATGATCTCCGGCGGGAAAAAATCCTTAAACACTGACATTGCTGTCGATTGACTCATGCGGCACATCCTCATTTTTATATTTTAGAATATTCTCATCATTTGCTGAGGGCAAAGATTGAACATTCTTTAATTTCTGCTCGATCGTCCGTGACTTTTTCGCGGCATCGTCGATCTGGTCACTCGCCTGCTTTAACTTCTCATGCGTCTTTTGCAAAATATCACCAAATTTGCCAAACTCATTTTTCACTACACTTAATAAATTCCAGACCTCACTGGCACGTTTTTCAACTGCCAACGTTCGAAAACCCATTTGCAAACTATTTAAAAGTGCCGCAAACGTAGTCGGACCGGAAACAATGACCCGAAAATCACGCTGAAGGATATCGGACAATCCCGGCTGACGTAACACTTCCGCAAAAAGCCCTTCGATCGGCAGAAAAAGGATCGCAAAATCTGTTGTAAACGGCGGATCGAGATATTTTTCTTTGATCTTTCTGGCCTCCAATTTGATCCGATTTTCCAAAGCTTTCGTCGATTCCGCGATCATCTCAAGATTTGATTCATCCTGAGCCTTTAAAAGCCGTTCATAATCTTCCTTGGGAAATTTTGCATCAATAGGAAGATAAACAACATGACTATCTCTTCCTGGAAGTTTGATCGCAACCTCGACCGTCTCCCGGCTTCCTTTTTTTGTTATAACATTAAGATCATACTGTTCGGAAGTTAAAATCTGTTCCAAAATATTTTTCAGCTGGATCTCTCCCCATCCACCGCGGGTTTTGACATTCGTTAAAACTTTTTTTAGATCCCCAACGCCGGAAGCTAAAGTCTGCATCTCGCCCAAGCCTTGATGGACTTTTTCAAGCCGATCGCTGACCAATTGAAAGGATTCACCAAGCCGTTTTTCAAGAGTTGAATGAAGCTTCTCATCCACGGTCTCGCGCATTTGCTCCAATTTCTTATTATTATCATCCTGAATATTCTGCAAACTTTTATCAACGACATCACGGACCTTCTCAAGCCGTTGCTCCAAAGAATTCGTCAGCACCGTATTGGTCTTAAGCCATTCCTCACGGTTTCCTCTCATCTCTTCTCTTATAAGCCGCTCAAGTTTCTCGCGGTCTTGTGTGAGAAGATTCTGCTTTAAAAAAAGCATGATAAGAAGGCCAATGTTAATGATCGCTAGTAAAACAAGAATGTAAATCATAATATTTCTTGATCATGTAGGGGCAGAACATTGTTCTGCCCCTACAATCCAATTTTATTTCTTTCTTGTATAATTAATCTCCATCGCCTTAAATTCCTTACTATCATCACCTAACATATACATCTCATAGCTATAATTATCCGGACCCAAAAGTCTGATCACCGCTCGATAAACTGACGCACCTTTTAATGGACACGTAAAATCACCGGACTCAGTAATGATCTTAGTTTCTGGATCAAATCGCCCTTTACCCGTCATCATACCCGTACTCATATTATCGATCCAAATGGATTGATATTCTTTTCTTTTATTGTCAAATCCGATCATTCCTATACCTTCAAACGGCTGACCCATCGACGTTCCGGTTGATGTATGTTGTAAAAAACGACCGCCCAATATCCATTTTGCTTCATCACTGCCTGTTGATTCTTCAGCTGTTGCTTGAGCACTCATCCACATCTTAAGGGTATAATCCCAGCTTCCGGCAAACGCATCCAAAACCTTTTGATTGTCGCCCGGAGTTGCATATTCCTGAAATTTTGCCATCATTTCACTTTTAGCATCAGCCACTGGAGCTGTTGTCGCTATTGCTGGCGCGGCATTATCAGCTGTTTGCGCAAAAATATTTGAACCGCTTAATAACAAAACCGCGGTAAATGATCCCGTTAAAAAACCTAATAATTTTCTGCTGTTCATACCTTTCATCCTCCTGCATTATGGTGAATTTTTGTTGGGTTAAATTAAGAGTCTTATTGTAGCGCAATTCCCAATTTAAGCAAATGTTTGCGTATCCCGGGCCCCGCGATGGATCTTATCCTCCCCAAACTTATCTTTTATCTTATCCATTGCCGTTTGTATCTTTTCAGACTTTTGGGTCGCAGGATACGTGAAAAGATCGTCTTGAACATAGTCATCTTCAAAATGAGACAAACGCACACCGATCAAACGGACATAATCACCAGCTTTATGAAACTCATCAAACAACCTTTTTGCCTGCGGATAGATATCATCGATCAGATCCACCCGTTTGACAAAGGTATATGCGCGGGTAAATGTCTTAAAACCTTTCAATCGGATCTTGACCGTGAGTGTTTTCCCTTTTAGGCTAGCCTTACGCAGACGCCGAGATACTTTCTCACTTAAATACAAAAGTGTTTCATGAAGTTTCTCTCTATCATTAATGTCCTGATCAAAAGTGAATTCATTGCCCACGGAATGGACTTGATCATTAGCTTCAACAACGCGATCATCAATACCGCGAGCCAAATTAAAAAATTCTTTCCCGTGACTACCAAAAATTCTTGTCAAATCATCTAGAGAAAGTTTTAAAATATCGGCAATAATATAGATTCCCAGCTCATTAAGATTTTTCTGAGTTTTCGGACCGACACCCCAAAGTCTTTCGATCTTTAATGGATTAAGGAAGCTTTGAATATTCTCGGCCTTAACCTCGACAAGTCCGTCGGGTTTCTTTAGATCAGAGGCGATCTTCGCAACCATTTTGACAGGCGCGATCCCGATAGAGGCTATCAACATAAGCTCATCTTTTATCCTTCGCTTGATCTCTTGACACGCTTTATACGGCGTTTCAAAGAAATGATAACTTCCCGTTAGATCCAAGAATGCTTCATCAATACTGATCGGCTCGATCTCCGGCGTAAAATCATAAAGGATATCAAAGATCTCATTGGAGACCTTGTGATATTTCTTAAAATCAACAGGCAAAAAAACGGCCTTCGGGCAAAGTTGATAAGCCCTTGAGATCGGCTGAGCGGAATGAACACCAAATTTACGCGCCTCATAAGAACACGTCGACACAACGCCCCGCCCGCGCCCACCCTGAGGATCCGCACCCACAATGACCGGCTTGCCGCGTAACAGAGGATGATCTCGCTGTTCGATCGCAGCAAAAAAAGCATCCATATCAACATGAACTATGATCTTTTCTTTCATAAGAAGATTCCCAAAAATTACAAGGCAATATTATTGTATCGACTTCCATTCACTTT
>CAYGEE010000001.1:7356-49045 GCA_964348765.1 uncultured Planctomycetales bacterium | reverse complement strand
ATCAGATACTGTCATATGTATGATAAGAACTTTCTCTTATTCCTTTTTTAATAATGATTTTGCTTCTTTGATCATCTTATTCGCTTTGATTTTACCCAAACCTTTGATATTCGTCAATTCTTCATCTTCCGCTTTCGCTATCTTCGCTAAACTGTCAAACCCAGCTTCTTTCAACTCAGCAAGAAGCTTCTCTCCCACGCCAGAAAGACTAGCCAGATCCGAACTATTTTTATCAGACGCAGCTTGTTCATCTTTCTCATCTTTCTCATCCTGATCCTGCATTTCTTTCCATTGATCAAAAGAAAATAGATCCAATTCCCATCCAACCAGCTGACTTGCTAAGCGAACATTTTGGCCATGTTTCCCAATGGACAAGGACAACTGATCATTGGCCACAATGATATTAGCTTTCTTCTCCAAAGAATTTAGCTGGATCTGTGAAATTTCCGCCGGAGAAAGAGCCGCTTGAATATATTCTTTTATATCAGAAGAATACCGGACAATGTCAATTTTCTCACCCTGAAGTTCGGAGACGATATTTTTCACTCGCGCTCCTCTCATCCCAACACAAGCGCCCACACAGTCTACTTTCTCATCTTTTGAATAAACAGCGATCTTTGTTCTCTCTCCAACATCGCGAGAAATCGATTTCACTTCAACGATCCCTTCAAAGATCTCTGGAACTTCAAGATCAAAAAGCCGTTTGATAAAATTAACATGCGCGCGAGAAAGAATGATCTGCGGGCCCTTAATATCTCTTTTAACATCCATCACATAAGCACGGATACGGTCGCCTTGACGAAATTCTTCTTTGGGCGATTGCTCTCTTTTTGGTAAAAATGCTTCTGTCTTTCCCAGATCAATAATAAGATTGCCTTTATCAAAACGATAGATCCCGCCGCTCACGATCTCACCCATTTTAGCTTTATATTCAGTGAAAATCACATCTTTTTCCGCTTCGCGGATCTTCTGAATAACGACCTGTTTCGCGGTCTGTGCGGCAATACGCCCAAACTCACCAGAGCGGATCTCTTCTTCACCGGCAAAAGCGGTCAATTTTCCTGTCTTTACATTCAAGACAACCTTAACGTCCTGATCCTTGGCGACCGTCCATAATTTCTTTGCGGCAGCAGCCACAGCCTGCTCAACGGCTTGAATAAGGATCTCTTTATCGATCCCTTTATCGCGTTCTAATTGTTCTAAGATCCCTAAAAGTTCATTTCCGTCCATACGACAACCTTCCTATGTTTATAATATTAAAACTGCTTTGTTGATTTTATTTAAAGGTAAAATGATCTTACCCGCCTTAATCCCGACAACAACACCATTATCAGTTACCTCAATAATTTCACCCGAATGCTCAAGTTTCCCTTCAATGAGCTCCAATAAATGGAACCGAACATCCTTTCCTAAAACACGTTCAAAATCCCGACGCGTTTTTAATGACCGATCTAATCCCGGAGATGACACTTCAAACGAATAATCGCCATCGAGAATATTCCCATCCTCGATCGCCTGAGATAATCGCTTGTTCAATAACGCACATTCTTCAATCGTTATTTTTCCTTCTTTTTTATCCGCAAGGATCTCGATCATTCTGGCATTCTCATGGCCTTTAACCCTTAATTCAACGAGTTCAAAAGCATCATCTATTTGTGAAAGAACAAAAGCCTCAAGACGTTCTTTTAATTCATCTAAAGTCATTGCTTTGAAATTTTCTTGACCGTCTCAAGAATATCATTTTTATGGATCAAATGCACTTCGTTTGTCTTACGGAGCTTTACTTCCACTTTCCCTTCCGCAAGATTCCTTTTCCCAATCGTTAACCGTATCGGGATCCCGATCAAGTCCGCATCATTGAATTTACGCCCCGCACTTTCATCCCGATCATCCATTAAAACTTCGAACCCATTTTGACCTAATGATCGATACGCATCTTCAGCAACATCATAAATGTCCCGGTCACTTTTAGATGCAGCAATCGGCAAGATCTCGACATCAAATGGAGCAACCTCCCGCGGCCAGCTGATCCCTTTATCATCATTATGTTTTTCAATGATCGCGGCGATAACACGGCTGACCCCAATCCCATAACAACCCATAATGATCGGTTTTTGTTTACCATCATCATCAATAAAGACCGCCTGTTGGGCCTGACTATATTTTGTCCCTAATTGAAAAATATGCCCTAATTCAATAGCCACTTGTTTTGTCAGTTTTTCTTTGTTGCAAGCCGGGCAGATTTTCTCATTTTGATCATCTCTTTTCGTCGCTGCAAACCCGCATCCTCCGCATAAATAAACACTATCTTCTCCAATAGGCGCAGGAACCATGAATTCATGAGAAATATCACCACCCATCGCGCCGGAATCAGCTTCCAATATCACCGTCGGAAGTTCCAAGCGTTTAAAAATATTATTATAAGCCTCATACATAAACTGATAATTCTCAAGCAATCCTTCTTTATCCCGATCAAAACTATAAGCATCTTTCATAATAAATTCACAGGCTCGAACGATCCCAAAACGCGTCCTCAATTCGTCACGGAATTTTGTTTGGATCTGATAAAGAACAACGGGCAATTGCTTATACGATTGAACGAATTGCCGAGCAATATCGGTAATGATCTCCTCGTGAGTCGGACCTAAACACAACTTCCGTCCTCTTTTATCATCAAAAGAATACATAACCTCTTTCAACGTTTGATCACGGCCGGTCTGTTTCCAGATCTCAATTGGATGCAAACTCGGCAACAAAACCTCATTTGCTCCCGCACGATCCATTTCTTCACGGATAATATTCTCAATTCGAGTTAAAACCCTTAAACCCAAAGGTAAATACGAATAAACTCCCGACGTCAGCATGTTCACAAGCCCAGCCCGCAACGATAGCTGATGACTTATCGCCTCCGTTCCTGAAGGAACTTCTTTCATTGTTGGAATAAAATATTTCGACCAATACATAATCTATGCCTTAAAAAATCCTTCCGGCAGATCGATCCGCCGTTTTAGAATTTTCTGATAAAATACCGGTATTTTACTGTCTTTTTTCCAATGCCCTAAGATCTTCCTATCTTCTGTTAATCCTGTCTGCTCAAATTCAAAAACATTATGCAAATTTATTTTATCAGTCGATGGATCATATGTCGGTTCCGTAACAGCCGTAACCCTACGCCGACCATCTAAGAACAATTCCACATGAACGATCAGATCGATCGCTCGCGCAATCTGCTTTTTAATTTCTTCTGTGCTTAATCGTATCCCCGTCATAAGCATCATCGTAACCATGCGATTAAAACAATCTTCCGGTGTTTCCGCGTGAACGATCGCCAAAGATCCGCTATGACCGCTGCTGATCGATTGAATAAGGTCCATCAACTCTTCCCCTCGGATCTCGCCAATAATGATCCGATCTGGACGCATCCGAAGTGAATTAATGAACAGATCCCTGATCGTAATTTCCCCACGCCCTTCAATATTGGACGGCTTAGAAGCAAGGGTGACCACGTGTTCCTGAAGAAGACGCAATTCTGGTGTATCTTCAATCGTAATGATCCTTTCTTCCTCAGGGATATGCCTAGAAAAAACATTGAGCATTGTTGTTTTACCGGCACCGGTTGACCCGCAAAAAATAACATTGAGTTTTCCCTTCATAGCCGCGGTCAAAAGCGTCGCTATATTCTTATCGATCATCTCCAAATTAATAAGATCATCCACACTGGCAATATCGGCCTTAAATTTACGAATCGTCATAACCGGCCCCGTCAAGGAACATGGGGGCAAAATAACATTCACCCGCGAGCCATCTGCTAAAGAAAAATCCACAAAAGGTGAAGACTCATCCACTCTTTTATTCGAACCTGAACTTGCCAGAATTTTCTGGATCGTATGAAGAAGATGTTGATTACTGGTAAACTTTACATCTGTTAACGTGATCTGCCCATGACTCTGAATATAAACTTGGTTCGCACCATTGATCATGATCTCCGTGATTGCTTTATCCTCCATAAGCTGACGCAGTGGGCCCAAACTAAGCAAGGCACTGACTAGATCACGAATAAGCGTTAATCGCTGCGCAACAGTGATCTCAAGATGCTTTGACTGGCAAAGATCAACGATCGCTTTATCCACAAAAGCTCGAAGCTCATCTTCATTCATCTTATCTTTTAACTTCAGAAAATCCGTTTCATTGATCAGGTAACGATTAACTCGTTCGCGTATTTCTTCATCTAACATATGTTTTCCTCAATCCAGGGGTTAAAAAAACAAATGTTTTATCTTATCAATAAAACCAAACCGCGAAAAATCACTATAAAAAACAAATACAGCTAAAAGAATTATCAAGCTAAATCCAAATCGAGCAATATATTCATCTATTTTCGGAGAAAGAGCTTTCCCTCGAAGTCGTTCTATCCCCAGAAGGAACAAATGACCGCCATCAAGCGGAATAACTGGAAGAAGATTAAAGATCGCTAAACTGGCACTAATAACTCCAACAATAAAAAGCAAATGATTAAAACCCATTTCAGCAGCTGATTTAATGATATAAAAGATCCCGATCGGCCCAGTCATCGATTCTTTCGCCGACATTGTTCCCGTCAGCATGAAATATAAGGATTTATACGTCATCACAGTGATCTCTGAAAGCTTTTCATAGCCTTTAACGATCGCAACTGGCAAAGAATACTTATTCGTAATAATATCCTTCGTCGGGCGAATACCTACGATCTTGGTTTCTTTCACCTGACCAAAAACATTTTTCAATTCTTCAACTTTTGGGGATATCGTCAGCACAAGCTCTTTATTATTACGTAAGATCGTGATCTCAATATTCTTACCTGTCGATCGAGTGATCCCGGATTGCATTTCAGTCCAATTCGCAACTTCTTTTTGATCAACTTTAATGATCTTGTCATTTAGCTCTACCCCAGCGATCTGAGCTGGATAGTCTTTCATGACCTCTCCAACTTTCGTTGACATATCCGGAAATCCCAACACAAAAACCCCAACTAAACAAACATAAGCTAAAATAAAATTCACAACCGGACCGTTAAGGATAATAAGCGCGCGGTGTCCTGGTGATTTGGCATAAAACTCATCCGGAGTCCCTTTACATTCTTCACGGGTATCTCCCGCCATCTTGACATATCCACCTAAAGGGAATAAACAAATAAGAAATTCCGTCCCGCCCATCATCCAAGAAAAAAGTTTTGGCCCAAACCCTAAAGAAAATCGCTCAACTTTAACGCCAAGCTTCTTTGCTGTCATGAAATGTCCCCATTCATGCACAACGATCAATACGCTTAAAACAGCTACAAAGATCCCAGTACTTTTAATATTTGCAATAAGAGCTTCTATCATTAGTTGTAAATTAGCCTCCTTGCCTCTTCTCTCGCCCAATGATCGGCCGCCAAAATATTCTCCAAACTATGACTGCCGGTAGGCTTATGTTTTCCAATAATCTTATCAACGATCCGATAGATCGAAGTAAAAGAAATTTTCTGATTTAAAAAAGCTTCTACCGCTTCTTCATCTGCGGCATTCAAAACACTTGGAAACGTCTTCTTTAATTTCGCAACTTCGATCGCAAGCTTTAAAGCTGGGAATCTTTTAAAATCCGGCTTTTGAAAATTCAACTGACCCAACTTTGAAAAATCCAACCGTTCAAAAGAAGACGTCAATCTCTCTGGATACGTCAACGCATATTGGATCGGGAACTTCATATCTGTCGCACTTAACTGCGCTAAGATCGATCCATCGACGAACTCAACCATCGAGTGAATGATCGCTTCCGGATGAATGATGACTTCGATCTCATCAACACTCACATCAAAGAGCCGTGTCGCTTCAATAACTTCGAAACCTTTGTTCATCAAGTTCGCTGAATCGACTGTGATCTTCTTGCCCATTTTCCATCGAGGATGTTGCAAGATCTGATCTACAGTCAAGGTATCAAACTTTTCTTTCCTTACATTCAATAACGGCCCGCCGGAAGCCGTTAAATATATCTTTTTTAAAGACTTCCTATCCCGTCCATCTAAACATTGGAAGATCGCACTTTGCTCGCTATCAATCGGAATGACCGTTGCCCCGTATTTTTTCGCTTCACTCAAAAGAATATCACCAGCAATAACCAAAGCTTCTTTATTCGCAGGGGCGACAACTTTACCAGACCGAACAGCCTTTAAAAAAGGCTTTAAAGCACTGCTTCCTCGCATCGCTACCACAACAACATCAACTTCTTTCAAACTCACCAGATCATCCAGATCATTTTCAACACTCAATATTTTAAGCTTACGAGAGCATTGCGATTTAAGAAAATCAAATCCTTTCGCTGGAACAGCAACATATTTTGGCGCAAATTCTTTGATCTGTTCCAAAAGAAGATCAAAATTATTATACGCAGTTAATCCAACGATCCTAAATGCCCCTCTTGACTGCCTAATAACCTCAAGCGTATTAATTCCAATGGATCCCGTAGATCCGAGAATAACAACGTTTTTGTTCTTCATACAAAACTAAACTTTCAGAAAAGAGCTCATATAAAAATAAAATGCCGGTGCGGTAAATAAAATACTATCGATCACATCAAGAACGCCGCCCATTCCCGGAAGCCAATTACCAGAATCCTTGACATTAAAATCACGCTTTATAAGCGATTCCGACAGATCCCCCAATTGCCCCAACCCGCCAATGACCACTCCAATTATCGCGATCTGCGTAAGAGAGAAATCAAATTGTGCGGGAATAAATGACCTCGCCAAGATCGCCGCAATCGTACTGAATATAAAACTACCAAAACTCCCCTCAATCGTTTTATTCGGACTAATACGAGGCAGCAACGGATGCTTCCCAAAGCTACTTCCAACAAGAAGAGCGCCGATATCCCCCATTTTTGTCACCAAAAGGATAAATCCCAACAATCCGATCCCATCCCATCCGGGCAAAAGAAACCTTATTTTTATCAAAAAACTAAATAGCCAGGAAACATACAAAACACCAAAAAAAGTTGTTGATATACCGACAATCGCATTCGCATTATTTTTCCGCATAAACTGCATCATAAAGATCATCAACAAAAGAATAACAACAAATAACAATTCCAAACGCTTTGTTAATTCAAATTGCATAAAGATCGAAATAGGAATAAAAAGGCCAATAATGATCCCCGTGTAGCTGTAGATCGGAATCCCTTTTTTTTTGGTCAAATAAAAGAACTCATAAAGTCCGCCCATGATCAGTGCCAATAAAACAAAAAGGAACGCCCATTTATTAACGATCCCAAATAGTGTTATCGCGATCAATAACGCTGAACTAAAAAAGCGCTGTTTACTCATCTTCGCCTTCCTTACCTAAACTGCCAAACCGGCGTTCGCGGCTGGCATAGTCATCAATTGCCTTTTGAAATTCATTCGTATTAAAATCTGGCCAGCATTTATCAGTAAAATAAAATTCTGCATACGATAACTGCCATAATAAGAAATTACTGATCCTTTTTTCCCCAGAAGTCCGGATCAAAAGATCCGGATCTGGTAAATTTTTTGTATACAAATGCTGACCGACCATCGTTTCATTAATATCTTCGATAGATATCTCATTTGACTTGACCTTTCGGACAATATCCTGAAAAGCATCAACAATCTCTGTCCGCGAACCATAATTGAAAGCCAGATTTATAATTAGGCCAGTATTATCCCGTGTCCTCTCACTAACGTCATGGATCATCTTTAAAACACTATCCGGAATTTTATCAGTCCGTCCGATAGTTTGAAATCGCAAATTGTTTTTTTGTAATTTATCAATTTTACGGCTTAGCACAGCTGTTAAAAGATCCATCAACATGGAAACTTCGGCTGCAGGACGGCTCCAATTCTCGGTTGAAAAAGTATAAAGCGTTAAAACCTTAACGCCCGTTGCCTGCGCGGCATCAACAATTTCTTCGACACGCTTGACTCCCTCAATATGACCCTGCGTGCGAGGAAGATTTCGTCTTTTTGCCCAGCGGCCATTCCCATCAAGAATGATCGCAATATGCTGAGGTATTCTTTCCTGCCTACCCGTCATCGTATTAAAATCCCCTAATAAATAAAAAGGGGGATAACAATCCCCCAATCAAAATCCATCCAAACGATATAACAGTTTCGAAATCTTATCTCGACATAGATACCCAATCAAATCAGAATAACTAATATTATTGAGCTGCGGGAGCTGCCGCTGGTTCTACAGGCACTGGTGCACTCTCAGGAATAACCATGTTTTGCAACTCTTTGATCTTTAGATCCATTGACTCTTTGATCTGCTTTGCCTTGTCCAATCGCGCTTTAAGATCATCGTTTACTAAGGATGTTTCTCCCAGCATTTTTTCAGTATTTTTGATCTTATTTTGTAAACGCGCCAACTCAGTTTCCATCGCATTCACCTTAGAATTTGAAGATGCCAAGCTTTCCTCTGCAACCATACGAGTGTAACGCTCCTGATTTAAACTTTGCTCGTGCTTTTGCACATCTTTAGCAAAACGAATCGTAAGACCGATACCAACGACAGCCAGGACCAAAGATACCACCGTGATTGTTACTCTCATAATTATCCTGCTCCTTATTTAAAGAAACTGAAAAATTAAATTACCGGCCTTCTTTTTGTGTGCTCGGCAAAATCACGATCTCTACACGACGATTCTTCTGTTTATTTTCTTTTGAATCATTAGAAGCCACCGGATGAAATTCTCCGTAACCTGTAGCAGATAGTCTTTTTGCATCAACACCATGGCTATCGCTCATAAAATGAAGAACACTTAGTGCCCGAGCAGTCGATAATTCCCAATTAGACTTCCAACCCGAATGTTTGATTGGATCAGTATCTGTATGCCCTTCAATCCCAATATTCAAGTCCCTTACAGTGGTGTTAATAACATCCCCGACTTTTTGAAGTTTAGGAAGCGAACTTTCTCTTAGATCAGCCTTCCCAGAATCAAAAAGCACTTCCGCAACGAAGGTGACAACAAGCCCCTTCTCCATCATTTCAACCTTAACCTCTTTATCACCAATTTCCTGTTTAAGGCGATCTTCAAGCTCCGCTTTCGCACGTTCCATTTCATTTAATTCGTTCTTTAACTTCGAGATCTTTTCAACATCAACACGCCGTCCTTTTTGAAAAATAAAGGTGCAGCTCGACAAACCAAAGATAAGCATAACTGCCAATGTTAAACCGGTAAATTTCTTAATAATTTCAGCCATACATTCCTCCTTTTAAAACAACACTTTTGGCAAATGAACACAAGTTTATAAGAATTTGATACTAAAAGACCTAATAAAAATTAAGTATCACACATTAACATAGCACATTTTCAAAGTCAAGAAAATTCAACTAACCTGAATGTTTTCAATTAGATGCGCTGCTATCGGACGATAATCTGATCTCTTTTTGTCCCAATTGAGATATACTTCACTTTAACCTTTAACAACTCTTCTAGTCTTAAAATATACTTTCGAGCATTTTTAGGTAATTCTTGAAACTTTCGGACATCATGGATCGGGACTTCCCACCCATCCATTTCTTCATAGACCGGTTGGACATTACTTATCACTTCAAAATCCATAGGAAATTCTTTAT
This sequence comes from uncultured Planctomycetales bacterium, assembly GCA_964348765.1. Taxonomy (GTDB): domain Bacteria; phylum Omnitrophota; class Gorgyraeia; order Zapsychrales; family Zapsychraceae; genus CAYGEE01. Next base: position 39,437 of record CAYGEE010000001.1, on the reverse strand, counting down.
AGAGCTTTCCATTATATTTATACGCGACAGCGATCTTGATCTTTGGTAACTCATCCAAGACATCCAACTTCATGATCGCTAGCTGATCAATACCGTTAATGATCACAGAATACCGTACCAGCAAGCTGTCAAACCAACCGCACCGTCTCGGCCGTCCCGTCGTTGAACCATACTCATGCCCTTTTTCACGAATTTCATCTTTTAAAGAATCAGAAAATTCGGTAGGAAATGGACCTTCTCCAACCCGCGTTGTATAGGCTTTAACACAAGCGATCACGCGATCGATCTTTGTCGGAGCAACACCACTGCCTGAACACAACCCTCCAACGATTGAATTCGACGATGTTACAAATGGATATGTTCCAAAATCGATATCCAAAAATGTCCCTTGCGCTCCTTCAAATAAAAGTGACTTTTTATTATCGATCGCTTTATTTAAGAAAAGCGCCGTGTCACAGACAAAAGGCGCAAGCTTTTTACCATAATTCAAATATTCCTCATAAATATCAGGAAAAGAAAAATCATCACGGCCATAAACTTTAGTAAAGATCTCATTCTTCTCGAGAAGATTATCTTCCAATTTTGATTTTAATATCGTTGGATTAAGAAGATCGATCATCCGGATGCCGCAACGAGCGACTTTATCAGCGTAACAAGGACCAATCCCACGCCCGGTTGTCCCGATCTTATTCATTCGCTTTGATTCGCGAAGGCCATCTAGAATTCGATGGTAAGGCATAACAACATGAGCAAATCCAGAAATTCTTAGCCGCTCGGGGGTGATCTTCATTCCTCGTTTTTTGAGCCCATCAATTTCATCAAGAAGAGCTTTCGGATCAATAACAACTCCATTGCCAATAACACAAGATTTACCTTTATGAAGGATCGCTGACGGCAGAAGATGAAAAATATATTCCTCGTTCCCAACAACAACCGTGTGCCCAGCATTGTTCCCACCCTGATAACGAACGGTAATATCCGTATCTTTCGACAGAATATCAATAAGCTTTCCCTTGCCTTCATCTCCCCACTGCGCACCGACAACAACAGTATTCATAATTCTTCCTTAATCAAAAATGCGATTGATGATCATTTAGACTTTTAAAAGTTTAATAAAAAGAATATCCTTGGTATTTTTAAGTTTCGCGATGGCACTTTCCGGAACTTCGCTATCGACATTAACAACGCTAACCGCCATTGAACCCGCCGCTTGACGGCCAAGCGAGATCCCAGCGATGTTAACTCCAACCTCAGCCAAAACAGTTCCGATAGCGGCAACAAGCCCCGGCTTATCATTGTTATGAATGACAAGCATATGCCCCTCGGGAAGAGCTTCAACATAAACCTCATTGATCTTAACAATACGGGCTTTTTTATTGCTGGAAAGTGTTCCCCAGATCACAAACGGTTCTTTATCCGTTTTGATCTCTACTTTAATAAAATTCACAAACTCTTCTTCTTTATTCGAAATTATTTCCTGCACATTGATCGCGCGTTCTTTTGCAACATCTAAGGCGTTCAAATAATTAACGGTTTCGCCTAAAATGGGCGCTAATAATCCATAAATAAGCGACATTGTCACCGGTGTCGTCGTGTAACTTGACAACACCCCGCCATAAGTCAGTTTAATTTCACTGACACGTCCATTGACAAGCTGCCCAGAAAATTTTCCTAACCGTAAAGCTAGATTAATGTACGGCTCAAGAACTTTATAACTTTCAGCATCAACAGATGGGAAGTTTGCCGCGTTTAGGATCCCTTTCCCTAATAAAGCATTGGAAATCGCTTCTGCGATCTCGATGGCAACATTGACTTGCGCCTCGGATGTTGAAGCTCCCAAGTGCGGAGTAAAAACACAATTGTTGAATTTAAATAACGGTGAAGTAAAATCCGGAGGTTCCTGGTCATAGACATCCAGAGCCGCTCCAGCAATGCGCCCGTCCTCTAATGCCTTAACAAGCGCTTTTTCATCAATGATCCCGCCGCGGGCACAATTGACCAGACGAACGGTCTTCTTCATCATCGCGAATTCTTTATCCGAGATCATGTTCTTTGTTTCAGAAGTTTTTGGGATATGGATCGTAATATAATCAGAGTTCTTGATCAAATGATCCAACTCAACCATATCAACTCCTCGTTTATTGGCGACTTCCATCGATAAATAAGGATCCGCAACCAAAATTTGCATACCGAAGGCTTTCGCAAATTTTGCAACTGTAGAACCGATCCGGCCGAAACCAATAACGCCCAAAGTTTTTCCATAAAGCTCAACACCATTAAATTTTGAACGTTCCCATTTTCCTGCTTTAATTGAAGCGTTCGCTTGCGGAATATTTCGCGCGAGCGACAAGATCATGCTCATCGTGTGTTCTGCGGTCGAAGTCGTATTTCCCGCCGGAGTATTCATTGCGACAATCCCTTTTTTCGTCGCGGCTTTCAGATCCACATTGTCCAGCCCAACACCCGCTCGCCCGATAAATTTCAATCGCCCCGCCGCTTCAATGATCTCAGACGTGACCTTGGTCGCACTGCGCACGATCAAAGCGTCGTAATCTTTGATGACGCTTTTTAATTCCTGCGCGTTCATATTATATTTACAATCAACTTTAAATTCTTTGACCGCTTCTAAGATCTTAACGCCTTCCGGGGCGAGTTCATCACTGATAAGGATTTTCATCATGACCACTCCACTTCTATAAATTATTTCTCATTAAACCCAAATTTATTGAACCACCGGCAACTATATTATTCCCAAAACAAAATGTTTCACTGCAAGTTCGGGTTTAACCCCGACAAGCATGAAAAAATCTCGGGGAGATTTTTTCAGTCGGCCCTTCGGGCGGATTTTGCCTCTGCAAAATCCGGGTTAAAAACTTTTTGTGCTGCGGCAACTCCCGCGCCCAATGTGAATTGATAACCCATTTCTTGCAAAACTTTTTCCAAACAAGATATTCCCGTTAAAATATCATACTCATCAATACAGCCCATGTGGGAAATACGGACGATCTTTCCCTTTAAAACATCCTGACCGCCGGCAACGGTGATGCCGTACGTATCGCGCATTCTTTTGACAAGCTTCTCACCGTCAACGCTCGACGGCAAATTGACCGCTGTTAAAACACTCGAAATACAAGATTCATCAGCAAAAGGAGTCAACCCTAAGGCTTTTGCCGCGGCGCGAACGCCTTTCCCAAGACGGGCGCATTTGGTGAACATATTCTGCAAGCCGAACTCTTTAAAAATTTTCAAACTTTCATTCAGTGCGATAACAATACCGATCGCCGGAGTAAAGGGCGTGTCGACACTGGTAAGCGCCTTGCGGCAGGCACGAAAGTCAAAATAATAGCGTGGCAACTTCGAAGTTTCAACATATTTCCAGGCTTTTTGACTAACCGAAACAAACGCAAGTCCCGGAGGAAGCATGAGCCCCTTGTGCGACGCGGACACAACAACATCCACGCCCCAATTATCCGTCTGGATATCCGTGATGCCAAGCCCGCTCACGGCGTCCACAACTAAAACAGCATTCGAATTTTTCATGACTTTCGCGATCGATTCGATATCAGTCGAAGTTCCCGTCGAAGTTTCGCTCAACGTTGTAAAAACCGCTTTGATGCTTTTATCTTCATTCAGGGCCTTTTGAATGTCTTCAGCTTTTACAGAAAAACCCCATTTAACCTTAATGACTTTTGTTTTGATCCCGTATGCCGCGCAAATTTCCGTCCAGCGTTCACCAAACTTTCCACTCTCGACTGTGATCGCGGTGTCTCCCGGCGATAATAAATTCGCGACGGAGGCCTCCATCCCGCCCGTTCCGGAAGACGTCAAAAGACAAATATCATTCTGAGTTTGAAAGACATATTTCAAACCCTCAAATGCTGTTTTTAAATTGTCCTGAAATTGCGGGGTCCGATGATGAATGATCGGCCGACCTAACGCGGCACAAATTTCATCCGGCAGCTTTGTAGGGCCGGGGGTTAACAATAAATTCTTTTTCATAAAAAACCTCTCTTGCTTAAGAAGTAGTCGGAACTATTTTTTTACTTTTACGGGATAAGAAATCACTTCATCAATAAGCCCATAATCTTTTGCTTCCTGGGCGGACATAAAATAATCACGGTCAGAATCTCGCGTAACCTTCTCGATCGGCTGCCCGGAATGTTTTGCCAAAAGTGCGTTTAATTCATCTTTCATGCGAAGAATTTCTTTAGCATGAATTGAGATATCACTGGCCGTCCCTTGCATCCCGCCCCACGGCTGATGGATCATGATCCGCGCGTAAGGAAGCGCGAATCTTTTTCCTTTTGTCCCGGCCGTTAAAAGGATCGATCCCATACTCGCCGCTTGGCCGAGGCAGTAGGTATTAATGTCAGGCTTAATGAACTGCATCGTATCATAGATCGCTAAGCCGGCCGTCACGGATCCGCCCGGAGAATTGACATAAATACTAATATCTTTATTCGCATCTTCACTTTGCAGGAACAAAAGCTGAGCGATGATCAAATTCGCAACATGATCATCGATCGGCGTGCCGATAAAAATGATCCGCTCTTTTAAAAGACGCGAATAAATATCATAAGCGCGTTCACCATGACCGGACTTTTCAACGACCATCGGGACCAAAAGCTGCGATTGGATATCCATGATTATGCTTCCTCCCATTTAGCTTCTTTTAATAAGAATTCCATGACCTTCATCATAAGATTTTCATTCTCATGGTGAGTATGAATATTTTCAAGCTCCGCGATCTTTTCTAATACAAGATAAACACAAATATCTTTCTCAATTGCCGCTTTAAGATCCGCGCGCATACTTTCCTCACGTTTTGCGATCTCCGCATCCGGCATCCTTTGATCTTTCAATTTCTTTTTAGTTTCCGCTAAACGCACTTCAAGTTGCTTATTAACAAGCGACTGCGGAGCGGTTAATTTAGCTTGAGATAAAAGATTCTCAACAAGCTGATTTTCAAGATCCGCTCTATTTTGCCGATCTTTTTCCATTTCCATCTGACGGCGCAATGTCGCCTTGAACTCTTCTAATGTAGGATATCCAAGCCCGCGCGCGAAAGCATCGTCGATCATTGTTCCTTTTTCTTCGCCTTGGCCTTTTTGGAAATATTCCAAAGTTTTATTGATCTCCTCGTCCGTGACTTGATTCTTTTTCCTTTTGATCACGATCCCCTTATAATCTTTGATCTTGATCTCCGGCTTGATATCAAATTTCGCAGTAAATGTTAAAATACCGTCTTTAAGCGAAAGATCATGAATCTCCGGCATGTCAAGCGGAGACAATTTTTCTTTTGTTAAACCTTCACGATAAGCTTCCGGAATGACCTTCTTGATAACTTCTTCTTCAGCTAACTTATTATGCTGTGATTCAATAAGATGCCGAGGAGCTTTTCCGGGGCGAAACCCGCGAACTTTGGCGACTCTTCCGATCTCCGTATAAACTTGTTCAAATTCCTTACTGATCCGATCTTTAGGAATCTCAAATTTTAACTCTCGTTTAAGTGAATCAATTTTTTTCAACTCAATTTTCATGACAACTTAAAACCTCCTCGATAATGACACGTTAATACGAAAATTAGAAGTTAGAGGCTAGAAATCAGAAGCTAGAATTCTAACTTCTAGCTTCTAATTTCTAACTTCTAATTCTTATTTTCCAGTTTTCTACATCCTAAATCTTTCCCCTAAATAAATTTTCTTCGCATCCGGATCATTGATCAGATCCTGCGCCGTTCCGGAAATAAGGATCTTTCCATCAGCGATCAAATACGCCCGATCAGTAATGGCGAGTGTTTCGCGAACATTGTGATCAGTCAACAAGATCCCCAATCCCTTCGCTTTTAATGTTTTAATGATCTCCTGCGCCTCCGCAACGACGATAGGGTCAATTCCTGAAAACGGCTCATCTAAAAGTAAGAACGACGGATTTGTCACAAGGGCGCGTGTAATTTCTAATCGACGGCGCTCTCCTCCGGATAACGTATAAGCTTTGCTCTTTGCAAGATGCGCGATATTTAATTCTTCCAATAAAGACTTTAAACGTCGACGCCGTTCCCGAGGGCTGATATTTAACGTTTCAAGAACAGCCAAAATATTTTCTTCAACCGTCAATTTTCTAAAAATCGATGATTCTTGAGCTAAATATCCCATACCCAAGCTGCATCGCTGATGAATGGGTTTTTTTGTAATATCTTCGTGATCAAAAATGATCTTTCCTTGATCAGGCTTAATGATCCCGACCACCATATAAAAAGTTGTCGTTTTACCGGCACCGTTAGGCCCCAACAAACCAACGATCTCAGAACGCCCGACAGTGATATTAACACCATCAACAACCCGACGGTGTCCATATGTTTTAACTAAACTCCTAGTTTCCAAAAGCTGCAATGCCATTGTCACCTTCCGTTAAAAGGATCAATTTCGGCCGGCCTGAGAGTGTCACCTTTTTGGTCACAGCGTCGTAGGTTGCCTTATCAGCATACGTTTTATTCTCACCCTGAATGATCTGAACATGGCCAATACAAACAAGTTCTTTGATCGACTTCATCCCAAGATCAAAAGAAACCTCCATCCGATCGGCGTGTAATTCCTGCGTATCACGAAGAGCAACAACATTATCCTCAAAAACCGCAGTACCCTTAATTTGATCGATCGTCATCGGGCCATCACAATCAATGGTCAAAGTCTTTCCCGGCAATGGCTGTGAATTATCCTTAACTCTCACCGTAACATCCTCATGGACCATTGCCGTCTTTAATCCCGGGTGAGCATCCATCCCTTTTCCTGTCACCGACATTTTATCATCAGCAATAAAAACTTTATCCTTTGTTGTAACAAGATCCTGATCCCTTTTCCAATCCAATGAATCCGTCATCATCTGTGTCCCGTTTTCACCGGTAATGATCACGTCTTTTTCAAGGCGCATATTCCCATTAGCCTGATCGATCGTCCCTTTATCCGCCGTCACATTCACTTTTTGATCACCATAGGAATTCGCGGTCACATTATCTAATTTAACCGTCGTTCCCTCGATATTAGCGCTATCACCCTTAACATCCCAAGACTTTTGCCCATCCTGACTATAGCCTTGAAGATTGAACCCATCAAACTTCTGATCAGGCTCAACGCCTAACGCCAAAGGAACATGGCCAACAATGGAAAAGACCATGATCAAGTAAATTAAAATTAATACTTTTGTAAAATATTTTTCCATAGCCCTTGGGTCTTTAAAATGAGTTCTATAATTTCTCTAACAGCACCAGCGCCGCCGTCTTTTTTTGTAACATAATGAACACTTTTCTTGATCTCAGTAACCGCGCTCGGAACTGTCGCCGCAAGCCCAACCCTCAATAACACTTCTCGATCAGGAAGATCGTCGCCCATAAAACAAACATCGTCGTCATTTAAATGAAATTCTTTCAAAAGTTCACGATAAGCTTCGATTTTTGGGAATGCATCCTGATAAATCTTATCAATGTTAAGGTCTTTGGCCCTTGCTGTCAATGCCGGTGATGACCGCGCGGATATGATCGCTGTTTTTAACCCCGCCCTTTTCAATAAGACCAAGCCAAAACCATCCTTAACATCAAAATGCTTTGTTTCCCGGCCTTCATGATCTAAAACGATCTTTCCATCCGTTAAGATCCCATCAACATCCAGAACAAGTAATTTTATTTTCTTTATTCGCTGCGCTAAAGACTTCTTTTTCAAACTAATCCTGCTTTCAAAATATCCTGAACATCCAAAAGCCCCACAAGTTTAGAATTTTTATCAACAACCGGAAGTTCATCGATCTTTTTCTCCTGCAATATTCGCAGCGCTTCGACAGCTAATTTTTCTTTGTGAATACAAGTCGGATTCTTGGTCATGACATCACCAACTTTTCGCTCTAATATAGAACTATCCAATTCCAAATGCCGGCGAAGGTCCCCATCAGTAAAGATCCCCAAAAGCTTTCCAGATCGATCAACAACACACGCAGACCCGCACCGTAATTGTGTGATCATCAAAAGAACTTTCTTAATAGAAAGATCAAGATAAACCCTCGGAATGTGTGTCCCTTTTCGCATCAGATCTTCAACAGTTAAAAGAAGTTTTTTACCAAGCAACCCGCCGGGATGATAAAAAGCAAAATCTTCCTTCTTGAATTTTCTGCGAACGATCAAACAAGCCGCTAAAGCATCACCCATGACCAGCGTGACCGTCGTTGAAGCCATCGGCGCCAGATCTAAAGGACAACCTTCTTTTTTAACCGACACATTTAAAACAACATCGCTATATTTCGCTAAATTTGATCTCACATTCCCCGTTAAAGCAATAATTTTTGCACCGATCTTTTTGATCAGAGGGATCAAACGTTTGATCTCTTCCGTCTCGCCGCTATTAGAGACAACGATCAAAACATCCATTTTCGTCACTTGCCCCAGATCACCATGAATAGCTTCAGCGCTGTGCATATAAATGCTCGGCGTCCCTGTCGATGAAAACGTCGCGGCGATCTTTCGACCAATGATACCAGTCTTTCCCATCCCAGTAACGATCACTCGGCCTTTGCATTTTTCAATAGCATCAAGGGCTTTTAAAAAATTATTGTCTAAACCACTCCCAAGCTCTCGAATAGCTTGAGCTTCCATGGCAATGACTTGCTTGGCTTTTTTAAGACTCATATTATTCTTTCAATTTTCTTTTCCGGGTAACATCATCGATCGACTTAAGATCCCCTAATAATCTTTCCAACTTTGACAACACAAGCATATTCGGCCCATCCGATAAAGCTTTGTTAGGATCCGGATGAACTTCCATAAAGATCCCCTGGCAACCAGCCGCGATCGCGCAGCGCGAAAGTAGCGGAATATATTCACTGTTACCACCGGACGCCGTCCCCAACCCTCCCGGCTGTTGAACACTATGCGTTGCATCAAAAATAACGGGATAACCCGTTTCTTTCATGACCGCAACCGAACGAAAATCACTGACCAAATTGTTATAACCAAAACTCACTCCACGCTCGGTCAACAAAATATTTTTATTCCCGGAATGTTCGATCTTTTTGACAGCCTGGCTAATATCTTTCGGCGCCAAAAATTGCCCTTTTTTAATATTGATCACTTTCCCGGTCTTTCCAGCTTCAACAAGCAGATCTGTCTGACGACATAAAAACGCCGGAATTTGAATAATATCTAAAACCTCAGCTGCCCTTTTTACTTCATCGATCGCGTGAACATCGCTTAAGATCGGAAGATGAAAAGTCTTTTTTACTTTTTGAAGGATCAGAAGACCAGCTTCTAATCCAGGTCCGCGAAAAGAATCAACGCTCGTGCGATTGGCTTTATCATAACTGCATTTAAAAACAAACGGGACCTTCAATTTCGACGCGATCTTTTTGATCGCCCCGGCGACCTTCATCGTCATCGCTTCACTTTCAATAACACACGGCCCGGCGATAAGCACAAAGGGGTGTCCTTCGCCGATCTTGATATTCTGGATTTTTATGATCTTATTCATATTGTTAATTTTTGTTCAAATATTTCTTAACTTTCGCCAGGTCTTCCGGCGTATCGACGCCAATGGTTTCCATATTCGTTAATATCGTTTTGATCTTATAACCCGCTTCTATCACGCGCAGTTGTTCCAATTTCTCACTGATCTCTAAACTCGATTTCGGCAACTTGCTAAACTGCATTAAAAACTTTTTCCGATACGCGTAGATCCCTAAATGCTTATAATGATCCCCCGCCTCAGCTCCTCGCTGATAAGGGATCGCGTGCCTTGAAAAATAGATCGCATATTTCTTCTGATCGATGACAACTTTAACAACGTTGGGATTTTCAATTTCGATCTTATCCGTTGTCTTCTTAATAACCGTCGCCATAACCGCCGATCGATCATTGATAAGCGCTTTGGCTAATTGATCGATCGTTTTTGACTCGATCAATGGTTCGTCAGCTTGAACATTAACGACAATATCAAAATTCAATTTTCTAACAGCTTCAGCAATTCGATCCGTGCCCGAGACATGTTTAACACTTGTCATCACAACATCCGCGCCGAATACTTTCACCGCATCAAAGATCTTCTTATCGTCACAGGCGATCAAAACTTTATCTAGCAAACGGCACTTCTGGCATTTTTCCCAGACATGTTGCAAAATCACTTTACCGTTAAGATCCGCCAAAACTTTCCCCGGAAACCGCGTTGATGCAAAACGAGCCGGAATAACCGCGATAACTTTCATTAGGATCCTTTAAGCGACTGCAACAATTCTTGTTTCGTGACCGCCACAGCCCCCATTTTTCCGACGACGATCCCCGCCGCGTGATTGGCGATATCGGCCGCTTGATATTTCGTTGCTTGAGCAGTCAACGCAAGCGTAAAGACTGCGATGACAGCATCGCCAGCACCTGTCACATCAAAAACTTCTTTCGCTTTGGTATCAATCGAAACAGGCGGTTTGTCGCGCTCAAAAAGCCGCATCCCTTGTTCACCCAAAGTGATCAAAAGAGATTCAAGTCTCAAATAACGAAGTAATTCTTTTCCTGCAATATCAATATCATGCATTGTTTCCAGTCGATCACTATTAATAGCCAACCGCTCTCCGGCACTTTCCCTGATCTTGATATTACGGATCGCATTTTCCGCTTCTTTGCGATTAGGAGTAATCGCTGTCACTCCCGAATAATAACTAAAATGTTCCACTTTCGGATCAACAGTTATGATCTTTTTTTTCTTAAGCGCGAGCCGACAAACAAAAGACACAAGATCCGGCGTGATCAATCCTTTTCCATAATCAGAAATAATAATACCGTCGAAGCTTTGGATATTTTTATCAATAAATTTTTTAATTCTTTCTGCAACAGACGGATCAAATGAACTATCGGCGCTTTCTCTATCAATTCTGACCATTTGCTGATGACGAGCAATAATACGTGTTTTAAGGACTGTTGGAACCTTCCGATCAACAAAGACAGCCAGATTACTGATTCCCTTTTTCTTCAATTCTCTTTTTAAAACCTTCCCTTCCTGATCCTTCCCGATTCTTCCTGCGATCGTTACTTTCGCGCCTAAACTACGCAAATTATTCGCAACATTAGCCGCTCCACCAGGCGTAAAAAACGACTTCTCCTGAAGGACGACCGGCACCGGAGCCTCGGGAGATATCCGTGATACTGATCCGATAAGATACTGATCAAGGATCAAATCCCCCAAAACAAGAATGTTTTTCTTTGCGAATTTCGAAACTATGGATAAATATTGGTTCATAAGTACATCAATCCTTAACACTCAGAATATTCATCTTGAACAAGGAAAACACAGATACTTTGTCATCCCCGCAAAAGCGAGGATCCAAATTCAGATTCCCGCTTCCGCGGGAATGACACAAATACAAAAACGAAGAATTCTAACACAGTTTAAAAATTTGGTCAACAGCTTGTAGAACCTCTTGGATATGAAGGAGTTGTAACTCTTTTGGATAAATAAGCTTCTCATAAGAAGGATTAAGAAGCATAACAACCTTAGAATCCTCACCTAAAGGCCTCCAGCGCTTTGGATTAACACCAGGAATGTTTCGAGTAAAAATAGAAATAACTGGTGTCTTTAAACCAGCAGCGACATGAACCGGCCCAGAATCCGTTGAAACAACCAAACTACACCTACGCAAAACACTAACAAATTGACTGATCGTCGTTTTTCCTATGAGATCAACAAGCGGAGTTTTCACAGCAGCATGAATATCCCAAGCAAGACCTTGAAGGTTTTTATCTCCCACCAACAAGATCCGACAAGAATAGCGTTTCGTCATCTGTCGAATAAGCTCAATAAACCCTTCTTTCGGCCAGGTCCGCAGCTGATCACTTGAGCCGGGATGAATAGCAATAACATATTTATCTTCACCAAGACCCTGTTCTTTAAAAAATTTGTCAGCCCAATCCTCCGCATCTTTATCAAAAGGAATATTGATATCAAACCCATCATCCTCTATTCCCATGTGTCTTAAAACATCCAAACAATACTCTACCTCATGTCTTTCCCCTTCATGCCGTCTATCAACGATCGGATCAGTAATGAAAAACCCGAATTTATCATTACGATAACCAACCCGATACGGGATACCGGCAAAGAAACACAACGCATTAGTCCTCTTCTTTGTATGAAAGATAATCGCGCAATCGAATTTTTTCTGCCTTAAAACCCCAGCTAACTTAAAAAAACCGACCACTTTGCTATGCTCATTCTTCCTGTCATCAATTAAGATCTCATCTACATAGGGGTTTCCCTCAACAAATTCTCTTGTTGCTGGGGCAACAAGAATAGCAATATGCGCTTTCGGATAAGCTTTACGTAATGCCCGAATGGATGGCGTCGTTAAAATGACATCGCCCATCCTATCCGTCCGTACAATTAGAATTCTTTTAAAATTTTTCATTTTACTAAACACACATCAGTTGAGGTTATTTTCAAAAATGCCAACACATCATCGCAGCTGACATTATCCATACATTCATGTTTTTGATCATTTTCCGATCCCGCGCAGGCTGGACACTGTTTGTCTGATCTAACAAACCGGCTTTCACCGCTCCATGGCCCGTATTTTTTGGGATCTGAGGCTCCAAAGATCGCCAAGACCGGCCGATCCAAATAACTCGCTAAATGCATCGGTGAACTATCATTAACGATCATAACAGACGCAAAATTCATCAGATAAGCAAGTTGGGTCAAGGTTAACAGGCCGCAAAAATTTATCACATTCACATTAGGTTTACTAATAATTCTTTCAGCGATAAGTTTATCATCATTGTTCCCGACATAGATTACCTTAACGCTAGAACTCTTTAAGATCGAATCATGAAGTTTTGTAAAACTATCCTCACTCCAACGTTTAGCTGAACTGGCCGCGCCTGGAGCAATAATAACAAATTTTTGATCTTTCCCGATCCGACTATTGATGATCTCATCAACGATCCGTCGATCCTCCTTAGAGATCGAGATGCAATAACGCTGCCCCGACTTATTATCTCCCTCGACTCCTGCAGATCTTAATCGCGCCAAATGTTTGTCTTTCATATGCATGAATTCATTCTTAGGATCACTTAAAGGTGTGCGATATTTCGCAGAGATCAAGATCGGGATCGCTGTATTTCGCAGATCGACGGCAAGATCAAAATGTTCATTCCGTAAAGTTGAAATAAGTTTCAATGTCTTTAAAAACGACTGATGTTTATCAAAAATATAAACTTTTTCAAAATTCACATTCCCGTTTAAAAGCCCTTGGGCTTTAGGGCCGATCACAATAGATATTTTCGCAAGTGGGAATTGAGACCTTAGAACATCAACGACAGGGAAAGTGAGGATCACATCGCCGATATTGCTCAATGAAATAACCAGAATATTATTGATCTTTGATCTTTCTAATCGCATCATAAACTCTTTCTACGGTAACAGCGCGCATACAAACATTGTCTGGACAGTTCAGAAAATAACATGCGCGTCGATTGCAGCCGACATCTTCTTTTAAAATAATAGAATGTCCCCAGCCTCGAGAAGCGGTGATCTTAGGATCCGTCGGGCCAAAGATCCCCATAACCTTTGCTCCAACTCCAGATGCAATATGCAGCGGCCCAGAATCCGATGAGATCACCAAAAAAGACTTCTGCATCAGCGCCATCAATTCTTTCAAAGTTGTCTTTCCCGTTAAAACCGCCACCGATGGATCACGGATCGACCGCGTCATGCCTTCGACTAAGGAAATATCATCTTTACCTCCGGAGATGACAACTTGTAAATGAAGATCCTTGATCAATCTCTCGATCAATAACGTAAAATTCTCCCGAGGCCAACGTTTGAGATCCCAATTCGCACCGGGATGGATCACGACAAACTTTTCATTCTCTTTAATCCCCAGATCCGTCAACTTTTTTGAAATAGACACTTTCGCATCCTCAGAAACCTGCAAAACAGATCGTCGATCTTCGACCATAACGCCAAAAGTTTCAACGACATTTAAATAATGATCACTGCGATGAACACTGCCCGGTAAAACAGCAACACGATGAGTTAAGAACACTCCCCTTTTTTTCTCATCATAACCAACGCGGATCGGGATCCCAGCCAAAAAAACCATCAACGCACGCGTCATCGACCGATGCAATAGGAATGCAGCATCCAATTTTCTTTTTTTAAGCTCTAAGATCAACGGAATAATTCCCCACGGCCATCGATGGCGCCCTTTTTCATCATAAATAATGATCTCATCGATCTCTGGAATACACTCTAAGATCTCTCTAACCCTCGGGACAGCCAAACACATGATCTTGGATTGTGGATATTTTGCTTTCAGCGCCCTAAAAACCGGTGCTGAAAAGATCACATCCCCCAGCCAATTAACATTAACGACTAAAATATTCTGCACGTTATTCATTCAATACTTTCTTATAAACCTGAATTGTTTTCTCAGTCATAATGCTCGAATGAAAATTTTTCTCAACAAAATGACGTGCTGCTTCTCCTAGCGCTTTAGCCTTATCAGGATGAGACAAAACAAACACGACCTTTTCTGCAAGTGCTTGACTATTTTCCGGCTCAGTCAAGATCCCCGTTTCAAGATCTTTAATTAACATCGGGATACCTCCGACATTGGAAGCAACAACCGGTAACCCGGCAGCCTGCGCTTCCATGACCGAGAGGCCCAAACCCTCCTGACGAGAAGGCATCACAAACACATCAAAAGCCGGCAAAATCTCAGCTGTTTTATTGACAATAGGACAAAAATGGACCGATCGAGATAATGATAGGTCAGCAACAAGTTTTTTCAACAAAGCTTCCGTCTTGCCTTCGCCTACGATCATTAATTGCGCATTCGAAAAATGTTTTAAAATATCCGGCATTGCGCGGATCAAAACATCCTGTCCCTTTACTTCTGACAGCCGAGCGATCATGCCAATGATCGGTTCATCTGTAAATCCAAAACTTTTACGCGCCTGTTTTCTTAAATTAACATCACCCGGCTTATATTGATCCATCTCGATCCCATTTTCAATTAATGCGACTTTTGATCTTTCGATCCTAAAATCTTCAAGCAGATGTTTTTCAACCGGCTGACTGATCGCGATCACTCGCCGGCCCCAGCAAGGGAATATCCGACGAGATAATCGAACCTTAAAAAAACCATGACAAGTCGAAACGTGAGGAACATTCAAGGATCGGCTCAAAAATTCACCCATCACTTGTGTGATCCGAGTTTGGGAATGAATAACATTAATATTGTTCTCTCGAACGATCTTTGCGATAGGGAATAATGCCAAATAGATCTTTGGATCCAACTCAGATTTTGTCCGAATATTGATCTTAAAATGTTTCACTCCGATATCGGCAAACATCCCTTCCATATTCCCGCCATGAGTGACAATAAAAACATCATGACCGTTCTTGATAAGCCCTTTAGAAAGTGTCAGCAAATAACTGCTGATACCGCCTGTATTTAAATGGGTTGCTAAAAACAAGATCCTCAATTCTGCGCTCCTAAGATCTTTTCGATCTGAAACAAAACATCTTTGGGCGTGATCTCTTTCATGCACGCATGCGTTAAGATCTTACAGCGATTACTATAGCAAGGCGTGCAGGTTAATTTTTTCTCTAAAACAATAAGCTTCTTTGCCGGGGGACAATGACGAATTGACGACGTCGGCCCGAAGAATGCAATGCAGGGAGTATCCATCGCCGCCGCGATATGTAATGGCGAAGAATCCGGCGTAATAAACACACGGCATTTTTTAATGAGGGCTGCAAGCTGCAAAATATCTGTTTTCCCCACAAAGCTCGCCGGCCTTGCTTTTGTTTTTGAGAACACGTATCGGACACAATCCTCATCTTTTTCCATACCCGTAAAAATAACACGGATATTCTTTAGGCTTAAAAGATCACACAATTGCGCCACATGATCTAACGGCCAATTCTTCGTCTTCCACTTTTGTGAAGCTGAAAGATTAATACCAACGATCTTAACATTATCCCCAAGCCACTCGGAATCAAGCAGCTTTTGAGCATGATCCTCATCCTTAGCTGACGGCCACAACGAAAGTGATGCATCGATTGGATAAGGGATATTGATCTTCTTTAAGATCTTAAATTGATGTTGTACGGCAGGCAATCCGGGTTCATCATTCTTCACTCTATTGGTCAATAAGAATCCCCACTTGCGGTCAAAACCATAACTTTCTTGTGGATTACTTAAAAACCCAAGCAAATGACTTTTTCGACTATTCTGAAAATCGATCACCTT
The DNA here is from genome assembly GCA_964348765.1 of uncultured Planctomycetales bacterium. Classification (GTDB taxonomy): domain Bacteria; phylum Omnitrophota; class Gorgyraeia; order Zapsychrales; family Zapsychraceae; genus CAYGEE01. The sequence goes on along the minus strand of CAYGEE010000001.1, from coordinate 23,156 downwards.
ATCAAATTTATAACGTCTTAATTTTGCCGATAATTTCAGTAATCTCATCCAACCCTTATCGTATTGATTCACATCATAAATTATAATGCCATCTAAATACGGACAGTTCTGCAAGACCCTTCGGCATTCCCGTGAAGTCAAACAATAGATCTTTGCCTTCGGGAATTTTTCCCGTAATGCCTTTAACGAGGCCGTGATCAAAACGACATCGCCCAAGGAACTTATTTTAATAACAAGAATATTCATCATCAAAACAACTTCTTCATAAGCCTTGATCGTTGAAGACGCCATATGTTCCAATGTGAATTTCTCAAGCAATTTCTTTTTCGCCGCGATAACGATCTGCTCACGCAATTCGGGGTCTTTTAACAAACGAATAACGCTGCTGGCGATAGCCTCAGGATCTTTTGACGGGACTAAAAGGCCTGTTTTTTCATGATCGATGATCTCAACAACACCGCCCACAGAACTGGCAACAACCGGCACTCCAGCCGCTTGAGCTTCCACGATCGCCCGTCCGAAAGATTCAGGGACAATGCTTGAAAAAACAAGTACATCGACTTTCGATAATATTTCTGGAACATCTCTGCGATTTCCCAGGAATTCCACAACTTCAGAAAGCCCCAACCGTTTTACGAGCATGGACAATTCATTCTTATAAGATTCTTTCTTTGCCGGAACATCACCAATGATCCAAACTTTAATATTGGGAAATGTCCTTGCCAATTTTGCCATCGCCTGCAAAAAATAAATATGTCCTTTAAGCGGAGTGATCCGCCCCAAGATCGCGATCGTGTAACGTGTTTTTTGTGATGTTTTCTCTTTCGGGATGTTAAATTTATCAAGATCAACACTGCGCGGGATCACCCGAATATTCTCAGCTAAAACTTTATAATCTTCAACCATATGCCGGCCGATCACTTGGCTCGGAGTAATAACAAGCTTTCCCCATCCCATCACTTGACTAAAAAGATGGTTCTGATAATACCCATGACACGTTGTCACAAAGGAGGCGTTTGTTCCTCGGCAAGCAAAATATGCGATCCAAGCGGGAACACGCGAACGGGCATGAACAATATCCGCCTGTTCTTGATTAATAATACGCCGCAACATTTTCACCAATCGAATGATCGACCATAATGACTTTTTATGAACGGGAAGTTTGTAATGTTTTGATCCGCCCGATTCTAAGATGGGGACTAAACTCCCTCCGTTAGAAATAACGATCGACTGATGCCCGTTGGCGACAAAGTATTTCGCAAGATCAACAGTTCCCGTCTCAACCCCGCCAACATTTAATTCCGGTAGAATTTGAATGATTTTCATATATTCCAACACAATCCTAAATAACGAACCGAAGAGCTTCCGAAATGATCACATTATCATTGATCACTTTCGTTCTTAATTTCCCCTTTGAAACATCATAAAGACAGCGGCCAAGATCTTTCACATCCGTTGAAAAAATATATCCTTTTGAATGTAATTTCTCAATGAACCGATAATGTTTATTCTTCTTAAAATCATTCATTTTGTAAAAAGGTTGGAACACGATCGTATTTTTTCCAGAACTTGCTGCCTCCGAGACCATCGAAATACTATCACCGGAAACAACAACAACATCAGACACCGCTAAAATGCCACCCACCGCTTCAGGAACATTCTCCTTATTGGCGATGACTAAAAGTTGACAGCGCGGATTCTTTCTCAGTTCTCGGTTAAGCATCTCTTCGATCTTTGAGGATGTCCGGCGCGATGTCGTCAGCAAAAGATCAGCGGGAATATTTTGCGCAACCTCCAAAAGTTGATCAATGAGCACACGAACTTGCGATTCTTTCACATCAACATTCTTTGAATCCCCTCCGATAAAGACACCGATCTTCATCCGGGTCAAGCCTTGTAAGCAAGGAAATCTCTGGATCAATAAATTTCTCTGCTCCTGAAGATATTCAGGACTAATAAGATTCGGCGCGGCAACCGTACTGATCACTCGATATTTATCTTTTTCCATCACGGTAAAATCATGTTGCGGTAGAATGACCAGCTGAAATTTCTTGAACGGCATTAAACCCGTTTTAAGGATCGCAATGCTTTTTGCGCTAAAATCCTGAGAAAATAGATAATTGATGCCGCAAACTGACGACCCGCAGGAAATAATGAATTCTGCTTTTTGGGATGTTAGACTCTTAAAAGACTCTGCGGTTAAGAACCATTGCAAAAAACCGATCCGCCCCTGACAGAATAAGGGATTAAAAAAAATACTCAACAACGATAAGAGTTTCGAACAAAATTCATTCTTAAATCGAACTTCCACGGTCCGCACAGTTGATTGGATCTCTCTGACAAGCAAAGCCTTCTGAAGATTCTTAGCGACCGTTTCTGACTGACGCACATGCCCTGTTTTTCCATCACTAAGGATCACAATATTGACTTCATTGGAATATTTCCAGATCTTATAGAACCACATATATTCCGAAGGAAATTTCCGGATATAATCTTCCATCCCTAAGGTGACTTTTCGAAGATTTTTTTCCACACTTTTTTCAATATCGGACTCTTTATCCAATTCAATAGGCTCACTAAAAACCATCCGATGCCGTCCGTTCTTTTCCCGGATGATTATCGCAAAACATAAAGGAACACCCCATTTGAGGCCAACACGGATCGCACCCACCGACATTGATGCTTTCCTGCCAAAAAATGGTACCAACATTCCATCCCGCCCGCCCTGATCGACGACCATTCCGATCACCTCATTATTCTTGAGGCTGCGTATGAATTCACGATTATCCATCCCGCGGCTAAGAACAACAGTCCCGCCGCACATGCGCAGTGAATTTAAAAGTTCATCTAATCGGGAATGTTTCGTTTGCGGATTAACGAGGACTTTATAAGGATACCCAAGCATCGCACAGGTGACACTGGCGATCTCCCAGCTGCCAAAATGCATCGCTAAAAGAATAACCCCTTTTCCTTGTTCTAAACTCTTATCAAGGTTATCTTTTCCTTCAACAGTTACAATATCATTGAATTTCGTTTTCGTAAGAAGCGGCAAGCGAAGCAATTCAATAATATTCTGGCCGTAATTCGTAAAAATATTCCGCGTGATCTTTTTGATCTCATCAGGGGATTTCTCATGACTGAAGGCAACTTGCAAATTTGAATACGCCAAAGCTCGATGCCGCGTGTCAAAAAAATAAGCCAAAATGCCAATAAATTTCCCAATGGCTAACGCCCAACTTAGCGGAAGAGCTCTGATAAACGAACCAAAGATCCTAATACTATGATAAACGATCAATTCGGTCACAAAATTCATCTTCACCTTTTACGATCTTAATACCTATCGATAAAACATAGATCGTTAACTTTTGATCAAACTGCGTTAAAAGATCTTTAAATTTTGGAGCATCTTTTTCTGTTATAAAAACAGTAAAGATATTTTCACGCAAACAACGATCATTGATCCGCTTAACATCATCCATAGAAAAATGATGATGATCCATGAAGAAATATTTAACCGCAACGCTCGCCCCAAGCATCTCTAATGTTCTCTCGAACGATTGCGGTTGGGCGATACTTGCTACAACGCAAATTTTCCTATTCTTCAAAAAAGACATCTGCTCGTGATGCCCCATTTTTAGATCATAAATACTCCTCGGCTCATGAACCGCCTCAACGATCAATGCCTGCGAATTGATCTTTCTCAATTGCTCCCTTAGTTTTGGGATATTTTCTTTCCCAAGATCCGTTTTAGTTAGAACAACAACCTGTGCGCGCTTAAGCGAAGATATCGGTTCCCTCAAAACCCCTCGCGGGAGCAGATAACCATTGCCAAACGGGTCTGTCGAATCAACTGTGACAATATTAAGATCTCGCTTAATCTTCCAATGCTGAAAACCATCATCCAAAATAAAAACATCCGCATCATTTTTTTGCAAATAATTAAAAGCATTCCGGCACCGATCCGCGCCCGAGAGGATCGAAACCTCCGGTAATTTCTTCTCGAGCATCAAAATCTCATCATTCTTAAGATCTTCTGCCGAGAGCGATTTATATCCGCGCGCTAAAATGACCGATTTGATATTATTAGTCTTAAAACGTACCGCAAGATATTCAACAAGCGGTGTTTTCCCTGATCCGCCAATGGTAAGATTCCCAACGCTGACAACAGGCTTTGGTATTTTCACTGCTTTCAAGAACCCTGTTTTATAAAAGAACAAAATGCTTAAAACGATGAACTGATAAACAAAAGAAATGATCAACAAAAAAAATTTCAAAAGGCCGATCCCAAAGCCTTTCCTCTCGTTTTTTACAACTGAATACAAAAATTCTTTTAGATCAGCCATTACCTTTTCACCACATAACGCTGAATGACACTTAAAGTCCGTAAAGTCGCTCCCTGATGGGTCTCGATCAAATTCTTTGCCTTCAATCCGATCTCTTTTAATTTCTGCGGATCTTTAAACAATTCCTCCATTACCTTTAAAAGTTCTTCTTCATTTTGAACCTGAATGATCGCTTTTTCTTTCTTGAAATCGTCGACTATCTCACGGAAATTCTCAGTCCTCGGGCCAACAATGATCGGCTTAGCAAAAACAGCTGGCTCGATAATATTCTGCCCGCCTCCGACGCATAATGTTTTCCCGATGAAGACAACATTCGCCAAACTATAAAGAAACCGCAACTGTCCAATTGTATCGACAATGATCACGGAATCAGGACTGTTTTTGTTTTTGAATAACTGCGTATAGAAAATCGGATTAAAACCCTTTTCCCTGACTAATTTCTCGATCTCAACCGCCCGCTCGACGTGCCGCGGAGCGATAATAAGGCGCAATGAATTGAATTTTTGTTTTAACGAAGCATAAACATTCAACAATATTTCTTCCTCTCCCGGATGAGTGCTGCCGGCGATAAAAATAATAGCATCGGGGTCAAGATCCAGGATCTCCCGAGGCTGATGTTCTAAAGATGTTATAATATCAAATTTTAAATTCCCGACAACCCGAACCTTCTCACGCGATGCGCCAAGGGCAATGATCCTCTCCTCGTCAGCTTGGGTCTGCATGCACAAAAGCGTGACATAACTAAGGACTTTCTTTGTTAAGAATCGGATCTTGCGATATCCACGAAACCCTCTATCCGAGATTCGGCCATTGATCAGAATGATCGGAACTTTATACTTAAAAAGCGAGTGAAAGATATTCGGCCACAGCTCAGTTTCCATGCAAACATAGATCTTTGGCTTGATGCGATCAATGAATTTATTGACAACCCAGCTAAAATCTATCGGAGCATAAAGAACAATGCACTCATGCACTAAACTTTTTTTCGCAAGCCCATAGCCCGTTCGAGTGACCGTAGTTAAAACAATCTTTTCCGAAGGAAATAACATCTTCATATTCTTAATAAGCGGGGCAACAGCGAGAACCTCACCGACGCTAACCGCATGGACCCAAATATTCTCTTTTTCCCTTAATGCAGATATCAATTCAGAAGGATGAGCTCCAAAACGCATCCAAAAATCCTTATGCCACTTCCGCCGGATCCAAAGATACGGCATGAACATGAGGCAGAAGATAAAAGTTATCAAATCGTAAAGAATAAACATATTAGATCACTGTTGTTCAAAAGAGATCAGAACATCAGACTATCAGATGAGCCGGATCAGAATTCAGATGTCCAGAAAACTTTCTGACCTCTATCCTCTGGAATCTCCATCTGATCCTCTGACACACTGAATTCTAAATCATTTCACGCTCTTGGATGCGCTTTGTCGTAAACTTTTTTTAACTTATCCGTTGTAACATGTGTATAAATTTGTGTTGTCGATAAATTCGCATGGCCTAAAAGTTCCTGAACAGAACGTAAATCCGCCCCGCGATTCAATAAATGTGTAGCAAAAGAATGCCTCATCATATGCGGGGACACTTCCTGATTCGAGCTGGTCAGTTTGATATATTTGTGCGTCATATCACAGATGCTTTTTGCCGTCAGCCTTGTCCCATTTTTATTCAAAAAAACCGCCTGCGACTTTTTTTTTCGACTATTTAAATAATCTTGGATCGCCTCAATAGCCTTTTCCCCAATAGGGACCAACCGCTCTTTCTTTCCTTTTCCATAAACCTTAATGATACTGCCGATCAGATCCACATTGTCGACATTTAACCCGACTAATTCGCTCACTCGGATCCCTGTGCTATAAAGCGTCTCTAAGATCGCCCTATCCCTTTTCCCAAACTCCGTTTTAAGGTCTGTCGCTTCAATAAAAGATGTCATCTCATCTTCAACAAGGAATTTCGGCAAAACTTTATCAAGCTTTGGCGACATTAACAATGTTGAAGGATTTTTATCAATAAGACCTTCTCGAGTTAAAAATTTAAAAAAACTACGCAAGCTTGAAAGTTTTCGAGCCACAGTCCGCGGCCGCGGCTGACTCGTTTTAATATGCGCCAAATATTTTCGAAGCGTCAAATACTCAATGTTTGAGAGCGGTGTTTCGCCAATAAAAACAAAAAACTCTTTAAGATCGATCGTATAATTAATGATCGTATGTTTTGAATAATTTTTTTCGACTTCCAAGTATGAAATGAATTTTTCGATATAACGGTTCATGCTTGGGCTAATAAAGTGGCTTTAGCGAATTTGGTGGAATAAGTGGGTTATATTTTTCCACTAATCCCACTAACCCCCACTAATCCCACTATTTTCACTAGCGCCCTCCTTTGGCAATTCATTACTAATGAAATCACACTGCGGATAACGGCTGCAGCCGAAAAATGTCCCTCGCTTGGATCTTCGGCTCACAAGCTCGCCATCGCAGCCATCTTTGGGACATTTCGTGCCTGTTGTTATCGGCTGAGCATGTTTGCATTCAGGAAAACCAGAGCAGCTTAAGAACTTCCCGCGTCGGCCCCACTTGATCACAAGTTGTTTGGCGCAAAGAGGACAAACTTTATCAACAAAATTCTCAGTTTTAACGATCTTACTTTCCGCTGACTTTAATTCTTCTTCAAAAGGCGTATAAAACTCCCTCAAAAGATCCGGATACTGCAGCTTTCCTTCTTCAACAAGATCCAAACTCTCCTCCATCTTCGCGGTAAATGTAATATCCATGATCGTTTTAAAATGTTCCATCAAAATGTCACAGATCTGCATCCCAAGCACGGTAGGACTTAAATATCCTTTCTCGCGAACAACATAGTTCCGAAATATAAGCGTATGCATGATCGAAGCATACGTACTCGGCCGGCCGATGCCAGCTTCTTCGAGCGCTTTAACAAGACTCGCGTCGGAAAAACGCGCCGGTGGCTTAGTAAAATGCTGTGATGGTTTTATTTCCACAAGCTTTAATTCATCGCCTTCTTTGTAAGGAGCTAGATCAACTTTGGATTCTTCCTCTCTTGTGTCACGATCAACAGCTAGAAACCCATCAAAAACAAGTGTTGAGCCCGAGGTAGATAATGAATACGAACCAGCACTTATTTCGATCCTTTTACTCAACGACACAGACTGCGTCATCTGAGAACAAACGAAACGATTCCAGATAAGCTCATAAAGTTTTAATTGATCGCTATCAAGAAAATTCTTAACACGTTCCGGAGTTCTTTCAACATCCGTCGGACGGATCGCCTCATGCGCTTCTTGAGCATTTTTCTTAGACTTAAAAACATTTGGTTCTGACGGAAGATATTTTGCCCCGTATTTTGATCCAATGAATTTCCTGACCTTTTCGATCGCTTCCTTAGAAATATTCACCGAATCTGTACGCATATAAGTAATAAGCCCCATCGTTTCTTCCTGACCAATGTCAACACCTTCATAAAGCTGCTGAGCAAGCATCATAGTTTTACTGGCGTTAAAACGATGTTTATTGAACGAATCCTGTTGCAAAGTACTTGTAATGAACGGCGGATTAGATTTACGTTTGATCTCTTTTTCACTGACCTGGGAGATCACAAACTTTTCATTTTTTAAAGCACTCACAGCCGTCCTAGAATCAATCTCTGAAAGAAATTCGATCTTTTTATCATTGATCTTTTCAAGCGACGTTACTAAAACATCCTTTAAGCCGGACTTGTTAAGGTCAACTTCAATTTCCCAATATTCCTGCGGAATGAATTTCTGGATCGCGCGCTCACGTTCAACGATGATCCTTAGCGCCACCGACTGCACACGCCCGGCGCTAAGACGAGATCCAACCTTCTTCCAAAGGATCGGGCTGATCTTATAGCCGACGATCCGATCTAAGATACGGCGGCCAACCTGTGCATTAATAAGATCTTGATTAAACTCACGACAATTCTCAAAGGCTTTTAAAACCGCGTCTTTTGTGATCTCTTGAAAAGTAACGCGGAAGATCTTTTTATCCTTCCCAATAACCTCTTGCAGATTCCAACCGATCGCCTCGCCCTCACGGTCAGGATCGGTCGCGAAATAGATCTCTTTAACCGATTTTGTGTCAGCTTTTAACTTCGTTAAGATCTTTTGCTTACTGCGCACAACAATGAATTTCGGCGCAAAGTCATGGTCGACATCAACACCCAAGGTTGACTTCGGCAGATCGATCAAATGCCCCATCGAAGCAATAACTTTGAATTTATCCCCTAAGATCTTATTGATCGTTTTTACTTTCGCTGGTGACTCGACAATAACTGCGGCTTTAGCCATGAGAATTCCTTATTTATGTGTCGTTATAAATTGCCTCTGAAAATATTTTCCCGGTAATTGCTTGATGACTTTTTTTAATTCCAATTTAAAAAGAAGTGAAGACACATTTATTATTTGAGCAGAACATTTTTGAGACAGCTCATCAAAGTGAATTGGAATATCACTCATCTGGTCTAAAAGAAATGATTCATCAACAGATAATTCGCCCGCCGGGATCACATATTGCGGCTGACTTGGGATCGCATTATCTTCAACCCTCTGAGATCCGCCTCTAACGCTTGCGGCGACATCCCCTTTTAATTCTTCAAGAATATCCTCAACACCCATTACAAGTTTAGCGCCCTGCCTGATCAAATTATTTACTCCGCGTGATGTCAGACTATCGATCTTGCCGGGAACAGCAAAAACTTCCCGCCCTTGTTCAAGCGCAAAATCCGCCGTGATCAACGCTCCGCTTTTTTCTGCCGCCTCAACGACAACAACACCCATAGATAAACCGCTGACAATACGATTGCGCCTCGGAAAATTAAAAGGAATGGGCGGTGTATCCATCGCGAATTCAGAAATGATCGCGCCATGCGAAGCGGTTTCTTCATAAAGCTCTTTATTCTCCGGAGGATAAACATACGAAAATCCGTGCCCAAGAACCCCGATCGTCTTACCTTTACCCTGCAGAGCGCCTTTATGAGCGGCAGTATCGATCCCGCGCGCTAGGCCAGAAACGATAATAAATCCATATTCCGCCAATCGCGACGCGATCTGATTTGCGGTTGAGATCCCATAAAGAGATGCTTTTCGTGAACCGACGATCGCAACCGACAGGTCATTTAAAACAGAAACATCACCCTTAACATACAAAACGATCGGAGAATCGGGGATCTCTTTTAGTTTTAATGGAAACCCTTCATCAGAAAAAGATAAAACAGTCAATCGATTCTTCTCGATCAATGCTTTTTCCGATCTTAAAAAGCTATCTTTAGGAAAACTGACCACAACACCGGCCACGTCTGCAGAAAGGATCTGGCTAGATATTAAACTCTCCAACGAAGCTGCCAGAACATTCTGGGCTGAACCAAAATATTCAATAAGTTTCACAATTCGGGTGTTTGTTAATCCAACGATCGCATTTAAAACAATTAAAGCCTCTAATTCGGTCATAGCAATATTCCTTCCTTTTTCGCAATCAAAATGATCTTTTCACACATTTGCTTGATCGTCCGGTTCTCTGAACGAACCGTAAAATCTGCTTGTTCGTATTGTTCTTTTCTGTCCAAAAGAATTCGCTTGATCACCTTAAATGGATCCTCAACAGCTAAAAGCGGACGATTTTTCTTTTTTTGTACCATTTTATATAAAAAAGCAGGCCCAGCCTTTAAATAGAACACACATCCATTACGCTTAAGGTCGTTAATATTCGCCTGCTGTAAAATAATGCCTCCGCCGCAATCAATAATAGCATTTTTTTTGCTCGAAAGCTCCTTAATAACACTTCGTTCTAATTTACGGAAGTGCTTCTCTCCCTTTGAGTTAAAGATTTCTTGTATCGTTTTCTTCGTACGATTTTCGATCATAGAATCCGTAGAATAAAGCTTTCGCCTTAAGCTCTCTGCCAGCAGCTTTGAAACACTGGACTTCCCGGAACCCATAAAGCCGATCAAGACTATATTCGAGCTTTGCATGGGGGGATTTTAACACAATGGCTTTTGACTGTCAATTTAACAGCACTTAATTATTAATATTAATATAATACAAAACGGGGGAAATAAAAAACAAGGGGGATTAATAAGACCTAATATAAGCCATAACCACTTAAGATCCAAGCGATCAGACGATCGCCATAGAAAAGGCTAATTAAAGCACCTAAAACCAAAAAAGGGCCGTAGGGAATCGCGGTATCATTGGTTCGTATTTTCTCAATAATGCCATAAACAGCTCCAAAGATCGGAGCAAGGAAAAAAGTCAACAGTGCCAACTCCCAGCCTAAAAATGCACCCACTAACGCCATTAATTTTACATCGCCGCCGCCCATGCTTTCCTTCTTGAAAAGAAAATCACCCAACATTCCCATCAAATATATCGATCCACCGCCAACCAAACCACCCAAAAGTGAAAGCCCAAAGGAATGAAGATGGTTCAATAAAAAATTTTGATGCATATGGATCCCATGCAGCTGCGGAATGAACAGGCTCAAAAGAAGCCCCGCGAACATCCCTCCTACGCTTATTTCATCCGGAATGATGCGGTGTTTAAAATCAACAAAAGTTGAGACAATAAAACAGCAAACCATTGTTAAATACGGAAGAAGCAGAATATTCAATCCATAATAACGGTAAAAAAACACAAAAATGACCGCAGTTAATAATTCAACAAAGAAATATCGTATCGAGATCTTCACTCCACAATGACGGCATTTCCCGCCGAGGATGAGATAACTTAACAGAGGGACATTATCATAAAAACTGATCGCTTTTTTACAATGGACACAATGAGACCCCGGAAAAACGATCGATTTTTCATCCGGCATACGAACAATACAAACATTCAAAAAACTTCCAACGATCGACCCAAAAACAAAAAAGAAAAGATCAAAAACCATATCCATTAGATCACCGCCTTCTCAAGACTTTTACGCATTTTATTTTTCAACTCATCCTCAAGCAATACGTTCGCCCAATGTTCAAATGACAATACACCTTGATAGAACAACATCCCCAATCCATTGGCAACCTTTGCCCCTTTTCGCTTAGCCATCTTTAAGAGCGCTGTTTCTTTAGGAGAATAAATAATATCATACACGAACAGATCAGAATGAAGCAACTCTTCATTAATAAGCGACTCATCTTTTTTATCTAATCCGACGGAAGTCGTATTAATGAGAATATCCGACTTTTCCAATCGCAGATCGTCAAGACTATCAACAACCCGAACAATACTAAGATCGACCCGCTGACCTAAACTATCGATCAATTGTTTTAACTTTGATGCGGTGCGATTATAGATCGTGATCTCATTGGGCCGATCCGGAATCATGCACATTGTCGCTAAGATCGCGCGAGTTGTTCCGCCCGAACCTAAAATAGCCACATTCTTTTCTTTCAAAGAAACCTTTAACTCAGCCAAATGCGCAAGAAATCCCGGCGCGTCAGTGTTATAACCGATCAATTTCCTCTGATTGGTAATAACGATCGTGTTGACAGCTTGGATCCGCTCAACGAGCGGCGTTACGCTGTCCAAATATTCTAAAACTTTTTCTTTATAGGGGATCGTGACATTAAGCCCAAAGATCGGGGAATTCTTTTTTCGCAGACCAGCAAAAAAATCTTTTAGCTCATTTTCCTGCAACTCAAATTTCTCATAAACCGCGTCCACTTCAAGAGCGTCAAAAGCGGTGTTATGCATGACCGGGGACAAACTATGTTTAAGAGGGAAACCGATGATGCCGTAAATAGCTTTGTTTTCATTCATAGATAAAATGTCACCAGTCATCAGTCAAATGTCATCTGTGTTCTTAATTTTTTGACCGATGACAGGTGACAGGTGACTTCTTCCATTGTTATTTAACGTTATTTTTTTGCGCAAGAACCTTATTGATCGCTTGAATGTAAGCCTTGGCGGAAGCCTCAAAAATATCCGTACTTGTCCCATGTGCGATCACGATCTTATCTTTGATATTCACTTTGATCCTGACCTCACCCATAGCATCTTTGCCCTGAGTAACAGACTGGATAGAATAATCCATCAATTGACCCTGTATTTTTGTAATGGCATCGATCGCTTTATAACAGGAATCAACCGGACCATCACCTGACGACGATCTTTTATATTCACGATTCTTATATTTTAAAACAACAGTTACTTCCGGCTTGATATTTGTTCCACTTTTCACCTCTAAACTTACCAAACTCCAAATAGCGGTGACAGCTTTAACTTCATCGTCAACAATAGCCAAGAGATCCTCATCAAAAACATTCTTTTTCTTATCCGCGACATCCTTAAAACGTTCAAAAGCTTTATCGACATCTTGCTCAGACAGATCGACACCCAGAATTTTTAATCGTTCTTTAAAAGCGTGCCGCCCGGAATGTTTTCCTAAAACCAATCCTAATCCATTTCCAAAAAATCCAACATCTTCCGGCCGCATGATCTCATATGTCGAGCGTTCCTTTAACATTCCATCCTGATGGATCCCCGATTCATGACGAAAAGCATTCGCTCCGACAATCGCTTTATTCGGCGGAACAATAAAACCGGTCGCTTTGCTTACCATCCGAGAAACACGATAGATCTCCGGCGTATGAATGCCCGTCGAGCAACCATAAATATCCTGCCGGGTTTTCAAACCCATAACGATCTCCTCCATCGAAGCGTTTCCGGCCCGTTCTCCGATCCCATTGATCGTACATTCAACTTGCCGCGCCCCGTTTCGCACGGCAGATAAAGAATTGGCAACTGCTAACCCCAGATCATCATGACAATGAACAGAAATGATCGCTTTATTAATATTGCGAACATTCTCTTTAATATCAACGATCAATTTCCCATATTCCGTCGGAACAGTATATCCAACGGTATCCGGAATATTAACCGTCGTTGCTCCGGCGTCGATCACGGCTTCCAAAACACTATATAAAAAATCTTTTTCAGAACGCGATGCATCTTCCGGAGAAAATTCAACATCCTCAACTTTACTTCTCGCGTATTTGACCGCATCGACAGCCATTTGCAAGATCTCTTTTTGAGATTTTTTCAGCTTGTGTTCCATATGAATTTTGGACGTTGCCAAAAACACATGAATGCGTTTACGCTTCGCCGAAATCAATGCTTCCGCGGCCGCGTCAATATCTTTTTTCACACACCGCGCCAATCCGCACACAATGGATCTTTTGATCTTTTTGGCAACAGCCGTAACAGACTCAAAATCACCTTTAGAAATGACCGGAAAACCAGCCTCAATAATATCAACACCCAATCGCTCTAAGCCAGAAGCAATCTCCAATTTTTCACTTTGGTTCATGCTAGCACCCGGAGCTTGTTCTCCGTCGCGCAATGTAGTATCAAAAATTAAAACTTTATTTGAGTTTGTCATATTTTTAATTAGCTTGAATATTTATCGTTATGATCCATAAATAAGACCGCAACTTATGATAAGACACATCGAACATAAGTTGCGGGGAATGGATTTTAAAAACTAAAAATAAGAATTTCTATTTTTTCATCCAGGACATCATCTCGCGCAACTTCGCCCCGACTTTTTCGATAGGATGATTGACAGAATCTTCACGGAATTTATTAAAATTCGTCCGGCCCTGGCGGTTTTCACGCATCCATTCGCGGGCGAATTTTCCAGTTTGAATTTCTTTTAAAATTTTTTTCATTTCTTTTCGTGTGCGATCTGTAACGATCCGCGGGCCGCGACTGTAATCGCCGTATTCCGCCGTATCAGAAACTCTTTTTCTCATTCCCTTAATACCTTCTTCATACATAATATCCACAATAAGCTTAAGCTCATGAAGACATTCAAAATAAGCGATCTCCGGCTGATACCCAGCTTCCGTCAATGTTTCAAATCCAGCTTTAACCAATTCACTCGCCCCACCGCAGAGAACACTTTGCTCGCCGAAAAGATCCGTTTCTGTTTCTTCTTTGAAAGTTGTTTCAATAATACCTGCACGCCCGCCACCAATCCCTTTGGCATAAGCAAGAGCATCCGCCATCGCATGGCCAGATGCATCTTGATGAATAGCGACCAAACATGGAACGCCTTTACCTTCTTCAAATTGCCGACGCACAAGAGCCCCCGGACCTTTGGGCGCGATCATCCAAACATCAACATCTTTTGACGGTTTGATCTGTCCAAAATGGATGTTAAATCCATGAGAAAAAGCGAGGGACTTTCCTTTTTTCATGTATCTTTTTATTTCACTTTTATATAAATTCGCCTGCACATGATCTTGTGTCAAGATCATAATGACATCAGCTTCTTTCGCAGCAACGCCCGCCGGAACGGGAGTAAATCCATCCTTGATCGCTTGTTCATAATTAGGTCCGCCTTCTCTTTGACTGACAATAACATTCAGCCCGCTATCGCGCAAACTCAAAGCCTGCCCACGGCCCTGGATACCATAACCAATGATCGCGATCTTTCGATTTTTGTATCGATTAAGATCTGCATCTTTATCATAATAAATTTTCAGCATAAACCCTTCCTTCTTTTAAGATAAATCTTTCATTAACTTTAAAAAACCATCCAAATGTTTAAATTCTTTCTGTTTTGCATCTTGAAGATCAATAATATTGATCTCATCACGAACGATCCCAACAGCCTTACCAAATTCACCTTTTACAATAAGTTCGACAGCAGCAGCACCCAGACGTGTCGCCATGATCCTGTCTTGCCCCGTCGGAGTTCCGCCGCGCTGAACATGGCCGAGAACAACAAACCGTGTCTCTAATCCCGTCATAGTCGTGATCGTATTAGCGATCTCATGCCCTTTTCCTGCGCCTTCAGCAACAACAATGATCCAGCTGACTTTGCCCTTCTTGTGCCCTTCTTTTATGTTTTTGACCATCCGATCATAATCAAATTTTCTTTCAGGGATAATGACATCTTCCGCTCCAGCACCCAAAGCAACTTCCACCGCAATATATCCTGATTTATTTCCCATAACCTCAATGATAAAGATCCTCTCCATACTGTGAGCCGTATCACGAACTTTATCGATCGCATCAAGCGCGGTATTAACCGCTGTATGACAGCCGATAGTTTCATCAGTCCCAAAAAGATCATTATCAATGGTTCCTGGCAAACCGATCGCCGGTATACCAAATTTTTCATGAAGACGCGCAGCTCCACGATAACTTCCATCACCGCCGATCACAACCAAACAATCGATCTTATGTTTCCTGATGATCTTAGCCGCTTTCGCTTTTCCCTCATCAGTTCCAAATTCTTTCGAACGCGCAGTCTTAAGGATCGTTCCTCCGCGACTGATAATATTTGAAACAGACCGATGATTTAAAGGAATGATCTCCTCATTAAAGATCCCCTCATATCCTCGCATGATGCCATCAACAAGAATATTGTTCTTAAGCGCACATCGAACAACCGCGCGAATAGCCGCATTCATTCCTGG
>CAYGEE010000001.1:0-7256 GCA_964348765.1 uncultured Planctomycetales bacterium | reverse complement strand
TCCCAGCTGGCAAGATATTTTTTCTGTTCAGCTGTTAACGTATCGATCGTAACACCCAACGCTTTTAATTTCAATTTCGCGATCATGCGATCGATATCTTCAGGGACAGAGTAAACTTTTTTCTCAAGCTTCTTATGATTTTTCGCGACATATTCCGCGCAAAGGGCTTGATTGGCAAAACTCATATCCATAACGGATGCCGGATGACCTTCCGCGGCGGCTAAGTTGATGAGCCGTGCATCGCCTAAAATATAGATCGCTTTACCATTTTTCAGCATATATTCTTCAACAAAATCTCTGATCATTCGTCGAGATTTTGTGATCGTTCCCAACCCATTAAGATCGATCTCGGCGTTAAAATGGCCCGAATTGCAAAGGATCGCGCCGTCTTTCATGGTGATCATATGTTCCTTGCGGATAACATTTAAGTCGCCTGTGACTGTACAAAACACATCGCCGATCTTCGCGGCCTGGCTCATGGGCATCACTTGATAACCATCCATGTTCGCCTCAAGCGCGCGCAGAGGATCAACTTCTGTAATGATAACTTTCGCACCCATTCCTGAGGCTCGTAAGGCTAATCCTCGGCCGCACCAACCGAATCCGCAAATAACAAAATTGGATCCCGCCATCAAACGGTTCGTCGCGCGGATGATCCCGTCGATCGTCGACTGGCCTGTCCCGTAACGGTTATCAAAAAAATGTTTCGTCATCGCGTCATTAACAGCGACGATCGGGAACATCAATTTATTCTGCGCTTCCATGCTTTTTAACCGGACAACACCCGTTGTCGTTTCTTCTGTCCCGGCGTAAAGATCTTTCAACAAATCTCGTCGCTTTTGATGGATCTCAGAAACAAGGTCTGCTCCGTCATCCATGGTTAAATGCGGTTTCAAATCAAGTGTTGCATTGATATGTTTGTAATATGTTTTATTATCTTCCCCTTTAATAGCATAGACCGAAATACCATAATCTTTCACAAGCGATGCGGCAACGTCATCCTGCGTCGACAACGGATTCGACGCGCATAAACGTACATTCGCGCCGCCCGCTTTTAATACTCGCGCGAGATTTCCCGTTTCAGTTGTGACGTGAAGGCACGCGCTAACGCGTAAACCTTTCAGAGGTTTTTCTTTTTCAAAACGCTCCTCGATCTGAGTAAGAACCTGCATATCCCGCTTAGCCCATTCCATGCGAAGTTTTCCCTTCGGAGCTAAGGAAATGTCTTTGACATCGTAATCCATGAAAATCCCTTTCTTAACAATGTATTCTAAATTAAATTTTGTGTCATTGCGAGGAGCCCTTGCTCTGTCAACGAAGCAATCTCTTAAAAGATCGCTTCGTTAACGAAAATTATCCATCTCGCGATGACACAGTCGATTAAACCGAAACTTTAAGGTCTTTCGCCAACAGCGCGGCTTTATTCGTTTTTTCCCATGAAAATTCTTCACGGCCAAAATGCCCGTAAGAAGCTGTTTTTTGATAGATCGGAGTTAAAAGTTTTAACTCTTCAATGATCCCTTTGGGTGTAAAGTTGAAATTCTTCTTAATGATCTCAACGATCTTCTGCTCGGAAATTTCGCCCGTACCGAAAGTATCAACACCAATAGAAACCGGTTCGGCTTTACCGATGGCATAACCTAATTGGATCCAGCATCGCTTGGCTAATTTTGCGGCGACAACATTTTTTGCCACATAGCGCGCCATATAAGTCGCGGAGCGGTCGACTTTGGTCGGATCTTTTCCAGAAAAAGCACCGCCGCCGTGAGAAACAACGCCGCCATAAGTATCGACAATGATCTTACGGCCGGTAACGCCGGTATCAGATTGCGGTCCGCCGATAACAAATTTACCGGTTTCATTGACATAAAACTTCGTATTCTTGTCTATCAATTTCCCAACGATCGGCATAGCGATCGCGTCGATCATTTCTTTTTTGGATTTTTCAGTGATCTTCTTTCCGGTCGGATCAAGGATCTTCTCGGTATGCTGACAAGCCAAAACAACGGTATCAATTCTGGTCGGTTTACCGTCATCATATTCAACGGTCACCTGGCTTTTGCAGTCAGGGCCCAAGTAATCTAGAATATTTTTAACACGAACTTCTTCCATGCGCTGCGCTAATCTATGCGCGAGCATGATCGGCAAAGGCATTAATTCCGGCGTTTCATCGCAGGCATACCCGATCATGATCCCTTGGTCACCAGCTCCTCCCGTGTCAACGCCCTGAGAAATATCAGGCGATTGGCTATTGATCGCGTTAAGAATCGCGCAGGTTGAAGCATCAAAACCGTATTTTTGATGGGTATACCCGATATCCTTAAGAACGCCGCGCACTAATTTATGCACGTCAATATATGTCGTTGTCGTGATCTCTCCACCGACTATAACAAGTCCCATGGAAATAAAAGTTTCACAGGCGACACGCCCTTTGGGATCTTCTTTTAAAACAGCATCCAAAACCGCGTCGGAGATCTGGTCGCAGCATTTATCCGGGTGGCCACGGCCTACTGACTCTGATGTAATGACATAATTTCCTTTCACGACTACCATCCTTTCTTATGTGGATCTTCTCAAAAAAGTTAGAGTATTATACCTAAAACTTAAAAATGTCGATATTTTTTTAAAAATAGTTAAAGATCAACGAAAATTCTTTTTTGCCTCTTCATAGGATTCCAAACTCCCGATATCATACCATTTCCCAATAAACTTAAAAGCATAAACATCCTTTTTTTCCCGTAACCACTTGATATAATCGCCAGCTCTATCCGCTTTCCCGGTTTCCTTAAGATACTGACCAATAAAACTCAAAGAATCTTTCGGGAAATAATAAAAACACATCGCGATCAGCGTTGACTTAGGATCTTGCGGTTTTTCCTCGAAAAGCGTGATCTTCTGGTTACTATCAAGACTCACAACTCCGAACTTTTTAGCTTCTTCCAGATTCTGGATGTCAAAGACTCCAATTGTCGCCGCCGAAGTCATTTTTCTCGCAAACTGATAAAAATCATCCAAATTATAGTCAAATAAATTATCGCCGCCAACAACCAGTAAATCGTCATGAATATTCAGTTTGGTTATAACAAAATCAATATCCCCAATGGACCCCAGCCGATCTTCCGAAGTGGTCGTTCCATCATTAACAATATCGATCGGATAAGAATATGCTTTCTCATTCCCCGCCCAATCGCAAAATGTTTGATAAAACTTATTATTGGTAACAAGAATAACATTATTAAGCCCGTCTAATTTCTCAACCTTACCAAGAATATAATTCACTAAAGGCCGGCCATTAATATCTAGCAAAGCTTTCGGAGTATGTTCACCCAAGGCTTTTAACCGTGTTCCATACCCTCCGGCAAGGATCAAAACCTTCATTATTCGCCTCTTTCGGCTAGTAAGATTTGCGGCGCTAGCTCCCGTAGCCTTGAGCGGCTCAATTCCTCAACTTCTTGCCCTGTTGGAAGCATCAAAACTTCTTTAGCTAATTTTTTAGCATCAGCAAAACTGACACTGCGAATAAGTTTTTTGATCTGCAAAAGGCTCAAAGAAGACATACTCATTTCAGTCAAATTAAGCCCCAGTAAAATAAACGCAAGGACCGGTTCACTAGAGATCTCTCCACAAAGACTTACGGGAATATTCGCGGCATTAGCAGCATCGATCGTATTCTTGATAAGACGTAACACCGCCGGATGACCAGGTTCATACAAAGAAGCCGTCTGCTCATTAACCCGTCCAACAGCTAAAGTGTATTGAATAAGATCATTTGTCCCAATACTAAAAAATTGGGCTTCTTTTGCAAGAAGATCAGCAGTCATAGCGGCCGAAGGAACTTCGATCATAACTCCAACCTTGATATTTTGATCAAACGGGATCTTTTCATCTTTCAAACTCTTTTTAACATCTTCAAGGATCGCATTCGCCTGACAAAGCTCGCCGACACCGGTGATCATCGGATACATCATTTTGACGTTTCCATAAACAGATGCGCGCAAGATCGCCCTTAATTGAGCTTTAAAAATATCAGGCCTTGCCAAACAAAAACGGATCGCCCGCCAACCCAAGAACGGATACATATCACGAGGGATTTGAAGACTTGAAATGAATTTATCCCCGCCGATATCCAAGGTGCGGATGGTTACTGGCCGCGGAGCAAGCGCTTGTGCAACATGCCGATAGGCTTCAAACTGCTCTTCTTCCGACGGAAGATCCACGCGGTTCATATACATATATTCTGTGCGATAAAGCCCAATGCCATCCGCTCCATGCTTAATGACCGTAGATATTTCCGTAGGAAGTTCAAGATTCGCCAGTAATGATATTTTTCTTCCATCCGTTGTTTCCGCCGGCAGATCTTTAATATCTTGATATTGATACCGCGATTCAAAGATCCGGCTTTGCGCATCCTTATAAAGTTCTTTTGTTTTATCCGTCGGCTGGATAATAACAAGACCTTTTCGCCCATCGACAATAATATAATCCTGATTGTGGATCCTTAATGTCGTATCTTTTAATCCCACAACCGCAGGGATCCCTAACGATTTGGCCATAATCGCGGAATGAGATGTTTTCCCCCCGATATCAGTTGCGATCCCGATGACTTTTTTACTAAGGATACTTACCATGTCGGAAGGAGAGATATCATGACTTACTATGATAATTTCCTCCGTAATATGGTCAAACTCGCTGACCTTAGAATCTTCCATTAAATATTTTAAGACTCGCCGGCCAACATCATTAACATCACTACCACGTTCACGTAAATATTCATCATCGATCGTAGAAAATATCTTCATATATTTTTTCAATACTTCCGAGAAAATATACTCGGCGGAAAGCCTCTCACTCTTGATCCTTTTGATCACTTCCTCGACCAATGCCCGATCTTCCAAAACCAAAAGATGCGCGTCAAAGATCTGCGCATGCTCCCCCTCCATCCCAGCACTGATCTTTTTCTGAATGGCTAGAATTTCTTCTCTAGTCCGAACCAAAACCTCTTCAAAGCGGGCGATCTCGATACAAACTTCCTTATCCATGATCGCTCTCGGAGAAACATTAAACTCCTGCTTATTCATAATAAAAGCATACCCGCAGGCAATGCCTGGAGCCGCTGGAATTCCTTTTAAAACAAATTCGCTCATAAGATATCTTCTTTGGTTAAGAGCTTCTCCAACTCAACAAACATCACCTGCGCATCATCACCATCGATCTCTAGAATAAGTTTCGTATCTTTTTGGGCCCCCAAAGTTAAAAGGCCCATGATCGACTTACCATTAATTCTCTCATCACCTTTCCTGATAGTGATATTGGAATTATATTTTGAAGCAATCTGAACAAATAATGCAGCAGGCCGCGCATGCAACCCTTGAGCATTTTTCACAATAACCTCTTTTTGCATTTTTGCCATAATTAACCCAAATTTCTTTATTACCTTTTTATAACTCGATGAGCTTCGATCACCCCGATCAATGCTTGCGTTAATTTAGCGGAATCATGCCGAATATAATCAGTAACTCCAACGAGATCTTTAGCAACCACCCGGTAGCCCAACGCACGAATGGCTTCCCCATCAGGTTTTACTGGAAAAGACTCTTCCTTTCGATATCTGTTTAAAGCATCCATAGCTTCCTGAGGAATATTCGCATCATTGATCAAACACGCATTGATGACACCACTGTTCGAATGTTCAACAATGGCTTTAACGTGATCACTGGCGGAAAATCCATCCGTCTCTCCGTGCTGGGTCATAACGTTGCACACATATATTTTATAAGCTTGCGATTTTGCGATCGCTTCGCTCATCCCCTTAATGATCAAATTTGGAATAATGCTAGTATAAAGACTCCCCGGTCCTAGAATAACAACATCCGCTTCCGCGATCGCCATCAAAGCATCTTTTGTCGGATAAGCATTCTCATCGGTAAGCGTAATACGCTTAATGCTTAACTTTGAATTCGGGATCTTCGCCTCTCCCTGGGTCCGCGATCCATCTAAATATTCAGCAACAAGATGAACATTGCTAATTGTCGCCGGAACAACTTTCCCCCGGATCGCAAGAACCCTACTCGTCTCCTTAACAGCTCTTTCAAAATCACCATCCGTAAGCTGAACCATAGCAGTTAAAAATAAATTACCAAAATTGTGGCCTTGAAGCTGAGAATCTTTAGAAAAACGAAATTGAAATAATTCGCCCATCAACTTCGGAGCATCCGCAAGCGCGACCAAACAGTTTCGAATGTCCCCTGGAGCAATAATATTAAATTCTTCCCTCAGCCGACCAGATGACCCTCCACTATCTGCAACCGTAACAACCGCGGTTATATTCGACGTATATTCCTTTAAACCAAAGATCAAATGCGAGATCCCAGTTCCTCCTCCGATCGTTACGATCTTGGGACCACGCTCTAAGTACCGCTTTTGATAAAGAATATTTACAAGATCCCGTTCCCCTTGCGGAAGAAAAAGCGTTAAAAGAGAAACGATCATTTTTCCCATTCCCAGAACGATCAGAATCAGCCCGCAAAGAATCCAAAGAACACCAAAAAGATTTACAAAAGGGTAAGGAATAGAAATAAAATACGCACCAAAGCCAACAACAACAACTCCAGCTAAAGATGCAAAAACCCAACGTTTAATATTAATCCCAGGATAAAGCAATTTGAAGGGGTTTTTTGGCATGTCTACATTTTTGGTAATCGCCCATCTTCTTGTTGGATGATCTTAATGATAGACTTTTCATCTTTTACCAATCTCAATCCATCACGGATAAATTTATCTTTTAATAGACGAGAAACTCTGGCAAGAACAGTCAAATGAGGACCAGCCGAGTCAACTGGCGCCAATAGTAAGAAGAAAATATAAGCGGGCTCACCATCAAGCGATTCGAAATTGATCCCCTCTTTACTAATACCAAGGCAAGCGATCAATTTCTTAACAGAATTACATTTTCCATGAGGAATAGCGATCCCTTGTCCAATGGCTGTCGAACCTAATGCTTCACGCGCCATCAAAACTTCTAAAACTTTTTTCTTATCTTTCGTTTGAATAAGTTTGGCTTTAATTAAGATGCCAACTAATTCTTCAATGACTTGAGGTTTTGTTTTGCTTGCAAGATCTGCTGAAACAGTTTTGGTGGTCAAAAAATCGGTGATCCTCATCAAGAAACTCCTATCTAGAACAAAAGCGGCGGATGGGGCTCGAACCCATGGCATCCTCCTTGGCAAGGAGGCATTCTACCACTGAATTACCGCCGC